>NZ_JAUORQ010000011.1:0-174317 GCF_030548085.1 Agarivorans sp. 2_MG-2023
TCCCCATGTGAAAGTAGGTCACCGCCAGGCTCTTATTAGATGACCCCATTGTCGCAAGACAGTGGGGTTTTTTATTGGACAAAATAAAGTGGGCTACTTTCAAGTAGGGCGAAGGCCGCCAGGAAAAAGCGTGCTTTTTTAGGCCGAAGCGGAAGCCGCTATGCTGCGCACCTGTTCCACCGCCAGGCGCCAAATACTAAGCCCGCTCAATGAGCGGGCTTTTTTATTGCCTGCGATTTAGTACTCGCTAATATTGTGTGCAGATTTAGCTGTAAGAAATGTGGCACTTTATGTGTAAAACGTTACAGCTACGGTTAAGCCTACTTACCAGTAAACTAGTTGATAGCAGATCAGCTGTTGCTCCTTAGAAAAGCGTAAAACCTAAATTATGGTAAAGACAAAAAACTAACTGTTTTGGTATTGTTGGAGATCAGATTTCTGTTTAATCTGTAATTGGATTAGCGAACATCTAATAAAGTGGAAACCACTGATGATTATCCCTAGAAGACTAAATAGAAAAATGTAAACATTTCCCTGATTTTGGCCATGAGCGGTGACTTCTTCGTTAAATGCTGGAAACCAACTAGAGTACACGATACTCACGTCATCACCTTGAATGTATGAATTGTCGTCACTTTTTAGGATTTTGCTATCCCCTTTAATTTTATCGCCGCTAGTTGCTGCGAAAATATAACTTACCCTGATATCGACACCGTGCTTATGGCTATCTAAGTGACCTATCTTTCCGGTTGCTCTTTCAAGATTTGATTCTATTGCTAAATAGCTTATTGCTTCATCTTTAGACATAAGCATTACTATGCCTATGATGATACAAAATAGAGCTGATAGCATTTTCCCCGCCGTTAAGGAGTCGTGTTGTGCTTGTTGAGCCTGATCCAAATTATATAGTCCATGAGTTAACGTGCTTTGAATATACACCGCTGATTACACGAAGATTAGTCATTATTAACAAATCGTGACAAAAGACTCAGTTGTTTGAAATATAAGCAGTCGATATTTCTATTAGATGAAATGTTTGTAATGCCGATCAGGATGATTTAGCCTGAGGATGAACGTTTGCAATACTTCTCACATCGCCTGTTGGCCTATGGAGGGCAAATATGGAAAATAACGCTCCAAGTAAACTGTTCATTCTCGACACTAATGTGCTGCTGCACGAACCCCTCGCTATTTACTCATTTCAAGAACACGATGTTGTCATCCCGATGACGGTACTCGAAGAATTAGACCGAATTAAAGATAGGCAAAAAGACGTAAGTCGCGATGCTCGAGTAGCTATTCGCTCTCTAGAGGATGTCTTTGCCGATGCGTCTCCAGAAGAAATTGTTAATGGTATTAACCTTAAAAATGAAGCTGATAATCAAGCTAGTGGTAAAGTCGCCATTTTTGCGGATCATGCTTTAGAAAAAGACCAGCAAAACTTTACTGCTGATGAACCCGACAACCGTATTATTAATGCGGCTATCTATTTGCAAGAAAAGCACGCCCCGCGAAAGGTGGTTCTTGTTACTAAAGACATTAATATGCGCTTAAAGGCTAAAGGAGCCGGCCTAGAACTTGTTGAAGACTATCGTACCGATCAATTGATAGATGATATTCGCTTATTAGCTAAGGGCTTTGTAGAGTTTGAAGGTAGCTTTTGGGGGCGCGTTAAAGACTGTGAAAGCAGCTCTGAAGGTCGAGATACCCACCATGTTATTGATGCTGAGATCCTAGGCCCATGTTATGTGAATCAATACATTGTGGATGATACCGAAAGTTTTGCTGCGCGAGTTGTAAAAAAGGATGAACAAAAGGTCGAGCTATTAGACTTAGGTTATGAACGGCTGATGGCCAAACATGCTTGGGGTGTTCATCCTAAGAATATCTATCAAGGTATGGCGTTTGATGCCTTGCTCGACCCAAGTATCGATTTGGTCATTCTTACTGGCCCTGCCGGGTGTGGTAAAACATTGCTGGCAATGGCTGCTGCTTTAGAGATGGTGGTAGAAAAAGGGATCTACGACAAGATTATTGTTACTCGAAATACCCCTGAAATCGCTGAATCGATTGGTTTCTTACCCGGTACTGAAGAAGAGAAAATGGCCCCTTGGCTGGCAGCGATTACTGATACTTTGGAAGTGCTGCACAAACACGATGAATCGATGTCAGGCTCAATGAATTACATTATGGAAAAGGCCAACATCCAGTTCAAATCCGTTAACTTTATGCGTGGACGGAGTATTCAAAATTCCTTTGTCTTTTTGGATGAGTGTCAAAATTTAACAGCTTCCCAGCTCAAAACCATTATTACTCGCTGCGGTGAAGGAACCAAATTGGTATGCTGTGGTAACTTAGCGCAAATTGACAGCAATTACTTGTCGGCAGTGACCTCAGGGCTAACTTACATTGTTGAGCGCTTTAAAGATTTTGAAGGAAGTGCAAATGTTTACTTAAATGGCGTAGTGAGGAGCCGTTTAGCCTCGTTTGCAGAAGAAAAACTATAGAAGGTAAAAGATGATTGGAGACGAAAACAAGCGCGCATTTCACCGTATGCTAATTGATGCAGAGTTACGTATCTGGGTTGGCCAGCAAAGCTATTCGGGTTTGTGTAAAGACTTAAGTGCTACTGGCATGGGGATTAGTTTAAAAGATGTAAAACTGGCCTTAGGCGATGACGTTGAAGTCGCCTTAAGTGGTCAAGGTGTTGCACCTTTTAGTGCTAAGGGCAAAGTGGTACGTTGTATAGCTGAAGGCGATATTGATTACGCTGTTGAGTTTACTTCACTCTCTTAAACTTTGGGGGTTCCCAGTCCATTCGTTGATAGGTATAAAGCCCTGAATGGATGTACTGGGAACTGCTTTTTGCTATTTTCCCTAATTGAAACAACGCTGGCCCAGTGGGTTCAGCAAGTACAAATTTCTTACCTCTTATCTCCACGGTTTCATCACTAGCTCTTGCTGGAATGGCCAAAGCAATCAAAGCATGATTTGGCACATAAACAATGGCAATATCTAGCCTTGGAAAAGCAGTTTTCAGGGCGCTAGCAATCAACGTTGATTTACTATCGCAGTCGCCTACATTATTACGAATAACTTGAATTGGGGTGAGGTAACCAGCACCACGTAGATTGTCTTTTGAACGTAGTTGGTTGTAAGGAATAGATTGTACAAACCCCAGTAAATAATTAGTGACTTCCCTAGGGCTACTTTCCTTGTCCCCTAGAGCATTTAAGCTGCTGTTTAACCAACTTGTGAGATATTCGGCGCTCTCTTTAGCCAAACGGTTATGGTCTGGCATAATTCCTATTGAACCATCCACGGTACGTTGTTCTACAAAGTATTGTTGGTTTAAATAGTCTTGGTAATGCTGTTCAATGTCTTGATGTAGTTGAGTATTTATTTCTTTTAATAGTGCTTGGTCATTGCCCTGCAGCTGATAAGAGAGTTGGTTGTTTTGAGTATTAAAGGTTACTCGTGCTTGTTTAGGGTCTATGTTGCTTAGGCTGCTTTTTAGCTGAGAGAGTACATATTGCTGAGCATGTTGAGGGCGATACTGAGTAAACTTTGTGAGGTGGTGTGGATAGTTGAGTAAGCTAAAGCCTATTTGTTGTTGCTTACCTTGTTGATCGTTCCAGAGGTAGTTGTAATTGCCTGCATTTCTATCAAAGCTCAGCTGTTCTGCTTGAGAAAATGCACTCATCAAGCCGGAGATAATGAGTAAGTGAATTAATCCTTTTTTCATTGTTACTCCGGCTGATTTAATACTATTAGCCTAGTTTAGATTGTTTCTGTTTAGCGACCTGTTCTGCGCGATGAATATGATTCAATACGTGGACAAAGGCTTTAGCCGAAGCTTCAACAATGTCGGTGGCTAGGCCCATGCCGTGATATTTACGGCCTTGGTAGTTTGCCACAATATCAGCTTTACCAAGTGCATCTTTTATATCTGATTTTTGCGCAGCACTTGTGCCACCGCCAGCGGCTTCAATGGTGTAGTCGTCAATTTTAATGTCGTAGCCGGTTATTTTACGTAGGCAACGGTAGGCTGCATCGATTGGACCATTCCCGGTAGAGGCTTCGAGTATTGTCTCTTCACCGGCGATAAGCTTAACGGTAGCGGTCGAAACCACATCAGAACCACTTTGAGCACTTAAGTACTCTAATCGATAATGCTCTGATTCATCTTGTAAGTTATTAAAGAATACTAAGGCTTCTAAGTCATAATCAAAGACTTGGCCTTTACGATCTGCGAGTGCTAAAAAGCTCTCGTATAACTCATTTAAGTCGTAATCGTCTTCGCTGTAGCCTAACTCCTGCATGCGGTGTTTGATTACGTGGCGACCAGAGCGAGAGGTAAGGTTTAAGCTGTTTTTGTTTAAACCAATGCTCTCGGGTGTCATGATTTCGTAAGTATTTTCATTCTTCAACATGCCATCTTGGTGAATGCCTGAAGAGTGTGAAAAGGCGTTGCTGCCAACGATGGCCTTATTAGCTTGTACTGGCATGTTGCACAAATGACTGACTAACTGACTCGCGCGGTAAATTTCTTGAGACTTAATATTGCTGGTTAAACCGCCAAGTTGATCTTTACGAGTATTGATGATCATGGCTACTTCTTCGAGTGAGCAGTTGCCTGCACGTTCGCCAATCCCGTTTAAGGTACATTCTATTTGGCGAGCGCCTTGCTGCACTGCCGCAATAGAGTTAGCTACCGATAAACCCAAATCATCGTGACAGTGAACCGATATAACGGCTTGGTCAATATTAGGTACGCGATTAAATAGGTTGCTAATAATGCCACCAAACTCGCTAGGAAGCGTGTAACCAACGGTATCTGGAATATTTACCGTGGTAGCGCCGGCTTTAATCGCGGCTTCAACCATGCGGCAAAGGTTATCAATAGGGGTGCGTCCGGCATCTTCACAAGAAAATTCAACGTCGTTGGTATAGTTACGCGCGTGTTTTACTGCTTTTACTGCCATATCCAATACATCGTCAAAGCTACGTTTAAGTTTGCTTTCTACGTGCACGGTTGATGTAGAGATAAAGGTATGAATACGGAAGGCTTCAGCGACTTTTAGTGCCTCGGCGGCGACATCAATGTCTTTTGGTAGTGCGCGAGATAATGCACAGACAGTGGAGTTTTTAATCTCTCGAGCAATGGTTTGTACTGAGTCAAAATCGCCAGGGGAAGAGATAGGAAAGCCCACTTCCATAATGTCTACGCCTAAACGTTCTAAGGCGAATGCAATTTGCAGCTTTTCTTTAACCGTTAAGCTGGCTGCTAAGGCTTGTTCGCCGTCACGAAGGGTGGTATCAAAAATTTTGACTAGGTCAGACATTCATTAATCCTTGTCTATGTTATCTGTGTTTGCCTAACTGCACGTTATAGTGATTAGGTTTATTATTAGTTATTGAATGCGAGGCGCACAATATATCGGCTATTTTAGCAAGCTGACATCTTAACGGCTAAGTAAAAATAGAGCCAGTGACTCAACGACAAATTAATAGGAGTAATAAGCGTGACAAAAACAGCAATTGTAATTGGCGCTACTGGTTTGGTGGGGCAGCAATTAGTGACGCAACTTCTGGCTAGTGAGCAGTGGCACAAAGTAGTGGTATTTGTTCGCTCTAGCTTAAATGTGTCTGATGACAAACTGCGTGAGCACGTGGTTAATTTTGCTGAGATGCCACAGTGGCAAGCAGACATTGAAGGCGATAGTTTGTTTATTTGTTTAGGCACTACACTTAGCCAAGCAGGCAGCAAAGCGGCGATGCGTAAGATTGATTTGGAGCTACCGCTAGCGTTCGCCACATTGGCCAAAGGCAATGGTGTTAACGATTGCTTGCTTATCTCTTCGTATCTAGCAAACGCACATTCACTGTCACATTATTTGCGGCTGAAGGGCGAACTTGAAAACCAACTGGCTCAGCTAGGTTTTCAACGCTTTATTGCTTTTCGACCGGGGCCTTTGCTTGGAAAGCGAAAACAACCGCGTTTTTCTGAGCAGGTGGTGGCAGCTATGCAGCCAATATTTAGAGCACCTTATTCGCCATTACGTGCTTGGCGAGGTATTTCTGCGGATCAATTAGCCCACACTATGAGTGTTTACGCGTTGTTAGATGACAATATCGCTAAACAAGTTGTTCATGGAGAAGCCTTGTTTCAACCTTGATGGAAAAATACTGTCATTAGTCATTAACTCTTCAAGTCCCCTTAATCCACCTACTTCGTAAGGTTCTTCTAAGTGTGTAAGTTATCACTAAGCTGAACGTTGTCATGGTTTTGTCAAGTTACCTTCATTTAGCGGTAAAGCAAATTATCCAGTCTGTGGAAAAGCACAGGAAGGAGCTTGGTATGTTACAACGATTGAGCCAGTGGGATTATGCAATATCAGCCACATGTTTAGGCCACCGCTTTAATGCGCAAGTGGCTAAGGCAGCGCGGGTGGTCTCTCATTCCGGCGATGGTTATTACTACGCCTTATTTGGCGGGATTATCGCATTCACTCCATTTGCCGGCCCATTTTTGAGCCTTGCTTTACCTGCCTTTGTTATTGAGCTGATGTGCTACTTGGTGCTTAAGCAAGTATTTCGCAGAGACCGCCCCAAGTCACTACCGGTATTTATCTGCCCTTCCGATCGCTTTAGCTTTCCATCAGGACACAGTGCTGGCGCCTTTGTCATGGCCGGAAGTATCGCCCAAATTTTTCCCTGCTGGTCTGGCATTGCATTTACCTGGGCAAGTTTAGTGGCTTGCTCGCGAGTATTGCTTGGTGTGCATTTCATTAGTGATGTTATCGCCGGAGCAAGTTTAGGTTTGTTTATCGTTTACAGCATCAATTAGGTTAAGAAAAATGCGAATTCTTTACGGTGTTCAAGGTACAGGTAATGGCCATATTACTCGTGCGCGTTTGCTTTGCTTGGCCTTAAAGCAACAAGGTATACAGGTTGATGTACTTATGTCTGGTCGCGAAGGTGAAATGCCAGATGTTCCTGAGTTTGGCCGCTATCGCAAGGTGAAGGGAGTGAGTTTTCACCATAAAGGTGGGCGTGTGAACAAATGGGCGACGTTTCACGATTTGTCATTAAGGCAGTTTGCCCAAGATGTGAAAGCGCTCGATTTGTCATCTTACGATCTATTGATTAACGATTTTGAGCCAGTAAGTGCATGGGCTGCCAAGCAACAAGGTGTAGATAGCCTTTCTATTTCTCACCAAGCTGCGTTCTTGCATGATATTCCTACTAAAGAAATGGGCTTTTGGAATCGTCGTTTAGTACGCAACTTTGCGCCCTGCAAGTACAACCTGGGTGTACATTGGGCCGACTTTAAGCAGACCATTGTGCCGCCACTGGTGGAAACGTTAGAAAACATAAGCAATAACGGAAAGGTTTTAGTGTATTTACCGTTTGAGTCTTTGCATCAAATACTGCCCTTGTTGAAGCGATTTACGGGTCATCAATTTGTGTGTTTTCATCCTGAGATAAAGCATCCAGTATCGGATGGAAATATTCAGCTACAGCCAATAAGTCGCAACGAGTTTTTAGACAATCTTCGCGCATGTGCTGGGGTGTTTTGTAATGCCGGTTTTGAGTTACCTTCGGAAGCAATGGCTGCTGGCAAAAAATTGCTAGTTAAACCGCTGTTTGGCCAATTCGAGCAAGTGACCAATGCCTATACCCTGCAAAGCTTAGGTTTAGCCCATGTAGCTGAGAGCTTAGAACCTTATCAATTGGATTCATGGTTACAGATGGATCAAGCTGAGCCGGTTTATTACCCCAATGTTGCCGAGTTGCTGGCGACTTATATCAAGAAAGACCAGTGGCAAAACCTTGAAGCAATGGCTAAAGATATGTGGCAGCAAGTGAGCTACCCTGCGGCTAGCCAGTTGCTCATGGCGAATATCATGAGTGACCGAGCCCCAAGCGCTGAATCTTTGACTAAAATTAAAGTGTCGGGATGAGCCTACAAGGAGTGAGTATGCGTTTTACTAATGAAGACGGCCAGGTCATGGACTTAGCCAATAACATGACCTTACAAGAATTATACGATATGGGAGTAAGCATCTCGCTAAGTGAAGATGCCGATCCAGAACAACAGATTTGGCTAACAGAAGAGCATGATTCTATTAAGTGATAATGATGCTTGTGTGTAGCGCTAAGTGACCGGGTGATATCTATTTATCATCCGGTTTTTTATTGCTTGTTTGGGGGAATAGTCTGTTGAAGCTCTATCCTGCTTGAGATTTTTTATAGGATGAGCTGCTTAAAAGAGCAGAAAGACTAGACAAAAGCGTAGACGCTAGGGGGCAAGAAACGTTAAAGTGCTAGCCTTGGAAGACAGGATTATAAGTCCAATTTCCCGCAACATAACAAGAGTTATCCCCAACAATTAAAATAAATAAAGCCTGGAGGCTTGAACATGGAGAAGTTATCCGGCGCCGAAATGGTCATCCGCTGTTTGCAGGACCAGGGTGTTAAACATATTTTTGGTTACCCTGGCGGCTCAGTATTAGATGTCTACGATGCGCTATTTGACAGCAGTGATATTGAGCATGTTTTGGTTAGACATGAGCAAGCCGCTGTACATATGGCCGACGGCTATGCGCGCGCAACTGGCGAAGTAGGTACAGTATTGGTGACCTCTGGTCCCGGTGCTACAAACACGATCACCGGTATCGCTACCGCCTATATGGATTCAATCCCTTTGGTGGTGTTATCCGGCCAAGTGCCTACTGGCTTGATAGGCCAAGATGCCTTCCAAGAAACCGATATGATCGGTGTTTCTCGCCCAGTGGTTAAACACAGCTTTTTAGTAAAAAAAGCCGAAGAGATCCCTGCCGCGATTAAAAAGGCTTATTACATCGCTTCTACAGGGCGCCCGGGTCCGGTTGTTATTGATTTACCAAAGGACGTGCAGAATCCGCTGCTTAAGTTCCCTTACGAATATCCCAAATCGGTTAACATGCGGTCGTATAACCCTACGTTAACCGGTCATAAAGGTCAGATTAAAAAGGCAGTTAAAGCTTTAGCTGCTGCCGAACGTCCAGTGCTTTACATTGGTGGCGGCGCAATTATGGCTGAAGCTGGCGAGCAAATTAGCAAGCTGGTTGATTTGTTTAATATGCCCGTTACCTCAACCCTGATGGGTTTAGGGGCATTTGCCTCCACCGACCCTCGTTTTGTGGGCATGCTGGGTATGCACGGCACCTATGAAGCCAACATGTCGATGCACAATGCCGACGTGATTTTTGCAGTGGGTGCACGCTTTGATGACCGCGTCACGAACAACGTGAAAAAGTTCTGCCCTAACGCGACTATCTTGCATATTGATATTGACCCAACCTCTATATCAAAAACCATTCGTGCCGATATTCCTATCGTTGGCTCTGTTGATTCAGTGATTGAGCAAATGCTGGAATGTATTGAAGAAACAGGCATTAAAAACGAAGCCGACAGCTTGAAAGAGTGGTGGGCTCAGGTAGACGAATGGCGCAGCCGCAAGTGTTTAGATTATGCAAAAAGCGATACCTTGATTAAACCTCAGCAGGTGATTGAATCAATGTACCGGGTGACCAAAGGTGATGCTTATGTCACCTCTGATGTTGGTCAACACCAAATGTTCGCCGCCTTGTATTATCCTTTTGATAAGCCTCGCCGTTGGATTAACTCTGGTGGCTTAGGCACCATGGGCTTTGGTTTCCCTGCTGCGATGGGGGTTAAGTTTGCTTTCCCCGATGCTACGGTTGCCTGTGTAACTGGTGATGGTTCTATTCAAATGAACATTCAAGAGTTATCGACTTGCTTGCAATACAACGTACCGGTGGTAATTGTTTCTTTAAACAATCGCTCGCTAGGCATGGTTAAGCAGTGGCAGAAAATGTTCTACGATGGTCGCCAATCTCATTCTTACATGGATTCAGTGCCAGACTTTGTCAAACTTGCTGAAGCTTATGGCCACGTAGGTATGCAAGTGAATCACCCTGATGAGCTAGATGCTGCCATGGAAAAAGCCTTCTCTATGAAAGACCGCGTCGTGTTTATGGACATCATGGTTGACCCTGAAGAACACGTTTATCCAATGCAAATAAAAACCGAAGCGATGAAAGACATGTGGCTAAGTAAAACGGAGAGAACATAATGCGCCGAATTATTTCAGTTTTATTAGAAAACGAAGCTGGTGCTCTGTCTCGTGTTACTGGCTTATTCTCGCAGCGCGGTTTTAATATTGACTCATTAACCGTGTCTACCACAGAAGATCCAACCCTTTCACGTATGAGCATTTGCACTTATGGTGATGAAAATACCATTGAGCAAATCACCAAGCAGCTAAACAAGCTGGTTGATGTGCTTAAAGTATCGGAGTTAACCGAAGCTGAGCATGTTGAGCGTGAGATAATGTTGGTTAAAGTTCGTGCGGCTGGAGCAATCCGCGAGGAAGTGATGCGAACTTGTGATATTTTCCGCGGTCAAATCGTTGATGTAACGCCAAGCATGTATATCATGCAATTGAGTGGCGATAGCGCCAAACTGGATGCTTGTGTAAAAACCTTAGCGCAATCAACCGAGATTTTGGAAGTAGTGCGAAGTGGTGTTTGTGGCATGAGCCGCGGCGAGAGAATGCTTCGACCATAAATCTTTTCGAAATGTCGAGTTAAAGACCAGCTTAGGCTGGTCTTTTTTTGTATTGATTCCAAGCATTTCGATAATTACTGATATACTCAAGCGATGGCTAAACCAAAGGATGGTAGAGCCCATTGCGCTTGATGGTGAGGAACACCTTGCATGAAATTCTCTAGTCGGATCATTGTATTTACCATTAGTTGCGTAGTAGTCGCGGTACTGCTTGTGCTGCTAGGTGGAGCATTAACTTTCCGACAACTTGCCTTCAATCAGCAGCAGCACCAGTTGCGCTCGGTAGTTGAGGTCATTGATGGCCAGTTGAGTGTTCAACCCGAAACGCCCGAGTTTGCCCAATGGCTGCCTAACTGGCTGCGGGCCCATAATATTCAAGTATTAGAAGTGTCTAACCGTGGAGGGGTGATTTATACCTTTCGCGAACTCAATTATACCGGCAATAGCAATAGCTTGGTGTCGTACCGTTACCCCTTAATGGCTCATCCTGATTTTGTGATTCAAATTTGGGTAGAGCGACCATTCAAACAGCTTACCTACGAACCCGAAGCCATGTTGGGTATTGGTGGCGGCGTATTGATTGTTGCACTCAGCTTAATTGCGGTGTTCCGCTGGCTTAAAAAGATTATGTTCGGTGCAGAATTACTGCAAACACGCGGTAACCAAATATTGGCGGGGCGATTGCGCGACGTCCAAGTGGGTAGTCCCAAGGAATGGCCTAATGCGGCCAGTAAAGCCATTGAACAACTTATTACACAATTACTAGAAGCACGCCAAGAGCGTAGCCGGTTTGACTGTATTATTCGTAATCACGCCTTTGTCGATGAGCTCACTCAGTTGTCAAACCGCACCCATTTCTATAATCAGTTAGAAGCGGAAATTGGTGATGCCGACGCACACACCGGCGCGGTACTATTGGTTTATTTGCGGGGCATGGATGATGTTAATTACCAGTACGCCCGTAACGAAGGCGATGCTATTTTGCAGCAAAGTGCCGATGCATTAAAGCAGTACACTCGCCGCAACATAGATGTGAACTTAGCTCGCTTTAGTGGTGATGCCTTTGCCTTATTAATGCCGCTTTCCACTTTAGATGAAGCTGAAGATACAGCGGCGGGCATTCTCAAGCTGCTAGAGCGCATTCCTTTGCCTGAAGTGGCGGACGAGGATGACTTTTTCTACATTGGCATTGCTGGTTATCAATATGGTGACAGCGCGCAATTAGTGATTGAACAAGCCGAAGACGCATTGCGTGTTGCCCAAATGCAGCGCCACAATGGGTGGTATGTGGTACCTCGCGAATTAAGTTCAACCCAAACCGGAAAGGGTTCGGTTCGCTGGCGCACCCTGTTGCAGCATGTCTTAAGCAATGAAGGGCTACATTATTATCAGCAAGATGTTGTTGATGAAGATGGCCGGGTTTGTTATCGCGAGTTATTAGCCAGAATTACCGACTACCAAGGTGAAGTGATAAACGCTGGCGTATTTTTACCTTGGGCGGAGAAAAGCGGTTTGCAAGCGAGCTTTGATGAGCATGCCTTAACTTATGCCATGAAGTATGTGAAATACGCTCGCCAGCCTATCAGTGTTAACTTGAATATTGCGACTGTAATAAAGCAGTCGGTGATGCGTGAATTGCTGCAGTGGGTTTTCTCTGTCCCTTACAAAGAGTGTCAGAAACTAGTCTTAGAGTTTCCCGAGATACAGTTATCGCAGTTAAATGACACCGAAATGCTACGTTTAAAAGCACTGAATAAAAAGGGCATTAAATTAGCGGTGGAGCGAGCGGGGCAGCGGGTAGTGAGTACTCAATATATTAGCGAGTTAAAGCTTGAATACTTGAAGTTGCATACTAGCTTAGTGCGAGACATTCAGATTCGACAAGTTAACCAGCTCGCAGTGAGCTCATTAGTGGCCAGTTGTGCTGACCGCGTAGAGGTTATTGCTGTAGGTGTAGAGCGCAACGAAGAATGGCGTGTTTTGCAGCGTTTAGGTGTGCACTACGGGCAAGGTTTCTTATTTAGCAAGCCAGAGCCCATTTAAATCATCTCAGAGTGGCGTTTTGGTGAGAAAAGTATGAGTTATTTGAGTGTCTAATCTACAGTTACTAGATATACCGCCGTTAATCTTGAGAATTAGCACATATTTGTCGGCCAATGCTTTAAAAAATAACAGAAAAGTTTAGACTACTTGTGTAGATTTTACATGGATTACTCAAAGGAAAAGGGATGGGTTTAGCGTTTTGGCGAAGAAATACAGCGAAGACTCGTTGCAGTGCCTATTTGCGCTCAGATCTTGTGGTTTTAGCCGATCACCAACAGCAAACCTTTGAGAAGGCGGTTAGCTCTATCGAGCAATGGCCAGAAGCGTTAGCATCATTATGTAAAGAGGCACAACTCGGTGCCGACCATCAAATTGTTTTTGTTCTAGGCAATGCGCATTATCAACAGTTTCAGGTAGAAAAACCCAAAGTGGCCGATGAAGAGTTGGCGGGGGCAGTGCCGTGGACCATTAAAGACATGGTGGCAGAGCAGGTCTTGGATTTAGCGGTTGATTATTACGAAGCGCCAGCCGCGCCAATGGCCAGTGAAAAGCTCAATGTAGTGTGTGTTCGTAAACCTATTATTCAGCAGCTGGTGAATATGGCGAATCAGCAAGATTTAACCATTGAAGGCATCACCATTGAAAGCCTCGCTGCGATTAATTTTCTTGAGGCCAATGAGCGTTGCCAAATGTTGTTATGGCAGCCCAAAGGCGGTGATTTAGAACTTATTGTGGTTCGCCAAGGGCAAGTATCTTTTACTCGTCAGCTACGTGCCTTTTCTGCGTTGGGCCAGATGCAAGAAATTGAATTTACCCAATCTTTCTTTGATAGCTTGAGCTTAGAGCTACAACGTTCAATAGACTACATTAGCGCCACTCTAAAGTTGCCAGAAGTTAGCGTTATTCAGTTGGCGATTCCTAGCCGTTTTTGTGATGAAATTGCTCGCCAGTTACAGCAAAATCTAACCCCAAAAGTTAATTTATTAGAACTCTCGTCGATTGAAAGTAGTGAGTACTATTATCACTTGCCAGCCTTGGCTGCATTACAAGAAGGGGTGTTGTCGTGAAAACGAGAATTAACCTTTATGTTGAGGAGTTTCGTCCAAAGCCAGAACGAGGCTCACTAAGGCAAGCGGTGATATCTTGGGTAATTGTTGGCGTGTTAGCTTTGGTATGGGGATTTTGGCAGCAACAGCAAACCAATTCCGCTGTTGTAAGCTCGAGTGCTCAACGCCAATTACTTAATCAACAAGAACAACAGCTTAATAAACTAAAAGCCGCTATCGAGCAGCGCGCTTTAGACCCAAGATTGCAGCGTGAAGTTAGCCTGGTGCAACAAGAGCTAAAATTGAAACAATTGTTAGACCAGCGCCTTAAAGGACATGGTTATGCAAACAGCGGCTTTTCTTCATCGCTTAATGCTTTGGCGTCTATTGAAGATAGCCAAATATGGCTGACTGAAATAAATATTCAGCGTGGTCGTATGGCCTTAGCGGGGCAATCAACCAGCAGTGATGCCGTGCCTAAATGGCTTAAGCAGTTTAAGGCCTACCCCGATTTGTCTCAGCAACAGTTCGCTGGCTTGAAGATATTTAGAGATGAAGACCAGCAACTGCACTTTAGTTTAAGTGGTTCAACTAAGAGCGAAAGCATATTAGGAGCCCCAAATGAGTGAGCAGTGGCAACAGTGGCAAGCTACCTTCGCAGGTCTTAGTTTACGAGAACGCCTATTGATTCTTGTTACCGGCTTGTTGGTGATTATATTACCGAGTTATTACCTGTGGATAGAACCCGCCAGTATTAAGCAAAATAAAGCCGAAACAGAGTTGGCAGAAGCAACGCGTAAATACGCTGAAAATGCCGATTTAATTGAATTCAGTAAAATGAAACTGCGCGAAGATCCTAATAAAGACATTAAAGCTGAGTTGTTACAGTTACACGCTCAGCTAGAACAAGTAGATAAGAAACTAGAGCTACAGCAGGCGGGCTTGATCCCTGTTGAGCAGATGACCGAAGTACTGGAAAAACTGCTGCAAAAAAGTGACGGTTTGATGCTGGTCTCTATGGATTCTTTAGCGCCTGAAGCGATATTAAGTAGTGCAGAGAGCAGCGCCGATAGCCTTAATTTTTATCGCCACGGTATTCGATTAAAACTTAATGGTGGCTATTTTCCTTTAGTTAAGTATTTGCAGGTAGTTGAAGAGTTACCGCAGCGATTCCTGTGGCAACTTATCGATTACCAAGTGCTTGAGTACCCAAGGGCCGATATTACTATCGATATTTATACCTTAAGCACCAATAAGGATTTTATTAGTGGCTAAGCATTTTTTAGCGTTAATGCTCTCATGTGGAGTGCTTACCAGCAGTGTGTTGGCTGCGCCGTTAAGTGATCCCACTGCGCCACCTAATAGTCGCAGTAGCACGAGTAGTGCCACCAAGCAGGTATCTTTACCCAGTATCCAAGCAATTATTGTTGGTGGGAAAGAGCCAGGGGCGATTCTTAATCAGCGCTTTGTGGGCGTAAAACAATCAATATCAGGTTACACCTTGAGCCGTGTGCATCAAGATTACGTAGTGTTAACACGAGCAAATAAGCAGTATCGAATTCAATTAGACAAGGTGTCAGTGAAACGCGTCACTGGGCAGGGGCAGTAATACATGTATATCAAACGGATTTTTATAGGCTGTGTCGTTGTATTGGTAAGTGCTTGCCAGTCCACCTCTAGGCCTGATCCTGTAGAAGCTAAGCAAGCTATCTCTGAAGCGCAAAAACCAGTGCCGTCTACGATAAAAGCGCCAGAGTTACCCGCAGAAGTGCAAGCGGAGCTAATGCCAGAACTTGGCTTGCAGCAAGGGGACTTGCTTCAAGTTGAGCATCGCTTTGACGTAAATGCGCGCAATGTGGATGCAAAAACCTTTTTCCCTGCTTTGATTAAAGGTTCTCCTCTTAGCGTGGCGATGCATCCGGGCGTAGAGGGTAAAATTACCTTAAAACTCAAAGAAGTGACCTTAAAAGAAGCCATTGATGTGGTGTCTGACATGTATGGTTACGACGTTAAACGTAGCGGTAAAATATTACATGTTTACCCTGCGGGAATGCGTATTGAAACTATTCCACTTAACTACTTAATGTTAGAGCGTTATGGTTATACCCGCACCCGCATTAATTCGGGTGGTATCACTGGTGGCGATAGCGATAATAATAGCTCGAGCAATAATTCTTCGAATAACTCGTCGAATAACAATTCATCTAGTAATAACTCCAGTAACAACAATAACAGCAGCCGTAATTCTAATCGGAGTGACAGTTTTAACGGCACTAAAATTGAGTCTGCGACTGAAACGCGTTTCTGGTATGAGCTTGAAGAAACCTTACGCGGCATGATCGGTATTAGTATGCGTCGAGATCGTGGCAATGATACCTCTTACGCCAATGACGGCCGCATGGTAGTTGTTAGCCCACAAGCTGGTTTGGTTACGGTGCGCGCGTTTCCAGATGAAATTCGTACCATTAAAACCTTTTTGGCTAAGTCTGAAAGGAACTTGCAGCGTCAAGTGATTTTAGAAGCCAAGATCATCGAAGTCACCTTAAGTGATGGTTACCAACAAGGTATTGATTGGACCAACGCCGGTGATGTGATTGGCTCAACAGAAGTATTGTTTAACAATACCTCGCAAATTCCTGGTGATGCGATTAGTGCAATATTAGGGGGCGGTGGCGCATTAACCGTTACCGATGGCAACTTTCAAGCGGTGGTGAGTTTGTTGCAAACTCAAGGTGATGTGAACGTACTGTCTAGCCCACGCATTACGGCTTCAAATAACCAAAAAGCTGTTATTAAAGTGGGTACCGACGAGTACTTTGTTACTGACGTATCAAATACTACTATCTCGGGCACCAACCCAGTGACCAACCCTAGCGTAGAGCTAACACCATTTTTCTCGGGTGTTGCTTTAGATGTTACTCCACAAATTGACGATAACGGGCAAGTGCTGCTGCACGTTCACCCCTCGGTGACAGAAGTTAAAGAGCAACGCAAAGTGATTAGCTTTGGTAGCTCTAGTGAGCAACTTGATTTGCCCTTAGCCCAAAGTGATATTCGTGAAACCGATACGGTTATTAAAGCGAACTCTGGCGATGTGGTAGTGATTGGTGGCTTGATGAGCTCCAAACAGGAAGAGATTATTTCTAAAGTGCCGTTTATTGGTTCTATTCCTGGCTTGGGCGAGTTGTTTACCAACAAAGCGATATCGAGCAAAAAAACCGAATTGGTAATTTTGATTCAGCCTACAGTGGTGACCGAAGATACTTGGCAAATTGAGCTACAGAAGTCTCAGGATTTGCTGAACACTTGGTATCCAGAAGAAAACTAGGCGGCATAAGTGGCAGTATATCTGGAACATTTTGGACTTTCGCAAGCACCGTTTGGTTTAACGCCGAACACGGGTTTGTATCAGGCTTTATTACCTCATGACGAGGCGATACAGGTACTGCAAACTGCGCTTAAATCTGGCGAAGGTTTTATTAAAGTCAGTGGCGAAGTGGGTACCGGTAAAACGTTGCTTTGTCGCAAACTGCTTAATGAAATGAGCGATGAGTACCAGTTTGCTTACTTGCCTAATCCTTCTTTATCAGCTGAACAAATCCATGCCGCATTAGCCAACGAATTGGGCTTGAAGGTCGACCCAAGTGCCTCTTCGCACAGTTTATTGGAACAGATTCATCACTGCTTAATTGAATTAGCCAGTCAACAGCGACCAGTTGTATTATTGATTGATGAAGCTCAGGCCTTAAGTGACGAAGCATTAGAAGTAATTCGGCTGCTTGGAAATTTAGAAACAGAACAACGTAAATTATTACACGTAGTCCTGTTTGGCCAACCAGAGCTAGATGAGCGCTTAGCCAGCCAGCAACTTCGCCAATTACGCCAACGCATCACATTCTCGTACCGCTTACGCGCCTTAGAAAAGGATGAGGTGGCTAGTTACATTCAGCATCGCTTACATTTAAGTGGTTACCGTGGTGGGCCATTGTTTACTGCAGGGTCATTAAAACTACTAACTCGGGCAAGCCGCGGAATACCGCGTTTAATCAATATATTAGCCCACAAGGTATTGATGCTGTGTTACGGCCAAGGTGCTCAACAAGTTAGTGTAAATATGGTGAAAACCGCCGTACAAGATACCGAGGATGCGGCGTTACCAGCAGCTAAAACAGCGTTGTTGGTGTTGGGTTTCTCCGCTTGTTTCTTGCTTGGTTTAGTTATTTGGTGGGGAGCACTACGATGAGTGTCATCAATCAAATGCTGAAAGATTTAGATAAGCGTCAGCAAACTAACCCGCAAAGTATGGCACCACTGGTGGAAGAGTCAGGCCGCAGTGCTAGAGCCTACATCCTTATGGGTTTAGTGTTAATTGCATTAATGATTTCCGCTTGGTTGGCGCTTCGTTACTTTACCAACTTAGAATTAAAAAGTGACGTGGAAGTCGTGACGGAAGCAACGAACAACAGTTCGCTCTCCATTTCTCCCGAGACTGAACAGCTTCAAGCAGTAGCTGCCGCGATAGACGTTGAGTTAAACGAGCCTTCAAGCAGTGTTGAGCTGATAGCAGAACCAGCGGATACCTTGAGCATTAATGACTTACCACCGAAGACAACTACTGAGTTGGAGTCGGTTGCGACTCCAGAGCCTAAATCAGACGTTGAACAGACGCTACCAACTCCCACCGTTGAGGCTGAGCCAGAAAAAATAGCGACATCAAATGATGTCGTTGCTACAGATAAGGTTGTTGAAGCTAGAGTTGAGAGTGAGCCCGAAGCTAACAAACCCCTAGAAACAGTAGGCCGCCAAACTCCGCTTTCTAAGAATGTAGAAAGCAACGAGTCGAGCTTGGAAATAAAACCTCTGAAACTTAACCGAGAGCAACAAGTTGCCTTGTACACTCGGCGCGGTTTTCAAGCATTAGACAAAAATCAATTAGTAGAAGCGCGCTTAGAGTTTAATAAAGCCCTACAGCTCGATCATCAAGCACATGAAGTGAGAGAGCAATTAGCCGCCTTAGAGTTTGGCCGTGGCAACGAAAGTGCTGCTGTGAGCTTGTTAGAAGAGGGGGTTCAACTTAGCCCATTGCGTGGTTCATTTAGGGTGATGTTAGCGCGTATCTTTGTGCAACAAGAAAACCTGCCGCAAGCCATTTACTATTTAGAGAGTGCCGAGCCTGAGGTGAGTGGCAATGTAGATTACTACGCCATGTTAGCCGGCCTAGCGCAAAACCTGAACAAACAAGAGCTCGCCTTAAGTGCTTATCAAAAACTGGTGAAGCATGAGCCGAGCCGCGCGCGCTGGTGGATGGGCTATGCCATTGCCAACGACAAGTTAACTCATTATAACGAGGCGTTAGCCGCCTATCGCCAAGCGGAACTAATGGGACAGCTTTCTAGTCATTCACGCGATTTTGTCGCAAACCGTATTCGACAGTTGGAGCAATAAACATGGCGCAACCCAAATTACGAATGCGTTTAGGTGACTTGCTCGTGAGTGAGCAAGTTATTAGTGAAGCCGAGTTAATGAGCGCACTGGCTCAACAAAAGCAAACCGGGCGAAAGTTAGGCGCGACATTAATTGAACTTGGGGTAATTGCCGAAGTGCAGTTACTGGAGTTTTTGGCTCGCCAACTCGGTATTCCTTTTGTCGATTTAGCTCAGGTCTCTGTAGACGCTAATGCCGTAGTTATGTTGGGTGAAGTTCATGCTCGACGCTTACGAGCTTTGGTCATTCATAAAGATGGAGACGTACTTACTGTCGCCATTTCTGACCCCGCCGATCTCTCGGCTATTGATACCTTAGCCGGATTGTTAGCGCCAAGTCAGCTTAAATATGTAGTAGCTCGTGAATCACAAGTGGTAGAAGCTTTTGACCGCTTTTATCGCCGTACTCGCGAAATTGAAGGTTTTGCCCAAGAGCTAAAAGAAGAATATGCCAGCGCCGATGAGTTTGATATTGGTTTGGCTACTGCCGATGACGAAAGTAACGAAACCACCGTTGTTAAGTTGCTGCAATCTTTGTTTGAAGATGCGGTACAAGTTGGTGCGTCAGATATTCATATTGAGCCAGACGACAAAGTATTACGGATCCGCCAACGGGTAGATGGCGTACTACAAGAAAGTGTATTAAACGAGGTGCAAATTGCCTCGGCCATGGTGCTGCGTTTGAAGTTGATGTCTGGGCTAGATATTTCTGAGAAACGTTTACCACAAGATGGCCGCTTTAATATTAAAGTGCGTGGCCACTCTATTGACGTACGTTTATCTACCATGCCTATTCAGGCTGGTGAATCGGTAGTAATGCGTTTGCTCGATCAGTCTGCGGGCATTTTGTCTTTAGAGCAAACCGGTATGCCGCCCGACATTATGGAACGTTTCCGCCGCCAATTGCATCGCCCTCATGGCATGATCGTGGTAACGGGGCCAACCGGTAGTGGTAAAACGACCACTTTGTATGGGTCTTTAAGTGAGCTTAATCAGCCAGAATCAAAAATTATTACCGTAGAAGACCCGGTTGAATATCGTCTTCCGCGGATTAACCAAGTACAAGTAAACACCAAAATTGGTCTCGACTTTTCCAGTATTTTACGGACAACTTTACGTCAAGACCCCGATATTTTGCTGGTGGGCGAGATGCGTGATCAAGAAACGGTAGAGATTGGTTTGCGTGGCGCTTTAACCGGTCACTTGGTGCTTACCACTTTGCACACTAACGATGCCATTACTAGTGCCCTGCGTTTAATTGATATGGGCGCAGCGGGTTATTTGGTAGCAAGCTCCTTAAGAACCATTCTTGCTCAACGTTTAGTTCGTCGTTTATGTGACAACTGCAAACAAGAGCAAGCCGCCACGCTAGAAGAAAAAGTCTGGCTAGAGCACATCAGTAGCCAAGATTTAAGTCAGCAAGTTTTCTTTAAAGGCCGAGGTTGTCAAACCTGTAATTACACCGGATACAAAGGTCGAATTGGTGTA
Source organism: Agarivorans sp. 2_MG-2023 (assembly GCF_030548085.1). NCBI lineage: Bacteria > Pseudomonadati > Pseudomonadota > Gammaproteobacteria > Alteromonadales > Alteromonadaceae > Agarivorans > Agarivorans sp. 2_MG-2023. Next base: position 20,699 of record NZ_JAUORQ010000011.1, read on the forward strand.
TTTGAAATGCTTGAGTTAAACGAAGCAATGATGGAGTGTTTACGTCGTGATGACCCCGATGAGTTCTCCAAAGTCGCCAAAGCGTCTGAGCAATATAGACCTCTCTCTTTAGCCGCCTTGGATTACGCCAAACAAGGCGTTACCTCGATTGAAGAAGTGCTGCGTTTAGTGGAAGAAATTGATGTTTACGGGAGTGTAGTGAATCAAGCGGAAGAGTCTGTGTAATGGCTATTTTTCGCTATCAAGTTCGCGATAGCACTGGTCGCCTAATTAACGGCGATATTGAGGCGGCTAATCAAAATGCTGCAGCAGAAAGCTTACTTCGTCGCGGCTTAACGCCGATTAAAATTGCCGAAGGAAAAGTGCAAGGCGAGGGTTTTGGTAGCTTAGATGTCAGTAGCTTATGGGAAGGGCGAATTAAAATTGATGAGTTGGTGGTATTCACTCGTCAAATGTACTCGCTAACCAAAGCTGGTATACCCATTATGCGGGCGATAAATGGCCTGGCCGAAACGGCTCACAGTAAGCTATTACGCCGTTCTTTGGCAGGGGTATCGGATGCCCTAAGTAGTGGGCGGGCGTTATCCACATCAATGGCGGAATACCCAAAAGTATTCTCACAGTTGTTTGTAAGTATTGTGCATGTGGGCGAAAACACTGGCCAACTAGAGCAAGCGTTTTTGCAGTTATCACAGTACTTAGAATTAGAAATGGATACTCGAAAGCGGATTAAAACCGCGATGCGTTATCCCACTTTTGTGATTTTGGCGATTGTTATCGCCATGGTGATTTTGAATATATTTGTTATCCCACAATTTGCTGAAATATTTGGCCGATTTAACGTGGAGTTACCCTTAGCCACCAGAATATTGATAGGAACGTCGAACTTTTTTGTGAACTTTTGGCCGCTGTTATTAGTGTTAGCAATTGGTTCGGTGTTTTTGGTGAGATGGTATGTAGCCACTCCTAAGGGGCGGATGTTGTGGGATAAAACCCGCTTGCGTTTACCGGTGGTTGGCTCGGTGATTGAACGTTCTTTATTAGCGCGCTTTTCTCGTAGTTTTGCCATGATGTTGGGCGCAGGCGTTCCGTTAAATCAAGCTTTATCACTAGTGGCCAGTGCGGTAGATAATGCCTTTATGGCAGAGCGTATTGTAGAGATGCGCAGAGGTATTGAACGCGGAGAGAGCTTGTTACGCAATGCCATCGCTAGCGAGTTGTTTACGCCCTTGGTATTACAGATGATTTCGGTGGGTGAAGAAACCGGCCAAGTGGATGAATTGCTGACTGAAGCTGCTGAGTTTTATGAGCGTGAAGTGGACTATGATTTAAAGAGTTTAACCGCGCGAATTGAACCAATACTAATTAGCGTGGTCGCAGGTATGGTGCTAATTCTTGCTTTGGGTATCTTTACGCCAATGTGGGACATGATGCGTGCAGTTCGAGGTGGTTAAGTGAATCGGCAGGATTTACTGGAAAATAACCGTTCTCGCTTCAGCTGGATTGTGACATTCTGCATAGTTTTATTAGTCGTATTATTGCTTTTAATTAGCTTTGTTAGGACAATTGAGCAAGCAGAGCAGCAAGTTGTAGAAGAATATACTCAAACTTGGGTCAATCAGTTAGCGCAGGTTCACGGTTTATGGATCGCCAGATTTAGACCCGAGTTCTTAGAGGTAAATCTTTATCAACTCGATAGTTTAACCGGTGAACAAAAGGCACTAGAACCTATCACGCTTAGAATGACTAAGTCTGGTTGGCCAGTCGTTAGCAGTCGACAAGATTGCTTGGTTTTATGGCAGCAAATAGTGGGTGTTGAGTTGAGTTTTGAAGGGAAGGCAAGTGATGCTGAATTTTTACAACAGCGTTGTTTTTTTACCTTTGAGCAGTTAGCGGTGATGGTGTACAGCCCGCAACAAGGTTCGATTACAAAGGAATGGCTGTAAAGCTGATTTGAGGAGTAACTAACAAGTGACAATTTATCCTAGCCTAAGTGCTAACAAATACAGGCAAGTCGGCTTCTCATTGATCGAGTTGGTGATTGTTATTGTGGTGTTGGGGATCCTCGCTGTTACCGCATTGCCACGATTTTTGGATGTAACAGAAGAAGCCAAGGTAGCCAGCCTTGAGGGCGTAGCGGGTGGGTTTGCTACAGGCGTTTCTTTAGCGCGAGCGCAATGGGAAGCTGAAGGTCGACCGAGTGAAAACGGTAAGAATGCCGTTATTTACGATACTCAGAAGGTGTATTTAACAACCCCTACTGCTGCTCAAATATCTAACGGTAGTGTTGCGCCTGGTTACCCTGTAACCAGTGATGATGAAGACGTTGACCCAGGCTCACTTAGTGGTGAAAAGTGCCTAAAAGTATGGGACGCTATTTTACAAAACCCGGCTCGAGCGACTAGCACCTTTGCTGAGGTTGCCGCTCAAGGCGATTATTTTAAGTATTACACCACGGTGACCGGCGCTGCAGAAGCGACCAGATGTATTTTCTACCAAGTTAACTCCTTGGCAAAAAATAGCGATGGGTCTTATGTTGATCCTGGCAATGACGAAGGCTCTTTTAATAACTTTACGTACCAACCCGCCGCAGGGCGAGTTTTTACAAATATTTCTAACTAACGATTTATAAATCAATAATTTTCTAAGGATATAGAAATGAAGACAACTAAACAGCAAGGTTTTACGCTAATTGAATTGGTGATTGTTATCATCATCTTAGGTATTTTGGCAGTAACTGCCGCACCTAAGTTTTTAGATTTAAGCAGTGATGCACGTAAATCTACCTTAAGCGGCTTAGAAGCTGCTCTCAAAGGCGGCGCTAATTTGGTTTACAGTAAATCGGCTATTGGTGGTATCGAGAAAGAATCTACTGGTTCTGTTTCAGATGGAAATAATACTATTAATACCGTTTATGGCTACCCAGAATCAAATGCTAACTATTTATTTTGGGTTGATGCTAATGCTAATGATTGGAATGCGGATACAACAACTTCAGGTCAAATCACTTTCCGCCCAAGCTCAGTAGCATCGGGTGCCGATTGCACAGTTGTATACACGGATGCAGCAGATGAAAATACGCCTGCGACTGCCGAGATTGGGGTTGATACTGGCTGTTAATAGTCTTAAGGCTAGCTTCGGCTAGCCTTAACTTCTGAACTATTAGATTGATAAATCATTCTAAACCTCATCCTCGACATTCCGGCTTTACCATTATTGAGCTGGTGATTACGCTTATCCTCATTGGCATCCTTGCCATAACAGTACTACCCAAATTTTTTCGCGGTGGCTTTGCTGAAATAAGCCTGCGCGAGCAATTGCTAAGTCGTTTACATTTAGTACAAACCCAAGCAATGAACCATTATCAAGATTGCTTTTTTTTGCAGATAAACAGCGATAATTATTTTTCTGGAGAGCTTGCTACCAACGGCAACTGTATTAACTCTGCTGATTTCTTAGAAGATATCTCTTTTTCTAGCGATCTCACTGTTAGCCAAGGTGTTATTCGTTTTGATGGACTTGGGCGAGTTAGGCTGGTTGATTCTAGCTTATGTTCGCAATTCCCCTGCATCATTAGTGTTCAAGGTGAAGAAACTCACACCATTGTTATAGAGTCAGAGGGCTATATTCATGCGCCCTTGTAAAAGCTACAGAAATAGCGGGTTTACTTTGATTGAGCTGATTGTTGGCATAGTCGTGCTTGCGATTTCGCTTGTAGTCATTACCTCATTTTTAGCACCTCAAGCGGTGCGTAGCATTGATCCTATTTACCAAGTACGATCGGCCGAATTAGGGTCTAGCCTAATGAATGAAATATTGTCAAAGTCATTTGACGAAAACTCGGATCATACTGGCGGAGGGCTGTGGCGTTGTGGTGAAACAGGGCAGCCCGCTTGTACAGCCGCAGATAGCTATGGTCCGGACGGAGAAACTCGCTCTCAATATAACGATGTGGATGATTACCATACTAATGGTAATTTTATCGCTATTGACGACAGTTTAGGAACTAACTTAGCCAACATCTATCGCAACTATTCTTATCGAGTAGCTATCGACAGTTCCGAAAATGGCATTAATGCAGCTAAACGCATCGATTTGTGGATAAGGGCGCCTAATGGAGCGGATTACGCCTTTAGTGCTTATCGGTGGAATTACTAATGACTAAGCAAATGGGCTTTACGCTTATTGAACTCGTCATTACCATGGTGTTATTGGCCATACTGGCGATTGCTACCACCGACTTTTTGCGTACCGGCAGCCTTATTTACCGTCAAAGTGCTGATAGACAGGTGTTGCTAGGTGAGGCGCGTTTTGCCATTGAGCGCCTAAACAGAGAGTTGCACAATAGTTTACCGAATAGTGCTCGCTTAGATCCTAATGGGGCCGGTATCACTGATTATTGTTTGAGTTTTGTGCCTACCATCTCGGCGCATACTTATATTGACATTCCTGTTGCCCCGAGTAGTTCGGCGTCAGTAGCGGTAGTTACTTCACCAAGTCAACCATTGAGTATCTCTACCGCAGAACCAGCCTGGCTAAGCACTTACATACTCAACTCCGATGAAGTGCTACTGGCGTCTGGAGGTTTGGTAAACGCAGGCTGTAATTCTGCAACTGGCAAAGTGTTTTGCTTAGCTAACATAAGTGAAGATGCTAGCTCGGGAGCCAGTACCCTAGGTTTTTCCGATTCTTCAAATAATGCAACATCAGTGAGTTTTACTACTGACTCACCCTCACAGAGAACTTTTATATTGGGGGAGCCGATTCGCTATTGTGTTGAAAACAATCGCTTGCTGCGTTTTCAGCCAGCTGACAGTGGTACCGGTGTACTAATGGCGAGTAAACTCGAAAACCCTAGTACCGTGCAACCCTTTCAGGTGGTACAGCCTAGCTTGACCAGAAACGGCTTAGTGAACTTACGCTTGCGGTTTGTTGAAAATAATGAGGTAGTGGAATTTAATCATGACATCGTCATTCTCAACCAGCCTTAAGCAGGGACAACTAGTTAGCCACACTGCTAAGCAGCAGGGTAGTGCGTTGGTGATTGCGATTTTTGTGATTGTGGTGATGGCTTTAATTAGTGCTGCATTAACGGTGATGCTACAAGATACCTCTCGCAATGCAGCTTGGGATGTATTAGGTACTCGTGCCGAGTTAGCCGCTTATTCTGGCTTAGAACAAAGCTTGTCTGAACTGTTTCCTTTAAATACACCGAATACAACCCCAGGCAATTGCAGCGATGTGACGCCGAATCCTACTTTAAATGGGCAAGCTTTTGGTAGCTGCAGTGTGGCAGTTACCTGTCAAAAAAACGATATAGCGCAATTAAATGCGCGCTTTTTTGATTTGCAAGCCACCGCTTCTTGCGGCTCTGGTGAGGTTCTCGTCCAACGTTCTCAACAAATTCAAGCGAGGAGCGGCTTATGAGATTAACGGCACTAATTAGCCCTCTTCTTATTAGTCTTCTGGTGATTCCTCAGTTAGCTTTAGCCGTTGATTGTGTAGACGTATTTACCAGCCCTATAGCATCTTCACAAAATAATCGTCGTTTGGAGATAAATTGGTTAGCGCGTGTCTATGGAAGCAATCAAGGGCGATTAGATATAGCTAGCGTTGATAAAGTTAGCTCGTCAGATGGAAATACTTGTCCTGATGCCAATACCGATTGTGTGGCTAGCGGAAGTTTAGCCTCGGCGGGTAGCAATGTTAATATTGAAAAAATTAACAACGGGCAGTCCGTTAATGTAGGTTATCAACAAACGGTCACGCTTGGATCAGGAAGCTATAACACAAATAATTTTGCAGATATTCAAGGGGCTACTCAAAGTACTATCAACTTTTCTAGTGATCGCAATGAGTATTTTATTGAGAATGTGAATGTAGGTTATCAATCTGCTTTACGCCTCACACCAGGGACGTATTGGATAGATGGTGATTTTGCCATCGGCCAGGAGGCCACACTAGAATTGCTTGGCTCCAGTGGTACGATAAAAATATTTGTGGGTGGCAACGTCACCGCAGGTTACCAAGCTAAGTTGAATGTAAATGGCGACCCTTTACGTTTGGCCATTTATACCCGAGAGGGCATCGATTTAGCCAATGAAACTGAGTCTGCTTTTATTGGTTACGCTAGACGGAACATTGCTTTAAATTACCAAGCCGAATTAGAGGGGGCGTTATTCACCCAGCAACGCGATGTGGTAATGGTAAACGAGTCGATTGTTCGAGGAATTGCTAATCCAGGAGAAGTTGATTTTTCTCCTCTGTGTAATACTAGCGTGACAGAACCACTTCTATTGCAGTTTGGCAGCGCTGGCGCAGGGCAAAATGGTGGTACGGTTACATTTGACCAAACTTATCTGTCTAAACCTCTAGTCTTTTTGATGACGCCTATCGATGCTAACGATCCAAACAATGACGGACCGGTAGCTGCGCTAGTCACCAGTGTAGATGTTGATAAATTTACATGGGTACGACAAGAGCCTCCTTTCAACTCCACGGCATCAAAAAACATAGAAGCAGTAGATTGGATTGCTGTTAATGAAGGTGAGCATTTTCTCGAAGACGGCACTGAGTTAAGAGCGGGCAAGATAAGCACCAATACTGCTTTTCCGTTTCCCGACAGAGACTATTTTAATGTAGATATGCCCAACAATTTGTCGGTGGTGTTGCATCAAAGCCAGTCGCGTAACAACAATTGCTGGCTCACCACCACGTCAGAATATAACAATAATGGTATTCGCTTAGCGATTGATAACAGTGAAGCCTACGACTTCCGCTTTTTCGCACGTTATTGTAACTCACAAAATGACTCAATTTATTACACTGACTTACAAGATGAAACCGTCGCCTACCTCGCAACAGAGCCAGTAGTAGGAGCCATTACTGTAGATAATGAAGTTATTAATTATCAATTTGGTAACTCGTTAACTCACGGTAGTGGTGGAAGCACTATTACACCGCAAGCAACGTGTGATTACACCACTCCTTATCAAAACAACTTGTTCTCTTCGCCGCCTATATTGGTGGCCAGCAAAAATGAACGTAGAGGTAACAATGGCGGTTGGTTGAGACGCTGTCAGCACAACGCGGCTGATTTCTCAATGATTACAGAGGAAGACCAATACCTTGATAATGAACGAAGCCATTTAGCGGAAAGCTACAGCTACATGGCATTTAGTTCTAATGCTTCGGTGGCTGTTCCTGGGCTTAAAATCTCTGCTCAGGAATTTGGTTTAACCTGTGATATTCATGAGGTGACCATTCAAGCAACTCTTGATGGGCAAGTGGATCAAAGTTTTGTAGGAACGGTGAATCTATCCACCTCCAGCAATAAAGGTACCTGGTCGAAAGGAAACGGACTAGGCAACCTAGTACCAGAAAATAACAACGGCAAAGCAAGTTATGGTTTCACTGCTGCTGATTTAGGTGAGGTGAGTTTAGGTTTATTTCATCCTCTGGAAGGCCCCGTAACTATAACTGTTGTAGATGGCACGGTAGGTGATTCTACCTTAGTAACTTTCAATGCTTATGGTTTTGAAGAAAAACTGGTGGGAGCATGGGGCGAGAATCCTCATAAGGCAAATACAGAGTTTAAATTACAACTTACAGTTGTGGGTAAAGACCCTGATGGAACCGAGTGTCGTCCAATCGCTAATTATGAAGGGCAGAAGAATCTTCGTTTTTGGACTGATTATACGCTACCAGCATCTGGCACTCGGCAGTTAGCAGTAAAGAACCAAAGCACCAATAATTATGTGGATGTAAGCACTACCCAAGCACTACGTACAGCAGTAGCTATTAACTTTGTTGATGGTTTAGCAGAAATAGATCTTCGGTACCCAGATGTAGGCCGCTTAGGCATTAATTTTTGGGATGAAGAGGGCTCTGTGGTGGATGGAAATACCACTACCTTGTTAGGCAGTGCTAGCGCTGAATTGATACCAGATAGATTTGAGTGGGCGTTGATTGAAAATGAAGTCAATGAAACTAACCCGAGTTCAAGTAATGATACAGTGCCATTTGCCAGGGCTGGCACGCCTTTTAAATCTTGGTTAGCGGCGCGAATAGCAAATTGCACACCGTCTTCGGTAACCGATTCTTCATGTGATGCGGCTAATTTTATCGCTGACACCGATAAGCTTGGGCTCAAAGCCGATCTCGCCTCGCCAGATAGTGGCGTATTAGGCACATTTAATGATGGCGTTATTGTCAGTCAGATTGCCGGCATCGTGGTGGTTGACGAAAACGAGTATCACGAGGTGGGAAGTATCAATTACTCCGGTTGGATCAGCGAGTATTTGAATTACACTTTTGTCTATCCTGACGATACAGATCTAAATACCGTTATAGATTATGACGTCAGTGTGGCAAATACTGAGGTGGGTATGTTTTACCCTCATCACTTTGAACTGTCGTCGGCAGTGCTAGGGGCAGCATGTACTTTAGGGGACTTTAGTTATATTGGCCAGAAAGAACAAAAAGTGACTTGGATATTACAAGCCGAGAGTGCTAATGGCTCGATCACAGAAAATTACACAGATAGTATTTATCTTGTAAATACTGATTTTAGCCGTTGGCAGTTTAATAGCAGCTCTAGCATCTTAGGTTTCGACGATGGATTGGAGATTGATGATGTTACCGCGATATGGAGCCAAGGCATTTTTGCGCAAACCGATGAAGTAATGGCTGGTTTGTTAAAACCTGTAGCGGCACAAGCCCCAGTAACAGATGGCAAGTTACGCTTGTTTTATAATCTATATTTTGATGATGCGACTTTGCTTAGTGCAGATATTGTTTCCGATCCTGATGCTGGTGGCTTTGATTGCGGTATAGATTCTGATGAAGGTTCTTATTGTGATTTAGGCACCGTACCGGAACTACGCCATGGCCGCATAAAACTCAACAACGGCTTTGGTTCTGAGTTGCAAGCGATTGCCGTTACTGGTGATTTACAGTACTTCGACGGTACTCAGTACATTCGCAATACCGAAGACGCTTGTAGTAACTTAAATCTTGCACCTCTAGATTTTTCTCCTAAAACAGATGCTACAAATGCAACGGTAGGTGGCGGTACTTCAACTGTTAGTCTCCGTAGCCCTGGTATTGCTAACCAAGGTGTCATTTGGGTCGACTTTACCGCTCCGGGCGAAGGTAACACTGGTAGTGTCGATTATTGGTTTAACCTAGACACTAACTTGAATTGGCTTCGTGAAGATTGGAATGGCAATGGAAGCTTTGAGAATGCAGACGACGCAGCAGGTGCTGGACAAGTCACCTTTGGTATTTTCCGCCAAAGTGACAGGGTTATTTATCGCCGGATGCTATAAATCTTAAGTTTTGTATGAAAAATGTACACCTTGGTTCAAAGATATTGGATTAGCTAGGTGATAGTCTTCACTATCCTTGGCTTCTCTCTATAGTATGCTTGCTCATCGGTGCCTGCGTTGGTAAAGTGAGCCAAGTTTTAATCGCGTATCATCGACACTATTTCTCAGGATTTTCCCAGCTATGTTTAAAAAGCTTCGAGGCTTGTTTTCTAACGATTTGTCTATCGACTTAGGAACAGCTAATACACTTATTTATGTTAAAGATCAGGGGATCGTTCTTAACGAACCTTCAGTAGTGGCGATTCGCCAAGAGCGCGCTGGTAGCCCAAAAAGTGTAGCAGCGGTAGGACATGCCGCTAAGCAAATGCTCGGACGAACTCCAGGTAACATATTAGCGATTCGCCCAATGAAAGACGGGGTAATTGCAGATTTCTACGTGACAGAGAAAATGTTACAGCACTTTATCAAGCAAGTGCATGACAACAACTTCTTACGTCCTAGTCCTCGAGTTTTAGTGTGTGTACCTTGTGGTTCTACTCAGGTTGAGCGTCGAGCTATTCGTGAATCGGCCATGGGAGCAGGAGCGCGTGAGGTTTATCTTATTGATGAGCCAATGGCTGCAGCTATTGGCGCCGGTTTGCCGGTATCTGAAGCAACCGGTTCTATGGTGGTAGATATTGGTGGTGGTACCACCGAAGTGGCTATTATCTCTTTGAACGGCGTGGTGTATTCATCTTCAGTACGTATTGGTGGCGACAAATTTGACGATGCCATTATAAACTACGTGCGCCGTAACTACGGCAGCCTCATTGGTGAAGCAACCGCTGAGCGCATCAAACATGTGATTGGCTCTGCTTATCCGGGAGATGAAGTACGTGAAATTGAAGTACGTGGTCGTAACCTAGCTGAAGGTGTTCCAAGAAGCTTCACTTTAAACAGCAATGAAATCTTAGAAGCACTGCAAGAGCCGCTTTCCGGTATTGTTAGTGCAGTAATGGTTGCCCTTGAGCAAAGCCCACCAGAGCTTGCCTCAGACATTTCTGAGCGTGGTATGGTACTCACAGGTGGTGGTGCACTCGTGCGTGACTTAGACCGTTTACTCATGGAAGAAACGGGTATTCCAGTTGTGGTTGCAGACGATCCGCTAACTTGTGTGGCGCGTGGTGGCGGTAAAGCTATCGAAATGATCGACATGCACGGCGGCGACTTATTCCACTACGAATAAGCTGCTGTAGCACGGGCACAGTATTGTGCCCGTTGCTTTATTTGAAACAACTCGACAACTACTCAGGTAACGACCGATGAAACCTATCTTCGGCCCAGGTCCATCTCTAGAGCTTCGCCTTGCGCTCGCTGTTGTATTGTCAATTTCTTTGATTTTTATCGATAGTAAACTGATAGCCTTCAAACAGGTTCGTGTTTATTTACATTCCGCTGTAAGCCCTCTGCAATACATTGCTAACATGCCGGGTCAACTTATGGACTCGATGTCTAATCAAGTGATTACTCGTGAACAGCTCAAACGAGAAAACAGCTCCTTAAAAGAACAGTTGATACTTAACCGAGCAGACCAACTGTTAATGGAAAGCCTTGCTAAAGAAAATACCCGCTTGCGCGCGTTATTAGGCTCACCTGTTCGAAATGACAGCCGCAAGCTGGTGGCTGAAATTATGGCGGTAGATTCAGATCCTTTTTCTCACCAAGTGGTGATTGATAAAGGCAAATTGGATGGTGTTTACGAAGGTCAGCCGGTGATTAATGATATCGGTGTTATTGGCCAAGTATTACATGTAGGCACGACTACTAGCCGAATATTACTCATTACTGATGCTAGCCATGGTATTCCGGTGCGGATTGCTCGTAACGATATTCGCGCGGTAGCCACCGGTACTGGTGAACTCAGTCGATTACAGCTACCACATATTCCGCGCAGCACCGATATTGGTGAAGGTGATGTGTTAGTAACCTCTGGTTTAGGTGGAGTGTTTCCTGAAGGGTATCCGGTAGCGGTAGTGAATCGATTCGACTATCAAGAAGGTAAACCCTATGCCGATGTGGTGGCGACACCGGTGGTTGAATTGGACCGCTTGCGCTACCTATTGTTGATTTGGCCCTAAGTTTGAGTGGCAGTATAAAGGCACAACATGATTGAGAAGATTAATGGCCGTGGCGCCATTATTGGCAGTTTGTTTATCGCATTAATTTTAGCGATTATTCCGCTACCCATAGTGGCCGATGCGTTCCGCCCTGATTGGGTATTGGTATGTGTTTTTTATTGGACCATTGCCTTACCGCATCGCAGCAATGTGGGCGTCGCTTTTGTTGTAGGGGTCATTCTCGATATATTGCTAGGCTCCACTTTAGGCGTTAGAGCATTGGCGATGTCTATTGTGGCGTATATTGTCGCAACTAACTTTACCCGTTTACGCAATTTTTCAGTGTGGCAGCAAGCTCTGGTTGTGGGTGGCATGACTGGTTTAGCCAAAATTGTGGTGTTTTGGGCTGAATACCTAGTGCAAGATATTCAGTTACCTGCAGGGTACTTTTACCCAGTGATTACTACATCTGTGGCTTGGCCTTGGATATTTTTGTTGTTACGCAAACTACGTCGCCAATGGAAGATTTCTTAATGTCGTCAACTTCACTGATTTTAGCCTCATCCTCACCAAGACGAGTAGAGTTGTTGGCTCAACTTGACTGGCCATTTACCACCCAAGCTGCTGATATTGATGAAACCCCGATTGTTGGTGAGCTTCCAGAACAACTGGTACGCAGGTTAGCTGAGCAAAAAGCCGCGGCGATTTATCATCAGCAAAACGATTCTTCTATTGCTGTGTTGGGCTCAGATACTATTGTGGTATGTGATGGCCATATTTTAGGTAAGCCACAAGATGCAAATGACAGCCAACGCATGTTGAGTTTACTAAGTGCTAAGCAGCACCAAGTAATGACGGCGGTCAGCCTGTATCATCACTCAAAAGCGCATACGCAGTTAGTCACTACCTCGGTCTATTTTTGCGCTCTTTCTGCCAAACAAATGGTGGATTATTGGGATAGTGGAGAACCTTGTGACAAAGCAGGCAGTTACGCCATTCAAGGTGTAGGTGGTAAGTTTGTCGAGCGTATTGAAGGTAGTTATAGCTCGGTGGTCGGCCTACCTTTGGTAGAGACTGACCGTTTACTTCATTTACATTTAACTCGCTAGGTTATTATGTCAGCAGAATTATTGATCAATGTTACACCTACAGAAACTCGTGTTGCCCTAGTTGATAGCGGGATTTTGCAAGAAACCCATGTTGAACGAGATGCCCGCCGTGGCATTGTGGGTAATATGTATAAAGGCCGTGTGAGTCGAGTATTACCCGGTATGCAAGCGGCATTTGTAGATATAGGTTTAGATAAAGCTGCGTTTTTACATGCTTCTGACATTGTGCCACACACTGAGTGCGTGGATGTTACTGAGCAGGAACACTTTCAAGCAGGCAATATTGCTGAATTGGTACGCCAAGGCCAAGATATTATGGTGCAGGTGGTAAAAGATCCACTTGGTACCAAAGGCGCGCGTTTAACCACTGATATTACCCTCCCTTCTCGTTACTTAGTGTTTATGCCAGGTAGCAGTCACGTAGGGGTATCGCAGCGCATTGAAAGTGAAGAAGAGCGTGATCGTCTTAAAGAAATCTGTAGTGATTTTGTTGATGATTTAGGTGGCTTTATTATTCGTACTGCTGCCGAAGGAGTAGGTGCCGATGAGCTCGAGCAAGACGCCGCCTTTTTAAAACGCGTTTGGCGTAAAGTACTGCAACGCAAAGAGAGCTCTCCTAGTAAAAGTAAGTTGTATGCAGAACTGAATTTAGCGCTGCGTATTATTCGTGACTTTGTGGGTACCCATTTAGACCGGATTCGGGTTGACTCGCGAGAGACTTATGAGCAACTAATCTCTTTTAGCGCAGAATTTGTTCCTGAGTTTACTGAAATTCTTGAGTATTACGCTGGCGACCGACCGATATTTGATTTATTTGATGTAGAGAATGAAATTCAGCGAGCGCTAAAACGCCGTGTAGACTTAAAGTCTGGCGGCTATTTGATTATCGATCAAACCGAAGCGATGACCACTATCGACATCAACACCGGCGCTTTTGTTGGTCATCGAAATCTCGAAGAAACCATTTTTAACACCAATATTGAAGCCACTCAATCTATTGCTCGTCAGCTACGTTTACGTAACCTGGGTGGCATTGTGATTATCGATTTCATTGATATGACCGATTCGGAACACCAGCGCAGAGTACTGCATAGCCTAGAGTTAGCGCTGGCTAAAGATCGTGCTAAAACTAACATTAGTGGCTTCTCGCAACTTGGTTTAGTTGAGATGACACGTAAACGTACTCGTGAAAGTATTGAACATATCCTATGCGGCGAGTGTCCAACTTGTCGTGGCCGCGGCACAGTGAAAACAGTTGAGACTGTTTGTTACGAAGCTTTACGAGAAATCATTCGGGTTAACCGGGCTTACGACGCCGATAACTTCATCGTGTATGCATCAACCAAAGTAGCTGAAATGCTAATGGGAGATGAGTCGCATAGTTTAGCTGAATTAGAGGTCTTTATTGGAAAGCAAGTACGTGTTCAAACCGAACCTATGTATAGCCAAGAGCAGTTTGACGTGGTGTTAATGTAAATCTATGGCAACTCCTTTTGCTCGCGGGGCGAGAAAGTGCTGGCATGGTTTAGCGTTATTATTGGTTATTGTTGCCGTGTGCTTGAGTATTGCACGCGGCATTTTAAGTTTTGCGACTAACTACAAAGACGACTTAGCGTCTTGGCTGGTGGATGGACAGCAAGCCGATTTAACTATTGGCCAGCTTAGTGCGCGGATGCATAATTTTCGCCCTATGTTGGTATTTGAAGATAGCCAAGTAGCCATTGGAGAAAACCGAGAAACTACCTTCAGTGTAGGCGCATTGATGTTGGAGTTAGATCTCTGGCAAAGTATTGAGCAAGGCCAAGTGGTATTTAAAGACTTGGTGCTCGACCAAGTCAATTTTCAGTTAGCTATTGACCCCCATAGTGCGCGTTCTCAGCGAGATTTTAGCCAAAGTTATCAAGCCATTGCCGATGTATTTCTTGGCCAATTAACTCGTTTTAGCTTAACCAATAGCTTGATAGAAATTGAGTTTCCTGAACATAGTATGAACTTTGATATCGCCAGTTTAGATTGGGTGAACAATGGTCAACTACACCAAGGAAACGGTGAAATACTTATTGGCCAAGATTTACAAAATGGCCGAATAAGCTTTCGAGTAGATTTGGTTGGTGATGCCTCAAATGTAGACTCTTTAAGCGGTAAGTTATTTGCTAAAGGGCAACAGCTTAACTTAAATGCTATGCCGCGTTTATTAGGGCGAAGTTCAGAACATCTAGGTAGTGATTTAAACCTGTCTTTATGGGTTGATTTTGGTGCTGATCAACAGCAGCGTTGGGTAGTGCAATGGCAACCTAGTTATGTTTATTGGGGAGCTGACAACGAACAGCATTTGGTTATCGACAGTGGTTTAGCCCAAGGTCTCAAAGTTGCCGATGATTGGCGTATCGATAAGCTGCCCTGGGAGATTAGTGTTAATAGCCTTGACGCTGATTTTTCCCTGCAAGCCTTGCTCAATAAGCAAGGCCAAGCATGGCGCCTTGCCAAGTATGACCTAGCCACCTGGTCACCTGCCTTAGTGGCGCTTGAACAGGAAGGGGAGATTGCTTGGTCAAGGTTGATCACCGAAGGCCAATTAGACCAGTTGCAACTCAATTACTCACATGCCGACAAAGCCCTGGCCTATCAAGCTGATATTTCTGGCTTGAGCACCGTGGGACAATCTTACCTGCCTAGTATTCACGCGCTAAATGCAAACATTCGTGGCGATAAACAAGGTGCTCACTTAAGCTTGCAACAGCAAGGGGCATTCCAGCTCGCAGCTCAATTTGTAGAAACTTGGCAAGTACAACAACTCGCATCAGAGATTGAAATTAGCTTTGGTGATGCGGGCTTAAGCCTAAAGAGTGAGGCTACCCAATTGCTTACTCCTGAATTAGATTTTGCTGGTCAATGGGCGCTTATTTGGCCGGAACAAGGCAAGTGGCCACTACTGAGTTTAATGGCTAATGCCGAGATTAAAGATGCCGGTAAGGCCTATTGGTACTACCCAAATGTAATGCCGGATAAGGTATTCTCCTATTTAGAAGGCGCGCTCTTAGCAGGTGCCGCAAAAGATAGCCAAATCCTTTGGTACGGGCAGTTAAACAACTATCCCTATGACCAACACAATGGCATTTTCCAAGCCTTTGTACCGCTAGATGATGCTACCTTTAAGTTTGACCCAGATTGGCCTGCCTTAGAAGAGTTGCAGCTAGATTTGCTATTTCAGAATGATGGCCTGTTTATGGAGAGTAATCGGGCGCGTTTAGGAGAGGTTCCTGCACAACGTATTAGTGCCAGTATTCCTAAATTTTATAGTGGGTCGGAACTGTTTATTACTGGCGAAATTGCCGGACCAGCCAGCGCGGTACAAGACTATTTACTGCAATCACCGATTGAAGCCTTAAGTGCAAGCCTGCAGCAGCTTCCGTTAGGAGATGGTGATGTAGCGGGTGAAATTTACCTTAATATTCCGCTCTCTGACGGAGATGTTGAGGTAAATGGCCATGTAGACTTCAATGGTAATGGCATTGAAGTATTACCAGCGGGCATGAGCCTTAGTCAGCTAAACGGCCGCTTGTATTTTCAGAATGAGCAATTGCGTACCAATAACTTATCAGCCCTGTGGCGGGGGATGCCCTTAGACATCAAGTTTAATACTGAAGCGGACGCTGATAATTATCTGCTTAACTTTGATTTAGCAGGGCGATGGCCATTGGTGGAGGCTGAGCGTGCTTTTGGTATTCCACTTACCGAGTACGCAAAAGGTAATTTACGTTGGCAAGGGGATTTAGATATTCGCCTTAAGCCGGAAGGTTTGTTTGATTACAACGGTGATTTTCGAAGCGATTTACTGGGGGTAAGCATGAACTTGCCCGCACCAATGAAAAAAGCGTCAACCCTTAGCTGGCCTACTGCGCTTAGCGTTAACGGCGATCACCTTACTAGTAAATTTCAATTAGAGTCTAATCAGTTGGTCTCCGCTACGGCTAAAGTAGAATTTGCTGACGACCAAAAGAAGCTGAAATACGCACTGCTTAATTTAGGTGCTGATAACAACTTGTTGTGGGAAGGGGAAGGCTTAGCCATGTCTTTCGATTTTCCTGAGCTGGATCTGGAACCGTGGCTTTTTTGGGCAAAAGAGCAAATTAAATTTACCCCTGAGAAGCCTGAAACAGACTACACCAACGTGAGTTTAGAAGTGCCAGAGTTAATGTTTGTACGAGGCGCAGTCACTAAAGCAACCTTGCTGGATCAAACACTGGATAACTTTGATATTGCGTTTTTACCGCGCAGTAAAACCCAGTTACAAATAGAGTCCGAGCAGTTAGTGGCTAGCCTTGCGGCACCTAAGCATCCCTCGGTTGAACAGCCAGTAAATATTGTTATTGAAAAGGCGAATTTAGAACAAATTGATTTTGGCCGTTTTGAAGAACAAGTAGAACAAGACTTACAAAAACTGGAGTCACGACAAACTACTTCAGAAACCAGCGGTCATAGTTTGTTAAAAGTTTTGCCGCCTCTCAAGCTCAGCTGCAGCGGTTGTCAGCTTGGAGATTACCGTTTAGGAAATGTAAAAGTTGATTTGCCGATCGAGAACCAAGCGATGGAAAACGGCCGCTTATGGGTTGATTGGGGACATAGCCAATTAACTTCAGCTTTGTTTTGGAATGCCCCAGACGGTGCCGAGCAAGCTGGCTTAGCAGGTTCTTTTGAGAGCACCAGTATGGAAAAAGTATTTGAGGATCTCGGCCAAGAAAGCCCGCTGAAAGGCACGCCTGCACGTTTCACCTTTGATGTTAACTGGCGCGATAGTTTATTGAGTCCTGAAATGAGCAGCTTAGATGGCAATATCAAGGTTCAAGCCGACAAAGGCGTGGTGACGGAAATGAGCGATAAAGGTACCCGTTTATTAACCTTAGCCAGTTTGGATACTATTCGTCGCCGACTTAAACTGGATTTTAGCGACGTATTTGAAAAAGGCATGCACTTTGACTCATTGAGCGGCAGCATCACCTTTAAACAGGGCGTTGGTAATAATCAGGACTTTTTCTTTGATGGCGTGGCGGGCTCTATGCGAGGCAAAGGCGAGGTTGATTTTCGAGATGGTCAAATTGATTATCTAGTGAGCTACTCTCCTAAAGTTACTTCAAGTTTGCCGGTACTGGCAGCATTTTTGGTCACTCCCGCTACTGGGGTCGCTGTATTGGCTTTATCTAAGTTGTTAGAACCAGTGGTGGAAGTGGTGACGCAAATTGATTTTGCGCTCACTGGCAATATTGGTGAGCCAGAGTTGATAGAATTAGAGCGGGTTAAACAAGAAATCAAAGTGCCAGATAAGTTTCGTCCTAAGGAGTCTCGCTGATGAATTTAATTGCCTTGCAAATGACTTCTGGAAGTTCACTGGTGGACAACTTAGCCCAAGCTGAAGAGTTGCTAAAGCAGGCCCAGCCACACGCGGGAGATTTGGTATTGTTGCCAGAGAACTTTGCTCAATATGGTGGCGGAGACCAAGCGTATATCAGTATTGCTGAGCCACTTGCAAATGGCCCTATTCAACAATGGTTAGCCGAACAGGCCAAACGCTATGCTATTTATTTGGTGGCGGGAAGCGTGCCAACACAAGCTGATGATAATGCTCGTTGTTATACCTCCAGTTTAGCGTTTTCTCCTGATGGTGAGTTACTGCAGCATTATCATAAATTGCATTTATTCGATGTTGAGGTTGCCGACAACGTAGGCAGCTATAGAGAATCAGATAGTTTTGTTGCGGGCCAGCAGCTTGCTTGGTTTGATATTGATGGAATTCGTGTTGGTATGGCGATTTGTTTTGATTTGCGTTTTCCTTATTTATTTCAGCTGCTGCGCCAACAGGGCTGTGATATTGTATTAGTTCCTGCAGCGTTTACTGCGCTAACGGGGGAAGCCCATTGGCAGCCACTGTTACAAGCTCGAGCCATCGAAAATCAGTTATATCTGATTGCTGCAAATCAAACTGGAACACATGACAACCAACGCCAAACATGGGGACACTCGATGATAGTGGATCCATGGGGGCGTTGTTTAGATCTACAAACAAGCGGAATAGCGCCAGCAAGAGCCGAATTTAATCCGCAGTTGTTAAAGCAAGTTAGGGACCGGATGCCTGTGCCGTTGCATGGTCAATTATATTTAGGGTGGAGAGAATAAACACTATGTCGTTTGAAAAAGTCAGTCAGTCATTACTGGTGCCGGGTGGCATTGGCGAGCAAGAATTAACAATGGCGCTGACCGAGGTAGCAAAACACCAAATTGATTACGCTGATCTGTATTTTCAACATAGTCGCCATGAGTCTTGGGTGCTAGAAGACGGCATTGTAAAAGAAGGTAGCTATAACATTGAGCAAGGCGTTGGTGTTCGCGCGATTAGCGGCGAACAAACGGGTTTTGCTTATTCAGATGTGATTAATCAAAGCGCGTTAATTCAAACTTGCCAGGCTGCCCGAGGTATTAATGCTAAAGCAGGTTCCGCAAAAGTAAAACCATTTACTCGAGTTAGCGCTGAGCAGTTTTATCAGTCAGACAACCCTTTAGTCAGCTTATCCAACCAACAAAAAATTGCTTTGTTAGAACGTGCAGATAAATATGCGCGAAGCTTAGATTCTTCAGTGACACAAGTGATCGTTAGCTTAAGTGGCGTTTATGAAGAAGTGTTAGTAGCTGCCAGTGACGGTACCTTAGCTGCAGATATTCGCCCGTTAATTCGCTTTAACTGTAGCGTATTGGTAGAGCGAAACGAGCGCCGTGAGCGAGGCTCTGCTGGTGGCGGTGGCCGAAGCAACTATAGCTATTTCTTGGAAGACGTAAATGGCCGCGAACGGGCGATGGGCTTTGTTGATGAAGCCGTACGCCAAGCCTTAGTGAATTTGGAAGCAGTAGATGCCCCAGCTGGACTTATGCCGGTAGTGTTAGGTGCCGGTTGGCCAGGCGTGTTGCTGCATGAAGCGGTAGGTCATGGTTTAGAGGGAGATTTTAACCGTAAGGGCTCCTCTGCATTTAGTGGCTGCATGGGTGAGCAAGTCGCCTCCAGCTTATGTACAGTGGTAGATGATGGCACGATGGGAAATCGTCGTGGTTCGGTCAGTATCGATGATGAGGGTACGCCAGGCCAATACAATGTATTGATTGAAAAAGGTGTGCTTAAAGGCTACATGCAAGACAAGCACAACGCCCAGCTTATGAATACGCATTCTACCGGTAATGGCCGACGCGAGTCTTATGCCCATTTGCCTCTACCGCGTATGACAAATACTTATATGTTGCCCGGTGAAAGTGAACCCGAAGAGCTTATTGCTTCGGTTAAACGAGGTATTTATGCGCCCAACTTTGGTGGCGGCCAAGTAGATATTACATCAGGTAAATTTGTATTTTCTGCCTCAGAAGCTTACCTCATCGAAGACGGCAAAATTACCGCGCCAATTAAAGGCGCCACCTTAATTGGTAGCGGACCAGAAGTGATGCAGCAAGTGTCGATGGTTGGCAATGACCTCGCGCTAGACCAAGGTGTTGGTGTATGTGGTAAAGAAGGTCAAAGTGTACCGGTAGGAGTAGGACAGCCTAGCTTGAAGCTGGATGAGCTTACTGTAGGTGGTACAGCATAGTAAAAAGGGGCGTTAAGCCCCTTTTTTAATGGTGTTCTTTTAGGTACTTAGCCAGTTCTTGATGGGCTTTGTCTGGCTTTTCTTGCTCTAATTCTTTTTTAGCTTGGCGGACTAATTGGCGAAGCTTTTGGCGCTCAAAGTTAGGGTTCTCAGCTACTAAGTTATTAATCGCTGAATCGCCTTCGGCAATTAACAGATCACGTTGTTTATCTAACGCAAGTTGCGCTTGAGCCTGATAAATATGTTTATTACGGATCTTGTCTAAGCCAGCATTAATTTGCTCTTCATTTTCAGTACGCATCACTTTGCCAATGTAGTTCATATGGCGGCGTGAGGCTTCGCGTTTGTCTTTCAAACGTTTAGCTAGGGCAATGGCTTCGCGTAAGGTTGGACTCATCTCAATGGTGGCTAGCTGCGGATTGGTTAATCCAACTAAATCGGCACCTAGTTTTTTCAGCCGGTCTGCTTCTCGCTTGATTTCGGATTTACTGATCCAATCGTCATCATCAATGGGCTGTTCTTTCTTCATTTTTAACTCTCATGGTACTTTTTTTCATATCTTACCAGTTCTTGCATATGGTCGCTCGATGAGTTTTGTTATGCTAGGGAAATGCATGGAGATGAAGAATAACAATGAGCCCTGAAAAACAAGTTAGCCAAGAGTTAAGCCAATTAAAACAGGCTGTAGAGTTTGCCATTCAAGAAGCCAAACAACTAGGAGCCGACGAATCGGAAGTGTCGATTTCTAAGCAAACCGGAATTTGCGTGGCTACTCGTGATCAAGAAGTGGAAACGCTGGAGTTTAATCACGATGGTGCCTTGGGGATCGCGGTTTATACGGCTAACTGTAAGGGCAGTGCTTCAACCTCAGATTTAAGCCCAGAAGCGATTAAGAATGCAGTGAAAGCGGCTTACGATATTTCTAAATTCACTTCGGCAGATAAAGCTGCCGGAATCGCCGACAAAGAGCTACTCGCCACTGATATTCCTGATTTAGATTTATTCCACCCACACCCACTAGAGCCTGACCGTTTTATTGAGCTTGCCAAAAAGTGTGAGGGATTAGCGTTGGCTAACCCTAAAATAAAAGCCAGTGATGGGGCGAACATTAATAGTCACTACGGGGTTAAAGTATTTGGGAATAGCCACGGCTTTGTTGGCGGTTACCCGACCAGTCGTCATAGTATTAGTTGTATGTTGATCGCCGGTGAAAAAGATATGCAACGTGATTACGCCTACAGCGTAGCGCGTGACTTCTCTGACCTCGACAGTATTGAAGAGATTGCTGCTCAAGCGACCAGTAAAACCCTAGGGCGTTTAGGTAGTCGCAAAATTTCTACTTGTGAAGTGCCGGTAGTATTTGACCAAGAAGTGGCGGGTAGCTTGTTTGGCCATTTAATTGGAGCGATTAGTGGCGGTAATTTATATCGTCGTTCGTCATTTTTACTCGATAGTTTGGGTAAAAAATTGTTCCCGAGTTGGTTGTCTATTTACGAAGACCCATTTGTTAAAAAGGGCTTATCCAGTACGCCTTTTGACAGCGAAGGTGTAGCACCTAAAGCTAAACACATTATTGCCGATGGTGTTTTGGAGTCTTATTTATTAACGACTTATGCGGGCCGTAAGTTGGGGATGCAAAGTACAGGGCATGCGGGCGGTATTCATAACTGGCTTGTGAAAAACAGCGGTGTAAATAGGGCTGAGCTGTTAAAGCAAATGGGGACAGGCTTATTGGTAACCGAAATGATGGGCCAAGGGGTAAATACGGTAACTGGAGACTACTCTCGCGGCGCTGCTGGATACTGGGTAGAAAACGGTGAAATTGCTTTTCCAGTACATGAAATCACCGTGGCCAGTACTTTGCCTGAAATGTTTGCGAATGTTGTCGCTATTGCTGATGACTTCGATAAAGAGAGTGCTATTCAAACGGGCTCGATATTGATTTCTTCAATGAAGATTGCAGGTAGCTAAAGACAGTTGGATTGGGCTAGAGCGACAAAGAAGCTGAATTGCTTGCTCTAGCTCTGTTCTCGTTTCTGGCCTCTAGCTTTGTTTAAGCCAGTATTAAGGTGGCCATTCCTAAGAAAGAGAATAAGCCCATTACATCTGTAATGGTGGTTAAAGCCATACCGCCAGCTAATGCTGGGTCGATGTTAAATTTCTTCATTAGCAGAGGAATAGTGACGCCAGCAAGCCCGGCTAATGACATATTTACAAACATCGCGCCTGCAATGATCACTCCCAGTGTCCAATCCCCTTTCCAAAAGGTTACTACTAGCGCAATCACCGTGGCCCAAATCATACCGTTAAGCATGCCAATAGCCGCTTCTTTGCCGATGAGCCAGCGTGAGTTACCTTCCCCAATATGCCCCACAGCTAAGCCACGGATTACCAAGGCAAGTGTTTGATTACCGGCAATGCCTCCCATACTAGGGACAATCGTCATTAAAATCGCCAAGGTGGCTAATTGTTCCAAGGTAGACTCAAACATGTTACTGATAGAGGCTGCGATTAACGCTGCACACAAGTTTATTGCTAGCCAAAAGGTTCTACGTTGAGTACTTTTTATTACTGGCGCAAAGGTATCTTCGTCATCATCCATGCCTGCCATACCCATCATACTGTGCTCGGCATTTTCACGAATAATATCAACCACATCATCAATGGTTACTCGACCCAATAAGTGACCTTGTTCATCGACGACAGGGGCGGATATCCAGTCGTGGCGCTCAAATAATGCAGCTACATCATCTTCATCCATCGCTACCGGAATGGTCTCTGCTTTACTGTCCATTACATCGCGTACGTTAACATTGGGGTTAACGGTAAGCAGGGTGGATAAGGGGATATCACCGAGTAGTGAATCATCCTCGTCCACCACATACAGGGCGTCTGTGGCTTCGGGTAATTCACCGCGCACCCGTAAGTAGCGTAATACCACATCAATGGTGACGTCGGCACGAATGGTGATGGTATCAGTGTTCATGATACTGCCGGCAGTATCTTCAGGGTAGGCTAAGGCGGCTTCTACGCGATGGCGATCTTGCCCGTCCATCTGTTCTAATACTTCTTGATAAACACTATCAGGCAGGCTACGCAGCACGTACGCGATGTCGTCGGTATCCATGCCTTCTGTGGCTGCGGCAAGCGTCTCAGGCGCCATTAATTGCAGCACGCCTTCCATTACGTCTTCGTTAAGTTCTTCGAGAATTTCGCCGTGTTGTTCAGGATCGGTGAGTTGCCATAACACTTTCCGCCCTGCTGGGGGGCTAGATTCTAGCAGTAAGGCTACGTCACAGGCCGGCATTTGATGAAGCATGCGCCTAACATGCACAAACATACCGCTGTCTAGAGCTTGGTTAAGCTCCTGTAAACGTTTGTGCTGATTAGGGTTTAACTCCATCTCTTCCGGCATAAGCATTCCCTATTATTGTTTGTTTAAGCGGCGCTTGCTAAGTGTAGCGTGTGTTTATTGCGCTTTGGTTTATTCTTCGTCGAAATTCGCTTCTATTAACGCTTGAACGGCATCTAAAGCGGCAGTGGCATCGTCCCCTTCGGAAATAATGGTTAAGGTATTTCCTTGAGCGCTGGCTAACACCAACAAGCCCATTACACTGGCGGCAGAGGCGGTTTTCTCGCCATCGATAATGGTTAGTTCAGCATCAAATTTCTGGGCCAGCTCTACCAGTTTTGTCGCTGGGCGAGCATGCAGCCCCAGCTTGTTTTTAACGATAACTTGTCTAGTGAGCTTCAAGACGGTGTTCCAAAGTGCGATGGCGACGTTGTACTTTACGCTGGGCACTAAAGTGTTCAGCTAATTTTTCTGCTACATAAACACTGCGGTGTTGGCCACCAGTGCAACCAATGGCAATGGTTAGGTAAGCGCGGTTATTGGCTTCCAAATGCGGTAACCAAGATTGTAGTAAATCACGAATTTGCTCAATGTATTGATTGACCAAAGCTTGTGCAGATAAATACTCTTGAACAGGTTTATCTAAGCCTGTCAGTGGCCGCAACTCTTCTTGCCAATGAGGGTTAGGCAGAAATCTAGCATCAAACATATAGTCAGCATCATTAGGCACGCCGTTTTTAAAGCCAAATGATTCAAACACTAAAATTAACTGTTGTTGCTGATCGCCAGTTACTCTAGAGCGAATTAAGCCACTTAGCTCATGCACTGATAAGCGTGAAGTATCGATGCGTAAATCAGCATTTCGAGATAACGGTGCCAGCAGCTCGGTTTCCGATTCAATCGCTTCCGCCAGAGACAAATTAGTTTGACTCAGCGGGTGAACTCGCCGAGTTTCGCTGTAACGGCGGATCAACGCTTCGTCTTTGGCATCTAAAAAAATGCTTAATAGATTCACATCAGGGCCGGCGTTGCGAATAATTTGGCCTATCGGTGAAGGTTCGTCTGGGAGGTTTCGAATATCGATACTTATTGCTACTTTAGAGTAAGTATTTTTTAAGTTATCGATAAGAGATTGCCATAACACAACCGGGAGGTTGTCTACGCAATAGTAGCCCAGATCTTCTAGTACTCTTAAGGCGACGGTTTTTCCTGAACCTGAACGCCCACTCACGATAATGAGTTCCATGACTATCCCTAACGGTGATTAGAGTATTAGGCTACCATGATGTCGTATAATTCGTCATCACTTTGTGCACAACGAAGTTGTTTACATACTTGCTTATCGTTAAGTTTTTCAGCTACTTGAGATAAGGTGTTGAGGTGTTGTTTACACTGATCTTCTGGTACCAGTAAGGCAAAAACCAAATCAACAGGTTTATTGTCAATGGCGTCAAAAGCAATTGGGGGATCACAACGTAAAAAAACAGCGGTTGTTTGATGCTGTTTATCAATGCGGCCATGAGGTATTGCCACGCCTTGCCCGATACCGGTGCTGCCCATTTTTTCTCTATTCAACAAACTCTCAAATATACATTGAGCTGTCGTATCTAGTTGGCCAGCGGCTAGTTCACTAATAATTTCTAAGGCGCGTTTTTTTGAAGAGCATTGGACTGCACTTTGAGTGCAATCCAAGCTTAGTACTTTATCTATTTGCATGGAGGTGACTAATGTTTGTTAAGTTTTTCTTTATGTTTGATAACTTGGCGGTCAAGTTTGTCGATGAGACCATCAATGGCGGCGTACATATCTGAATGTTCAGCGGTAGCGAATAATTCACCGCCATTTAAATGTAAGGTGGCTTCTGCGATTTGATTGAGCTTCTCGACGTTGAGGATGACATGAACATTGTTTATCTGGTCAAATCGTCGAGTGAGCTTGGCAAACTTGTTATGGACATATTCTTTTAAAGACTCAGTAATATCAACGTGGTGTCCGGTAAGATTAATTTGCATAAATATAGTCCCCTTGATTGGCCTTAAAGTAGGCTCTTACGTTGGTTAGAAGGTGGTATCGCTAAAGACTCACGATATTTTGCAATCGTACGTCTTGCCACCTTGATCCCCTGATCTGCCAAAATATCAGCAATCTTACTATCGCTGAGAGGTTTACTGGTATTTTCGGCAGCAACCAGTTTCTTAATTAATGCACGAATAGCGGTAGATGAACATTCACCGCCGCCATCGGTAGCCACATGGCTAGAGAAGAAATATTTAAGTTCGAAAATGCCGCGAGGTGTATGCATGAATTTTTGAGTTGTTACTCGAGAAATCGTTGATTCGTGCATTTCTACTGCTTCGGCCACATCGTTCAGCACCATTGGCTTCATTGCTTCTTCACCGTATTCGAAGAAGGCTTGTTGGTGGTGAACGATACAGTTAGAGACTTTGAGTAAGGTTTCGTTGCGGCTTTCAATGCTCTTAATAAACCACTTGGCTTCTTGTAAGTGGCTACGGATAAACTGAGTATCGGTAGCATTAGACGTTTTACTTAAGGATGCATAGTGAGAGTTTACTCTTAGCTTCGGCATCGCATCGGGGTTTAGCTCTACCACCCAGCGACCTTGGCGCTTCACTACGGAAACATCGGGGATAACGTATTGGGCTTGGTTTGGCTCAACAGCGTTACCCGGGCGTGGTTCTAAGGTGTGAATTAAACGCATCACTTCGCGTAGCTGGTCTTCTTTTAACTTGGTCTTTCGAGCCAATAAGCGAAAATCTCGATTGGCTAATACATCGATATGGTTAGACACCACATCTTTGGCTTCATTTAGCCATGGTGTTTCTGGGGAAAAACGACTTAATTGAATTAACAAGCATTCTTGTAGCGAGCGCGCGGCAATGCCTACGGGGTCGAAATGCTGAATCCGTTTTAGTACTGCTTCAATTTCGTCAAGCTCTACATCTAAGTCGTTATTGTCACTAGAATTGAGGCCATCTAATAATTGTTCACAATCCTGTGTGAGGTAACCTGATTCATCTACTGCATCAATAATGGCTAAAGCAATGGCTTGGTCTACTTCGCTGAAAGGAGTAAGGCGCATTTGCCACAGCATGTGATCTTGTAAGGAATCAACGGTTTCACCTTGGAATAACATATCGTTGTCGTCACCACCGCCACTGCCGCTCGATGAGCTAGCTGGCGCGGAACTGGCGCTATAAATATCGTCCCAAGTGGAGTCTACGGGTAGGTCATCAGAAACAGTTTCTTGGTTAATGGCATCGCCAGCTTCCATTTGGCTGCTGTCTACGTCGGCGCTAGATTCGGCTTCTGTAGATTTTTCATTGGCTGACTTAGCGTCTGTTGCGTCACTATCATTCGAATGTGACTCATCCGCCTCAAGCAGAGGGTTACTTTCCAGAGCCTCTTGAATTTCTTGCTGTAAATCCAGGGTTGAAAGCTGGAGTAAGCGTATGGCCTGTTGTAACTGGGGGGTCATGGTTAACTGCTGACCAAGACGCAACTGCAAAGATGCTTTCATTAACTACCGCTATCCCTTCTTTTTATATTATTTTCTAAGCTGCACTTTAACTATAGCTTGAATTGTTCACCGAGATAAACTCGTTTCACGTGCTCGTTTTCAAGTATTTCTTGTGGCTTACCTGAGGCTATCAATTCACCCTGACTAACGATATA
Source organism: Agarivorans sp. 2_MG-2023 (assembly GCF_030548085.1). Lineage (NCBI taxonomy): Bacteria > Pseudomonadati > Pseudomonadota > Gammaproteobacteria > Alteromonadales > Alteromonadaceae > Agarivorans > Agarivorans sp. 2_MG-2023. The sequence goes on from NZ_JAUORQ010000011.1 coordinate 47,900, forward strand.
GGCATGCTCACAAACATCGAGAGTTTCCCTTACATTGTGGTCGGTAATTAATACACCTAGACCGCGATCACGCAGGTGTTCAATGATTTTTTTAATATCAATAACGGAAATAGGATCTACCCCAGCGAAGGGTTCGTCAAGCAAAATAAACTTAGGGGCTGCGGCTAAGGCGCGGGCAATTTCTACCCGGCGACGCTCTCCGCCTGATAGGCTCATACCGAGATTTTTGCGAATATGGCCAATATGAAACTCTTCTAGCAAATCGTCCAGTGCGCCAATTTGCTGCTCTTTGTCCAAATCCTTACGGGTTTCTAATACTGCTAGAATATTTTTTTCTACCGATAAACGGCGAAAGATAGAGGCTTCTTGGGGAAGATAACCAATGCCTTTTCGTGCTCGAGTATGCATAGCGGTGCTAGACAGATCATCGTCATCGATAAGTATTCGGCCTTGGTCTCGTGGCACTAGACCAACCACCATGTAGAAGGTAGTGGTTTTACCGGCGCCGTTTGGCCCTAGTAAACCAACAATTTTCCCGGTTTCTACATTTAAACTGACGTTCTTTACTACCTTGCGACCTTTGTAGCTTTTGGCAAGGTTCTCAGCGATTAAGGTACTCATGATTACTCATTGTCCTCGGGGGAGAGTTCTTCTAATTGCTGAGGCAGGAAAATAGTGGTCACACGATTATTTTCATCGCCTTGAGCAACCATCTCTTGTTTATTAATGCTGTATTTAATCATTTGGCCTTTTACTAAGCTCTCTTCTTGCTTGAGCTGAGCATTGTTAGTTAAGGTGAGGGTCTGCGTTTTTAAATCGTAACGCACCTCGTTGGCCTCTGCTTCAATTGGCTTGCCGCTGTCTAGTAGTTGGTAAAAAGTTGCCGGTTCGCCTTTGGCGATCATCACCTCGCTGCCTTTTTCTTCACTACCTATTACGCTGAGTTCTTCGGCGTGCATTTTTATTGAACCTTGAGTCACCACTACATTATTGTAGAAAGTGACGCGGTTTTCTTTGATGTTGACCTGCTGGCGGTCGGCATCAACAATAATTTGTTTGTTGAAGTCGTCTTCAAGTGCTTGAGAACCCCAAGAAAGCATAAACAAGCTAGCCGCTAGCGCTAACTTACTCTTGTGGGTTGTGGTAAACCGCTTCGATATCATCTAATAAAGTCACTATTTCGTTAGCTAGATCACCGTCCATGCCAACACCATACAGTTCGTACGATGGGCCATACACGGTAACAGGTTGATCGCTGCTCATGGTTTCGCTTTGCAGATCGATTTCCAAACTTTCGGTAATTATGTCGCGAACATACTCGCCACGACTTAAGTTTTTAATCACTACATTGTCATTTAAGGTGACAGTTTGTTGCTGCTGTACTGTAGCGTGATCAGCCACAATTTGCCATACAGGTTGACGAGGATCTGGGTAAACCAAAATCTTTGGTTGAGTAAATTCTGTGTGCTTAAGTTGTTCAAAAAACTCCATTTGTTCGGCGTAGATACGGTAACGTGGGCTGCCGTTTTCGCCAAAGCTGACGCTATAGAGTTTCTCTGCAACAAAGTTGGGCTTGCTGGCTTCGCGTTGAGCGCTTTGTTGTTTAGGATCTGAGGGGCTTAATTGCCACAACACCAAGGCGAGAACGAACAGGCTAGCAAAAAACAGCGTAACGCGATTCATACACTCATACCTTGAGCATGTTCTAGCTGATCTTTGGCTTGCAGTATCAGATCACAAAGCTCGCGTACCGCGCCAAAACCACCTGGGGTAATGGTAACTAAGTTAGCATCTTGTTTACACAGCGGGTGGGCGTCATGTACGGCAACACCTAAGCCACACGCGCGCATTACCGGCGTATCAACCACATCATCGCCAATGTATGCCACTTCGTCAGCTGCCAGGTTGAGTTGTTCGAGCATTTGTTGGTAGGCCACCATCTTGTTTTGTTGGCCTTGGTAAATGCGGTTTACACCTAAAGCCTGCATGCGTTTTTCTACAATAGTAGATTGGCGGCCGGTAATAATGGCCACTTCTACACCAATGTTTAACAAGGCTTTAATGCCAAAGCCATCGTGAGTATGAAAGGCTTTTAGCTCTTCACCATCATTGCCAAGGTAAATTCGGCCATCGGAAAACACTCCATCAACATCGCAAATAAGCAATTTGATGTTTTTAGCACGGGTAAAGTTTTGCGAGCTTACCGAGCCATAAGGTGTGTCAATAGTCATTAATATACTCCAGCCTGCAGCAGGGTATGCATGTTAAAGGCACCCACTACGGTCTGTTGGTTCAATACAAACAAGCCGTTAATTGATTTTGCTTTCATCAGCTTTAAGGCGTCAAAGGCTAACCAAGAGTCTTCAATGACTTTTGGGTTTTGAGTCATTACTTGGCCAATTGGTGTGTCATGTATATCGATGCGTTGATCAAGTATTCGACGTAAGTCGCCGTCAGTAAAAATACCGACCAATTGCTGTTTAGCATCAACAATTCCCACCATACCTAAACCTTTGGCAGTAATTTCGAACAATGCTTCACGAATAGTTTGTTCGACTGTTACTAGAGGGATTTGTTCCCCGCTTAGCATTAAGTCACTCACACTTAACAATAATTTTTTACCTAAAGTGCCGCCAGGATGAGAGAGAGCAAAATCATCGGCAGTAAACCCACGGGCTTCTAATAGTGCTACTGCCAACGCGTCGCCCATTACTAAGGTTGCTGTAGAGCTGGCGGTAGGCGCTAACCCTAATGGGCAGGCTTCACGAGGCACTGAGATACATAAATGGTAGTTGGCAAGCTTGGCCATAGACGAGTTAGGGTTGCTGGTCATCGCAATAGAACGAACACCAATTCGGTTAAATACAGGGTAGAGCGAGAGTATCTCTTCAGATTCACCAGAATTAGACAAGGCTAATACAATGTCTTCGGCGGCAATCATGCCTAAATCACCATGGCAGGCTTCGCCAGGATGAACAAAAAATGCAGGGGTGCCGGTAGAGGCTAAAGTAGCGGCAATTTTATTGGCAATGTGGCCTGATTTACCCATACCCGTAAGAATCACCTTACCTTTACAGGCTAATAGCATTTCGCAGGCGGCGGCAAATTCTTGATCAATATATTGATGGAGATTTTCAATAGCTAAGCTTTCAATCTCAAGGACTTGCTTGGCTGAAGCAATGTAATCAAACGACACTCATTTCCCCTTAGTTTCTTAAATCAGTAATAACAGCTGCTTAGGCTAGAAATAATAGCAGTTGATAGCCTATGAAGCCGCTTAACAATAAGCCGCCTTCCCAACGAGTGATTTTGCGGCTTTTACCAAAGCCCATCGCCATGATGAACAACAGTACAGTAACACCCATCATCACATAAAAATCGCGACCAGCGGCGTTGGCGTCAATTGCCCCTGGCGCTATGAACGCCGGGACAGCCAGTACTGCTAGAATGTTAAACAGATTAGAGCCGATAATATTGCCCAGAACTAGGTCATCCTCTTTCTTGATGACACCGGCTACACAGGCTGCTAGCTCTGGCAAGCTGGTGCCAATGGCAATAATGGTGAGGCCAATCACCAAGTCGCTCATACCAAAGTAACGAGCAATCTCCGAGGCAGAACCCACTAATAAATCAGCACTAAGTGGAAGTACAACCATACCCACCGCTAGCCAAAGCAATGCTTTGCCAGTTGGTACATCGTTAGGTACTTCTGATTCTGCTTCTTCGATCATTGGGTCAACGTTGGCGCCTTTGCGCTGGCGCAATGAGTTGATAATTAAGTAGGCCATTAACGCTACAAACAGAGTGAGTAATACAAACCCTTCTTGGTAACCTAGGTGTTTATCATGAAGCACCCAGCCGGCAACTGCGGTGGCCACTAATACCATAGGTAGCTCTCTAAACAGGGTAGAGGAGGATACTATCAGCGGTTTAAGTAAGGCGGTGATGCCTAGTACCAGAGTAATGTTGGTGATATTAGAGCCAATTACGTTGCCCACGGCGGTATTCATTTTGTCTTCTAGGGCGGCAGTGGCTGACACCATAACCTCTGGTGCAGAAGAACCTAAAGCCACAATAGTTAAGCCGATGATCATTGGTGGTAAACCAAAATTATTAGCAATGGCGGCTGCACCATAAACAAAGCGGTCGGCACTCCACACCAACAGTGCGAGGCCCAATACCAATAATAAACATTCAACTAACATGTGAATCCTTCAGTTATAAAACATCAACGATGCAAAAAAATCGGAGCATTGTCGGCATTTTCCCTGCAAAAGGGAAGAGTTTAGCCTTGAGTGTCATCAATTATCTCAATAATATGTCTGCCTTGGCCAATCAAGATTGCTCACGGAGTGGCGGATAGTTTGATTGAAGTAAAAAAACTGGCATTTCAGCGCGCTAATAAAGTCATTTTTGATGGCTTAGATTTGCGTATCCAACGCGGTAAAATCACAGCCATTATGGGCCCCAGCGGAATTGGCAAAACTACCTTGCTCAAGCTTATTGGTGGGCAGTTACAACCCACCGCGGGTGAGGTATTGATTGATGGACAGAATGTGCATCAGCTCAAACGGAATGAATTATTTAAACTGCGTAAACGCATTGGTATGTTGTTTCAAAGTGGCGCTTTGTTTAGTGATTTAAATGTGTTTGAGAACGTTGCATTCCCGCTGCGTGAGCATACTCAGTTGCCGGAAGCAGTATTACGCAACCTGGTATTAATGAAGCTGCAAACCGTGGGCTTGCGCGGTACAGCTAAGTTGATGCCGAGCGATCTATCCGGCGGAATGGCTCGTCGAGTGGCGCTGGCCAGAGCGATAGCGCTAGAACCCGAAATAATCCTTTATGATGAACCGTTCGTGGGCCAAGACCCTATTTCAATGGGGGTATTGATTAAGTTAATTCAAGGGCTTAATCAAAGCTTGCAGCTTACCTCAGTGATTGTTTCTCATGATGTAAACGAAGTACTTAGCATTGCTGACTACGTTTTTGTGATAGACGGCCACAGCGTACTAGCCCAAGGCAGTGTTGCCGACATCGCGGCGAATCCAAACCTGCGTTTAGCGCAATTTCTAAAAGGTCAAGCCGATGGCCCAGCTGCTTTTCATTATCCCGCAGACGATTACGCTAGCGCACTGAAGGCAAGCTTATGATTGAATTTATTGCAAGGTTAGGGCGTAACGCTTTAGCTCGAGTTAGCGCCATTGGCCGAGCGAGTTTGATGCTTTGGCATGCATTGGCGACTTGGCCGAGTGCTCAGCTTGTAAAAGATACGGTTAAACAAGTTTATGTGGTGGGGGTGCAATCTCTGCCAATTATTCTGGTTTCTGGCTTATTTATTGGCATGGTGTTGGCACTGCAGGGCTATCATATTTTAGTCGACTTTGGTGCTGAGACTAGCCTAGGTCCTATGGTTGCTTTGTCTTTATTGCGTGAGTTAGGTCCTGTGGTTACCGCGTTGTTGTTCGCAGGGCGGGCAGGTTCCGCCTTAACCGCTGAAATTGGTTTGATGAAAACAACAGAACAGCTATCTAGTATGGAGATGATGGCGGTAGATCCACTTAAACGAGTGGTTGCTCCACGCTTATGGGCTGGCTTTATTGCTATGCCACTACTGACCTTAATGTTTAACCTGGTGGGAATATGGGGCGGTTTTTTGGTTGGCGTAGAGTGGCTAGGTGTCGATAACGGTAGCTTTTGGTCGATTACCGCAGCCTCTATTGAATTTGGCCAAGACATTGGCAATGGCATGATAAAAAGTGCGGTGTTTGCCATCACCGTTGTATGGGTAGCATTGTTTAATGGTTACGACGCTTTGCCCAGTGCTCAAGGGATTAGTCAAGCTACAACTCGCAGCGTGGTTCACGCGTCGTTGTTGGTATTAGCTTTAGATTTTGTATTAACCGCATTAATGTTTGGCAGCTAGGTTTAGGGAATAACATGAAAGTAAATAAAGTAGAGTTGTCGGTAGGCGCATTTGTTTTGTTAGGCATTGCTGCCTTATTGGTGTTGGCTTTAAAAATCGCAGATAGCCAATTTGGAAACAATACTGATACGTATACCTTGTATGCCAAGTTCGACAATATTGGTGGTTTAAAAGCTCGTTCACCAGTGAAAGTAGGGGGCGTTGTCGTCGGTCGTGTAGAACAGATTAACCTAGATATAGAAGATTACATGCCAAAGGTAACGTTAAGCATGTATCGCCAATACGGTTATTATCCAGAAACCAGTTCCTTATCAATTCTTACTGCTGGTTTGTTAGGTGAGCAGTACATTGGTCTAACTCCTGGTTTTGTATTAGAAGACATAGAGAACTTGAATGACGGTGACGTGATTGAAGACACCAAATCGGCCATAGTATTAGAAGAACTGATTGGTCAGTTTCTATTTTCGGTATCGGAGGAGTAAGCATGTTTATACGCAGCTTGATGTTGGTAGTGTCGCTATTGCTTAGTGCCAGTGCTTGGGCCGATGAAGTTGACGACAACCCTTATCGCTTAATGGCTTATGTAGCAGATCAAACTTTTAGCCGCTTGGCTGAAGTGGATCGTGAAGCCGCTGATGCTGACCAACAAATCGAAGACATTGTGCGCGAGCAGCTGATGCCGCATATTGATTATCGCTATGCGTCGTTTGTGGTGTTGGGAAAACAAATAAAAAAAACCACTAAAGAACAAAGAAGTGAGTTTACCGCTGCGTTCAAAGAATACTTAGTGAGTACTTACAAGCAGGCTTTAGGGCAATACAAGCAGCAGCAGGTGTCGATTGAACCTGAGAAGTCAGTTGAAGGGAAAAAGAAAGTCGGCGTAAAAGCGCAATTTATTGATGGCGAACGCCCGCCGATTAAACTCGAGTTTAAGTTTCGTAAACTCAAGAAAAAAACCGAAGACAGCAGCGACCGTTGGTTGGCTTACGACTTGATCGCTGAAGGTGTTAGTTTGCTGTCAACGAAGCAATCAGAAATGGACAGTTTAATTCGTAGTAACGGTATAGACGGTGTCATTAAGTTGCTGCAAGACAAAAACTTTGCCGCACACGAGGCCAAGTAATGAGCGCTGAGCTTAAGCTTGAGCAGCAAACGCTTCGTTTAATTGGTGAGTGGAACGCAGATGATGTTGCCGCTCAGTGGCCCCAGTTAGCAAAGTGCCAAGCCACAGAACTCGACTTGGCCAAACTTAAGCGGATTGACTCTGCAGGAATAGCCGCTATCATCACCGCCTTAAAACCTGAACCTAGCAATCGCTTAATTGTTAAGCATTGCCCTGATCAAGCCAAGCAGCTGTTTACTCTCTATGAGTTAGACGCCTTGCTGCAATTTGAAAACTAAAGCACATTAGCGGAGCGTTATAATGCAACCAGAACAAATTGAACAAATTTTATCGCAAGCGCTTGAGCTAGACCATGTGCAAGTAACTGGGGAAGGTAATCACTTTCAAGTTGTTGCTGTTGGTGCAATGTTTACGGAACTATCGCGCGTTAAAAAACAACAAGCGGTATACGCACCACTGAAAGAGTACATTGCGAGTAACGAAATTCACGCTTTAGGGATTAAGGCGTTCACTCCTGATGAATGGCAAAAGCAACAAAAATTTGGCCAACTGTAGTCGCTAGGAGTAGTTGTGGATAAGTTTAGAATTGAAGGTGGCTGTCGTTTAGAAGGCGAAGTGGCCATCTCTGGTGCAAAAAATGCGGCTTTGCCGATCCTTTTTGCTACCTTGTTATGTGAAGAGCAAGTGACCTTGCACAATGTCCCTCAATTAAGAGACATTGGCACAACCTGTAAAATGCTTGAGCATTTAGGCCGCGAAGTAGAAGTCAGCGGCGAAACCGTGATTGTTAAAGCCGGTAAAGCTAATGACTTTGTTGCGCCTTACGATTTAGTAAAAACCATGCGTGCTTCTATTATGGCACTAGGTCCATTAGTTGCCCGCTATGGTGAAGCCGACGTATCACTACCTGGTGGTTGTGCCATTGGTGCACGTCCAGTTAATTTGCATATTCATGGTTTGGAGCTAATGCAAGCCAACATGAGTGTTGAAGACGGTTATGTAAAAGCCCGTGTAGACGGCCGCTTGAAGGGCGCCCGAATCTTCATGGATATGGTGAGCGTAACTGGCACTGAAAACCTGATGATGGCGGCGGCGTTAGCTGAAGGCGAAACCATTATTGAAAACGCTGCTCGTGAACCTGAAGTGGTAGACCTAGCCGACTTCTTAAACACCCTTGGCGCCGATATTAAAGGTGCGGGTACCGACACTATCGTAGTTACTGGCGTAGACAGCCTACACAGCGGTGAATACAGTGTATTGCCAGACCGCATAGAAACCGGTACTTACCTAGTAGGGGCAGCGGTAACGGGCGGTAAAGTGCGTTGTACTCATACTGACCCTACACTGATGGAATCGGTATTGGCCAAGCTTGAAGAAGCGGGTGCAAATGTAAGCAGTGGCAGTGATTGGATTGAAGTAGACATGCAAGGCTGCTCACTTAAAGCGGTTAATGTTAAAACAGCGCCGCACCCAGCTTTCCCTACCGACATGCAAGCCCAGTTCACGGTACTAAATATTGTGGCCGAAGGGACTGGTCATGTGACTGAAACGATTTTTGAAAACCGTTTTATGCATGTACCCGAGCTGATGCGTATGGGCGCAGAAATAGAGCTGGAAGGCAACACCGCTATTTGTAAGCATTCAGATCACCTAACGGGCGCCCAAGTAATGGCGACTGATTTACGTGCTTCTGCAAGCTTAGTGATTGCGGCTTTGGTGGCTGAAGGCGAAACCGTGGTCGACCGGATTTACCATATCGACCGTGGTTATCAAAATATTGAAACTAAGTTTGCTAAATTAGGCGCCAAAATAACGCGTTTTAACGACCGCTCGTAGGTCGAACTGGCAGTTTTAGTTCGGTAATAGTAACGGGGAGCTCTAGCAGTTCCCCGTTTCTGTATAAGCGAACCATGATCTCTGAACCCGGTCGTGTTTCTGCAACAATATCCATGGCCTGTTTAATCGATTCAATATCTTGGCCGGCTAAACTCACTAAAATATCGTTAGCCAAAATACCAGCTTTTCCTGCTGGCCCTTGTGGGTCTATACCACTAACAATAACTCCGCGTGTTTCATTTAATTTAAGACGTGAAGCCAGTAGTGGAGTGATTTTTTGCCCATCTAAACCTAAATAACCACGTACAATCGTGCCGTCTTTAATCAGGCTCTGCATGATCTTTTTAGCTAATACAAAAGGGATAGCAAAGCTAATACCGTAAGTATCTGCTGCATCGTTTAAGTGATAGGCCGAGGTATTAATGCCTACTAACTCACCGCGAGTATTGACTAAGGCACCGCCAGAATTACCACGGTTAATAGCAGCATCTGTTTGCAGAAAGTCTTGACGACCGGTAGAGCTCATCCCACTACGGCCCGCTGCACTAATTATACCTTGAGTAATCGTTTGGCCCACGTTATATGGGTTACCAATAGCCAGTACTACGTCACCCACTTGGGTGGCAAGTTGGTCGTTTTGCGGAATTACCGGTAAATCTGGAGAGGCGTCAATCTTCAGCACGGCTAAGTCAGTGATGATGTCTCCACCGACTAACTCAGCGTTAAATACTCGTCCGTCTTGTAAGGCAATAACAATTTGGTCTGAATTGGCAATCACGTGCAGATTGGTTAAAACAAAGCCCTGCTTCGACATGATCACGCCCGATCCCAAACCTTGAGATTCTAGCTGGCTGTCTACGTTCACATAAGATTGCAGGAAGCTGCGAGTATAAATGTTTACAACGGCAGGAGCCGCTCGTCTAGAGGCTTGTGCGTAACTAACCAATGGGGTATCGGTATAGTCGTCTAATAGCTGCTTGCTGTTCTCCCGAAACTCAGGGAAGGCAAACAAAATTCCGATTGCCATTGCTAAACCAAAAATAGCAGGCTTGAGTAAATACTTGATTATAGCTAACAATTGTTCTTCTCCAGCTAGAGTCTCAGCATAGCACGCTGATTCTAGAGACAAAAGAAAAGGCGACTAATAAGTCGCCTTTGTTGTTAGCTTATTCAGTTTACTGAATGATGCGGTACAAGTTTTCGTCACCGCGTTGAATATTTACAGCGAGTACTTTGGGTTCGGTTTCTAGTAGCTCGCGTAAGTCGGCGATGCTGCTAATTCGGATTTTGTTAATGCCGATAATAATATCGCCTTCTTCAAAACCGTTAGCAAAGGCCTTTGAGTTGCGTTGAATTTTGCTGACCACTACGCCAGAAATATCTGCGCCTTTAGCGGTAGAACTCAAACTTGCGCCTTCTAGGGCTGGATGCATAACTTTAGCATTAATGTTTTGTTCTTCAGCTTGCTGCAAAGTAACTTTAAAACTAATGTCTTCGCCATCTCGAATCGCGCCGATCTTAATGGTTTTGCCTGCACCCATGGTACCGATTTTAGCGCGCAGCTCAGCAAAGCTTTTCACCTTTTTATCATCAACAGCAATAATAATATCGCCTGGCTTAATGCCTGCTTGATCTGCTGCTGAGCCTTGCATCACTTGGTTTACGAATGCGCCGTGCTGCGAGTCGGTACCAAAGGCTTTGGCTAAATCGCTGTTTAGTTCGCCACCAGTAACGCCTAATACGCCGCGGCGTACTTCCCCGAATTCAATAATTTGGTCTGCGAGGTTACGTACCATGTTGCTTGGGATGGCAAATCCAATACCAATATTACCGCCATTAGGAGCGATAATGGCGGTGTTAATACCGATTAACTCACCGCGTAAGTTAATTAACGCGCCACCTGAGTTACCGCTATTAATGGCAGCATCAGTTTGAATAAAGTTCTCGAGGTTTTCGATATTTAAGCCGCTACGACCTAGTGCACTAACAATGCCTGAGGTAACCGTTTGGCCAAGACCAAATGGATTGCCAATAGCGATGGCAAAGTCACCCACTCGGAGTTCATCAGAATCAGACAGCTTTATATCAACCAGCTCGTCGGCATCAATTTTTAGTAGGGCAATATCGGTGTGGCGGTCACTGCCTAATACTTCTGCTTCAAAGGTGCGGCCATCTTTTAAGGTCACTACGATTTCGTCAGCTTCATGAATAACGTGATAGTTAGTAATCACGTAACCCTTTTTAGCATCAATCACTACGCCCGAGCCTAAACCCTGAAATGGACGCTCTTGTTCGCCTGTATCTGGGTTACCACCGGGTCCGAAGAAATACTTAAATAACTCTGGGAGTTGTTGCTGAGAGACTTTAGTCCCTGCAACTGAGATATTCACCACTGCGGGGGTGGTTTGCTCCAGTACTGGGGCTAAACTAGGCAGAGGCTCTCCACCTACAGAAAACGGCAGTGCAGCCTGAGCTTGCAGTGTGGTGGTGCCAAGGAAAAGTGAAAACAGCAAAATGACAAATTTCTTTGTGGACTTGCTCATTTAAATACCCTCAATAAACAGTTGTCATGATAAAAAAGCAGGATCTTAAAGACCCTGCTTAGTTTAAAAAGTTCAATGATTTAGCTAGCTTTACGCTGCGCTTCGGTAAATAAACCTGATGGCTCGTTAGAATAGTCTTTAGGCTGAGCGTCATTTGATTCAACGCTGTCATCTACTTCTAACTTTTCTTGATAATCGGCGAATAGCTGCGGCTGGGCTACGTCATCACTAATCAATGATTTTGACTGACTTGCCATATGCTCGTAAATGCCTTGGTACTGCTTAGCCATATCTTCAAGTAGTTGGGCACTGGTAGAAAAGTGCTCCTGAACTTGCTCTTTATAGCTATCTAATTCGGCTTTGTTTTGTGCTAACTCTTGCTTCATGCTGGCGTCGTTAGTTCCGGCTGGTTTAGATGCCATACGACTAAGGAAGAAACCAATAGCGACACCAATAAGAAGAAAAATCATACTGCTAATTGCGCTCATATTATTCCTTTGTTGGTCTTGATGAACTTTCAATATACTTGAGAATGGTTTCACATGGTACTATCAATTTTGGTCTAATTTTTGCGGGTTTTGGGAATAGGGAAAGGATGACTCCACAGCGACAATATGAGCAAGATCTGCAACGTGATGATTTTGTAAAAGACAATGCACAAGCCTTTGCAGTGGCTCAGTTACAAAGAGTTTACGAACAACTCTCTGATAAACCAGCGTTAACACTAAGCCAACCTTCTTTATTCGGAAAACTAAAAGCACGCTTTTCGAGGAGCCAGGAAGTGGCCCGCCAGCACAGTGTACAAGGCCTTTATATGTGGGGCGGAGTAGGTAGGGGGAAAACCTATCTTATGGATACCTTTTTTAATTGCCTGCCGCAGCAGCGTAAAATGCGGGTGCACTTTCACCGCTTTATGCAGCGAGTTCATCACGAACTCAAAACCCTTGATGGGCAAAGTAATCCGCTTGAAACAGTCGCCGACCGCTTAATTACTGAAGCAGAGGTTATCTGTTTTGACGAGTTTTTTGTTTCAGACATTACTGACGCAATGCTGTTGGGCACTTTGTTTGAGGCCTTGTTTGAGCGTGGCGTTACGCTGGTGGCGACTTCAAATATTCCACCTGAAGATCTTTACCGAAATGGCTTACAGCGTCAGCGTTTCATGCCGACTATAAAGTTAATTCAACAACACTGCCAAATACTGAATGTAGATGGTGGTAGCGATTATCGAATGCGTACCCTTAATGAGGCTGAGATTTATCATTACCCTTTAGATAAACAAGCCGAACAAAATCTAGCGCAATATTTTTTACAATTGTCTAACGAGCCTCGCCAGCAACTTGGTCAAATTGAAATAAATCAACGGATGATTAATTTTGTCAATGAAGCCGACAGTGTATTGCATATAGAGTTTGCTGAACTGTGTGAAGGCGCGCGTAGTCAATTGGATTACATTGAGTTGGCAAGGCTCTACCACACGGTATTGCTATCGGGCGTGGTGGCCATGGGTGCTAAAAATGACGACGCTGCTCGCCGCTTTATTGCCCTAATTGACGAGTTTTATGAGCGTAATGTTACGCTTATTATTGCTGCCGAGGTGGCGCTAGAGAAATTGTATAAAGGGGGACGCTTAAGTTTTGAATTTGAACGCTGTTTGTCTCGTTTACAGGAAATGCAGTCTCACGAATATCTAGAAAGAGAGCACTTACCTTAAATAATCTAGATTAAAGGTGGTTTTTTTTTGTACTTCCCCTATAATCTTGCCACCCCACGTTACATGTCACCGATTTGGTGGCACTAACAGTCAAGTCTACTCCGTATTCGAAGGGATACCATGAGTGGCTATTTTCACGTTTGTGATTTTCACAAACACGTGTGTAACAGTTATTTTGGGTTATATATACAAATGAAAACTTTTGTAGCCAAGCCAGACAGCGTAAAACGCGACTGGTACGTTGTAGATGCAGATGGTAAAACTCTGGGTCGTATCGCAACTGAAATCGCTTCTCGCCTACGCGGTAAGCATAAAGCTGAATATACTCCTCACGTAGATACTGGCGATTACATCGTCGTAATCAACGCTGAGAAAGTAGCCGTAACGGGCAACAAAGCGAAAGGTAAAATTTACCACTCGCACACTGGTTACCCTGGTGGCTTAAAATCAATTAGCTTTGAAAAGTTAATCGATAAAGCACCTGAGCGTGTTATCCAGTCTGCAGTGAAAGGTATGTTGCCAAAAGGTCCTCTAGGCCGTGCAATGTTCCGTAAACTGAAAGTATTCGCTGGACCTGAGCACACTCATGCGGCTCAGCAACCACAAGTATTAGACATTTAAGTTACGGAATTTTAATAATGGCTGAGAATCAATACTACGGCACTGGCCGTCGCAAAAGCTCTACTGCTCGCGTATTTTTAAAAGCAGGTAGTGGTAACATCACTGTAAACAACCGCACTTTGGACGTTTACTTTGGCCGTGAAACTGCTCGTATGGTAGTTCGTCAACCACTTGAACTAACTGAATTGTTAGAAAAAGTTGACTTACTCGTTACAGTTAAAGGTGGTGGCACAACTGGTCAAGCTGGTGCTATTCGTCACGGTATTACACGTGCACTAATGGAATACGACGAAAGTCTACGTCCTGAATTACGTAAAGCTGGCTTCGTTACTCGCGATGCTCGTAAAGTTGAGCGTAAGAAAGTTGGTCTACGTAAAGCACGTCGTCGTCCGCAGTTCTCTAAACGTTAATTGCTACGCACATTCGTGTTACAAAAAAGCTCGGCTATGCCGGGCTTTTCTTTATTCTAAAAGGTTAAAAACCTTGATTTCCCTTGTCAATTTGTGTGTTTTTTATTACTATTTTGTTCGCATTTACCTGCAATAATGTAGTAGCAAGTAAACGCTACCAGTAGCAGAAAAACGCTACCTTGTGCAGCATGCCGCAAGGAAAATTACAATAATTGCGCGGATCCTTACCGGAGAGACATTGGATGAGCAACGCTCCTGTCGATGCTGGCCGTCGTCGCTTCCTAACCTGGACAACAGCTGTTGTCGGTGGTGTAGGAGCAACGTTTGCCGCAGTACCTTTTATCAGTTCATGGAATCCGAGTGCCAAAGCTAAAGCAGCTGGAGCACCGGTAGAAGTGGATGTTAGCAAAATAGAACCTGGACAATTACTACGTGTAGAATGGCGTGGTAAGCCTGTTTGGGTGGTTAGCCGTCCTCAATCGGTTCTCGATAACTTGAACACCCTTGGTGACAAGTTACGTGATCCTGACTCTGAGGAGCCTCAACAGCCTGAATACACAGTCAATGTGCATCGCTCAATTAAGCCTGAGCTGTTCATTGGTGTTGGTTTGTGTACTCACCTCGGTTGTTCACCTACTTACTTACCTGGTAGCTTTGGTGAGCAAGTTCAAGGTGTTGAATACGGATTCTTCTGCCCATGTCATGGTTCGAAATTTGATATGGCTGGACGGGTTTTCCAAAGTGTACCCGCACCACTGAATTTGGTTGTACCTCCTCATCATTACGTTGATGAAACAACCATTTTGGTCGGTTTGGACCAGGGAGAGGCATAAGATGAAGGCACTTATCGGTTGGATCGATGAACGGATCCCGTTGACCAAGACCTACAACAAACATGTGGGCCAATACCCAACGCCAAAAAACTTCAACTTTTGGTATATTTTTGGCTTTATCGCCATGGTGGTATTAGTTAACCAAATCCTCACTGGGATTTGGCTAACCATGAATTACAACCCATCTGGCGATGGTGCTTTTGCCTCTATTGAATACATCATGCGTGATGTGGAATATGGCTGGCTACTGCGATATATGCATTCAACGGGGGCTTCAGCCTTCTTTGTTGTGATTTATTTGCATATGTACCGCGGTTTAATTTACGGCTCTTACCAGAAACCTCGCGAACTGATTTGGTTGTTCGGGATGTTAATTTTCTTGGTATTAATGGCTGAAGCCTTTATGGGTTACTTGTTACCTTGGGGGCAAATGTCCTACTGGGGTGCGCAGGTAATTATCTCGCTATTTGGGGCTATCCCCGTTATTGGCGATGATTTAACCCTATGGATACGTGGTGACTACGTAATCTCGGGCGCAACCCTTAACCGGTTCTTTGCACTGCATGTTATTGCACTGCCACTAGTATTGGTTATGTTGGTGTTCTTACATATTGTTGCTTTGCATGAAGTAGGGTCAAATAACCCAGACGGCATCGAAATTAAAGAGAACAAAGATGAAAACGGTTGGCCAAAGGATGGTATTCCTTTCCACCCGTACTTTACGGTAAAGGACTTAGCGGCGATTGTAGGCTTCTTGTTCTTCTTCTGTTGGGTGATGTTCTTCTTCCCTGATGGTGGAGGCTATTTCCTCGAAAAACCAAACTTTGAAGCGGCTAACCCTCTGAAAACACCAGACCATATTGCCCCCGTTTGGTATTTCACACCGTTTTACGCCATTTTACGTGCGGTGCCTGATAAACTATTGGGTGTAGTAATGATGGGCTTGTCTATCGCTGTGCTGTTTGTTCTGCCGTGGTTAGACCGTTGTAAGGTTAAGTCGATTCGTTATCGCAGCACCATACATAAACTAAACATTGCACAGTTTGTAATTTGTTTCATTATCTTGGGGGTTCTAGGTGTATTGCCTTCAACTCCTGCTCTAACGTTATTGGCGCAAATCACCTCTTTTGGTTACTTTGCCTATTTCTTATTACTCTGGATTTACAGTAAGAATGAGAAAACTAAGCCACTTCCAGATAGGGTAACTAAATGATGAAGAATGTCTTTTTAGCATTAGCGTTACTTGTCCCTAGCTTAGCGTTTGGGGCGGGTGGCAACGTACACTTAGACAAAGCCAATTACGACCTGACTGACAACGCCTCGTTGCAAAATGGTGCTAAGTTGTTCATGAACTATTGCTTCGGTTGTCACAGTACTCAGTACCAACGTTATAACCGCGTAGCTGAAGATTTAGGTATTCCAGTTAAATTAATGGAAGAAAACTTGATTTTTACCGGGGTAAAACCGGGTGAATTGATGGAAAATGCGATTCAGGAAGATGATGCAGCTAAATGGTTTGGTGCACCAGCACCAGATTTAACTTTAGTTGCTCGAGTGCGTGGAGCAGATTGGGTTTATACCTACCTACGTACATTTTACGTTGATGAGACTCGTCCATTTGGGGTGAATAACAAAGTTTTCCCAAGTGTTGGTATGCCACACGTATTGCAAGAGTTGCAAGGCGTACCTAATGCGGTCTACGAAACTAGAATGATTGATGGTGAAGAACAGCAAATCTATGTTGGCATCGAATCAGATGGTAGCGGTGAGATGAGCGACGATGAATATGACCACGCAGTATTAGACCTCGTTAACTTCTTGGTTTATTCAGCTGAACCTATTCAACTAGAGCGTAAACGCCTAGGTTATTGGGTGTTAGGGTTCCTATTTATCTTCTTTATTATTAGTTATCTATTGAAGAAAGAATACTGGCGCGACGTACACTAAGTCTTAAGCTAGTATTTGTTTATCGGCAATAGCATTTATGCTGTTGCCGTTTGTGTATTTATTTTTGATGGTTTTTGGAGGATTCAATGGCTGTAGCTGCCAACAAGCGTTCGGTAATGACGCTATACTCTGGTGCTAACGACTTATATAGTCATCAGGTACGTATCGTATTGGCTGAGAAAGGCGTCAGCGTAGAAATTAATCAGGTTGACCCGGATAACTTGCCGGAAGATTTGATTGATTTGAATCCGTACAGCTCTGTTCCTACCTTGGTTGATCGTGAATTGGTGTTATACCAATCTCAGATCATTATGGAATATTTAGACGAGCGTTTTCCTCATCCGCCACTTATGCCGGTTTACCCTGTATCTCGTGGTTCAAGTCGTTTAATGATGCACCGTATCAAGAATGACTGGTACACCTTAGTTGCGCAAATTGAGAAAGGTGAAAACGCCGATGCGGCTCGCAAACAATTAACCGAGAGTTTAATTGGTATCGCGCCTGTATTTGCTGAAATGCCTTACTTCATGAGTGAAGAATTCAGTTTAGTAGATTGCTACCTAGCACCGCTATTGTGGCGTTTACCTACTTTAGGTATTGAACTAGTCGGTAATGGCTCGAAAGAGATTAAGTCTTACATGATTCGTGTATTCGACCGAGAATCTTTCCAAGCATCATTAACTGATTCTGAACGCGAAATTCGCGATGGGTTCTTAGGTTAATGACTAGTGAGATGACGCCAAATAGGCCTTATTTACTTAAGGCTTTTTTTGACTGGTTGTTAGATAACGAATTGACACCGCATTTGGTGGTAGACGCAACGCAAAACAACGTAACGGTTCCCAGTCAGTTTGTTAATGACGGACAGATAGTATTGAATATTGCCCCCTCTGCGGTAGGTGTATTCAGTATGGATTTGGAGCATGTTGGCTTTAGTGCGCGGTTTGGCGGTAAGCCTTTTCAAGTGTATGTGCCCATGGCCGCGGTTGTAGCCATTTACGCTCGCGAGAATGGCGCTGGTACGGTATTTGAGCCTGAAGCTGCTTACGAGCCAGTAGAAGAGCTTGAAAGCGATGTACAGACTGAGGTGGTAGAAGAACCACCAAAGAAACCTACGCTAACGATCGTTAAATAAAAAAAGCGCCAATTGGCGCTTTTTTTATGTCTTAATTTGAGCGTTTAGCTTTCGTCTACTAACTCAAATACCTTAATGACTTTGCTTACACCTGTTTCATGTCTGGCAATATCAATGGCTAGGCTCTCTTCTTGAGCAGTAACAACACCAATCAAAAACACTTCGCTATCTTCTGTGATTACTTTGATTTTTCCTGGCGGAAGCTTACTGTCTTCGTATATCTTAAACTTCACTTTGGTGGTGATCCACGAATCGTTACTGCGTACACCCAGTGAGACGGGGGGCTTGATACGAACTTCATTCAGTACCTGCTGAACTCCTTCAACCTCTTTTACAATTTGGGTAATTTGGTTAAAGTTTTCTTCGCTTGGTGTTTGCCCAACAATTAACGTTCGACCATTTAAGGCCACAACAGAAAGTTTACTGTTACGCCAAATCTCATCTGATTGACCTAAGGCATTTAATGCTTGTAGCTCAATCCCTTGATCGTCAAACTGCGTGCCAATTGTGCGTCTATCGGTGGCTGCGCCTGCTGCAACCCCTGCTCCTACTACTACCGCTCCAGCACAAGCTTGAAGCAGCCCAGCTAAAACGATAATGCTGACTAAACGTAACATCCTCTAATCCTCTTGTTGGGGAAACAACGTACGGTCGACCAAATCACATAAACTATTTAGGGCCAGTAAGTGTACTTCGTTGATTCGAACACTTTGCTCGCCTGGTACCCTAATCTCTACATCTTGCTCGCTAAGTAAACCTGCCATTTCTCCGCCATCTTTACCAGTGAGGCCAATAATACTCATGTCGCGATTCACCGCCGCTTCCATGGCTTTAATCACATTACGACAGTTGCCTGAATCGGAAATGGCCACCAAAATGTCGCCTTGTTGCCCTAGAGCGCGAATTTGCTTGGCAAATATTTCATCAAAAGAGTAATCGTTAGCGATAGCCGACAACACTGAGCTGTCGGTACTTAAGGCTAATGCCGGTAAGCTTGGGCGTTCGGTATCAAAACGGTTGACTAAGTTGGCCGAGAACTGTTGAGCCAGTGCTGCAGCCGAGCCATTTCCAGCAATCAGCAACTTATTACCATTAAGTAGAGCTTGCGCAATAATAATAGTGGCCTTTTCAATAGCATCAGGCAGGGCCTCGGCTGCGGCTATCTTTGTCTGAATGCTTTCTCTAAAGATTTCTTTTATTCGTTCTTGCATCTCATTCCCCAAAGGCGTTTTGGAACCATTCCAAGTGCGGTGCTTGTTCCTGAATGGCCACTACGTCAAAACGCATGGCAGTATCAAATTGGTTTAAATTTTGTTGTTGTAAGTAGTGTTGCGCACTTAGCAATATTCGGCGTATTTTATGCTGATCAACTGCTGCTACTGCACCGCCAAAATCACGGCTTTTTCGGTATTTAACTTCAACAAATACCCAGGTGTCAGCCTGCTTACAAATTAAATCTATTTCGCCTCGTCGGCAATGATAGTTCTGCTCGACCAGCGTTAGCCCTTGTTGTTTTAGGTAGTCAGCCGCTTGTTGTTCGGCGGCTTGGCCTTTATTCAACTGGACTTTCTTGAATGTTGCTTTCTTGAATCGTGTCAGCTTGAATTTCCAAGGGAACCAATTGGCCATTTTTATACTGTGTCCACGTTAGCTGGCGTACGACTAAACCTTGTTGGTCAACGCTTAGATTTCCAGTTAAGCCTTTAAACTGGTACTCAGAGTAACCCCGCATCTGCGCCAATTGGTTAATTAAGCTGTAAGCATCGTAACCTAGGCCATACAGGCGTTTTTGCGAGTCTGATGAACTCGGCCATAGCTGTTGGTGGCGAATCGAGTTCACCGACTGTTGTTCAAGTATCCAAGGCATCTCACTAATGTAAATACCGTCTAACTCATTCTCGCTGGTCTCATCATTTTTATCGTAGCTGCGCGAGCTTGCATATAAACGTGGGCTAACAGCAAAGGGGCTTACGGTAACATCAATAAAGGCCTTTATCAGTTTGGTTTCAGTATTGGTACCGACTAAGTACAGCGAATTTGCATCACTGCGAGAACGTACTTCGGCTTCAATATCTTGGCCAACAATTTGTTTAAACTGACTAATGCGTTGTTGGCTGGTATCAGTGTGTAACAGCTTACGTACCGCACGCTGTAAATCGTTGCGGTTTGCGTAAAAAACAACATCTACCGGCGAACTTGAGTGCAGTTTCCACTCTTCACTAAAGGCTTCTCCCATGCGAGTGCCCAAGCTACTTTGTGGCGCTAGAATAAGTGGGTTTTGTTCTTCTCGCTGAGCCATAAATTGCGCGGCTTGTTTAGCTTCGTCTTCTGGAGACAGCGGGAAGAAGAATTGAGCGTCATTTTCGGTTGCTTGAATATCGTTAAGTGCAAACACTGGCATGCTCGGGGCAAGATTTACCAAGCTACGTAGCTGCGATTTAAGCAATGGCCCAACAATAAAGTCTATTTGGTCTAGCTCCAATTGTGGATATAGCGTTTCCATAGCCTGGGCTTGAGTGTCGTAAAATACCAACTCGGCATCACTATAAAACTCGCTTTGTTGATCTAAGAAAGCCGATACTAGGCCGTCTTTTACCGCTAAAGCGTTGCTTTGATACTTACCGGTTAATGGCAACAACACGGCGATTTTTTTAGGGGCGTAAGGACTAATGCTTAATGCTTTTGCCAAATCACCGCCGACATAGTCTAGAGCTGGGTGCTCTGGGTAATCAGTTTTCCAATTTTGTAGAGTAGCTATCAACTTTTCTGGAGACTGCTTGGGTTCATTACTAATCGCTACAATTTCTAACCAGCCGTTTCTTAGCTCGTTACCAGGCTGCTGAAAGCTGCGCAGGGTAAATGCTGTTAGTGGTTTAAGTTGTTGCCAAATGTTTTGGTGATTACCTTCGCGAGACTCTTCTGCTAAGTAGCGGTCTAGCTCAATATACGCGCCTGCTGCGGCTAGTGGGTTGTTTTGTTGTTGGTAGATATCACCACGGCTCAGGTAATAAGCAAACCAGTAATCATCAGGCAGTTGCCAAAGAGGATCAAAATCTAATATGCCCAGCGCTTTTGTGTAATTGCCTTGCTGCTGTTGGGCATAGGCTTGCACGATTCGTAAACCTGCTGCTTGCTTGGGCGTGGCGGCTTGTTTACTGAGTGATGTGGTTACCGCATCACCTGCTTGATACATACCTTGCTGGTAGTAGGCTTTAGCCGCAAGCAACTCCCAGTCAAAGCTTTGTTCAACCGGCGCGATGCTGGCCTGATCCAAGTAAAATTCTGCGTTATGTTCTGGCGCAAGTGCAATTGACGGTAATTCAATGGCAACAACGGGTGGCTTGGTTGGGCCACTTGTACAGGCCGCGAGTATAAGCACAAGGCTTAAACTGATATAACGTAGCGCTGAAATCAGGTTATGTTTCAAGGTTCATACCACTAGTATTGATTAGTTAGTGCATATATTAAGAGCCTAACGCTAAATAATCTACAATCGAAGTGGCGAAAGATTGAGGCAAGTGACGCTTTTGATTAAAGTAGAGGCCGTTTTTACCAGAGGTTAGTTTATGTCAGCTATCGGCACCTTATATATTGTGGCAACTCCCATCGGCAATTTGGCTGATATTACATTACGTGCTATCGAGGTGCTAAAAAACGTATCGATGATTGCCGCAGAAGACACTCGCAATACCGGTCGTTTATTGTCCCACTACGAAATTGGTACTCGGTGTGTTGCCGTGCACGACCATAACGAACAGCAAAAAATTGCTTGGTTAGAGCAAAACCTGTTGGAGGGTAAAGACATTGCTTTAGTGTCTGACGCTGGCACGCCACTGATTAATGACCCTGGTTATCATTTGGTCAATGCTTTTCGAGCGAAAGGTTACCCAGTAGTGCCATTACCGGGCGCATGTGCGGCGATAGCGGCCTTATCGGTAGCGGGTTTGCCTACTGACCGCTTTCTATATGAAGGCTTTCTACCTGCTAAAACTAAAGCGCGCCAAGAGCGACTTAACGAGTTACGCCAAGAAACGCGTACGGTTGTGTATTACGAGTCACCTCACCGTATCGTTGATAGCTTGGCGGATATAGTTTTGTGTTTAGGGGATGAGCGTCAGGTTGTGATGGCGCGCGAAATCACTAAAACCTTTGAAACGATAAAGTCGTTACCGGCCGCTGAGCTATTAGCGTGGGTAAAGGCGGATGCCAATCAACAGAAAGGTGAAATAGTGTTGGTGGTGTCGGGGCACCAAAAAAACAGTGTTCAATTACCGGTAGACGCTTTAGATACGCTTAAATTATTGCAAACCGAATTGCCTTTAAAAAAGGCGGCCGCGCTTACCGCTAAAATCTACGGATTGAAGAAAAACGCGCTCTATGAATATGGCTTAAAACAAGCAGAATAAGCGCTATTCTTGCTGCTTATAGTTTGCTATAGTCCGCCACCGGAGTTGGCTAGACAACCGCTGCTTCGTCGTTGTGTGCTCTTTCGAGAGTGGCAGACGGGCGAAGGGGAGGAAAGTCCGGGCTCTATAGGGTAGGGTGCCAGGTAACGCCTGGGGGGCGCGAGCCCACGACAAGTGCAGCAGAGAGAAGACCGCCGATGGCTCATTCGTGAGTACAGGTAAGGCTGAAAGGGTGCGGTAAGAGCGCACCGCGCATCTGGTAACAGATTGCGGCGAGGTAAACTCCACCCGGAGCAAGGCCAAATAGGCCCCCTTAAGGCGCGACCCGCGTTGGGGGCGGGTAGGCTGCTTGAGCCGTTAAGCAATTAACGGCCTAGACGAATGGTTGTTCACGACAAAACCCGGCTTATCGGCCAACTCCCTCTAATTTTAAAGCCCTGTTGCTATGCCAACAGGGCTTTTCTGTTTTTATCATCAAAAACTGCGAGCGAATCTCTGTTAACTCAGCCTTCACTGTTTGTCTTTAAACAAAAAAACGACATTTAATTTGAATTATTTTTTACAGTAAATCTGCCTTGCTGCTTTGTATATCAAGTCTTTAGCCTTTTCTTATTTAAAGCTGGTGGAAATTTGTTCATTTTCTTGCTCAAGGTCGCTTGCAAAGGGGGAGACTCGTCCTTAAACTTAGTGAATTGTGGGATAAAGTGGATCTAAGTGGATCTATTTGACCAACAACTGAATTTAGTTAGGGATAAATGGGGAATTAACACTGATGTTACGTGGTGCCAGCTCAATCAATCTAGACGCGAAAGGACGGCTTACAATGCCGACCCGTTATCGCGAGTGGTTGATGGACGAGTGCCACGGGCAAATGGTGTGCACCATCGACATTAATCATCGTTGTTTATTGCTTTATCCATTAGCCGAATGGGAAGAAATAGAGCGCAAACTTAAACGCCTTTCTAGCATGAATCCTGCCGAGCGCCGCTTGCAGCGTTTGCTATTGGGCTATGCCGATGATTGTGAAATGGATAAAAACGGCCGCTTGCTCATTCCGCCTCCGCTGCGCCAACATGCCAGCTTGGAGAAAAAAATTATGCTAGTCGGGCAACTCAATAAGTTTGAGTTATGGTCAGACGAGCAATGGCAGCAACAAATTGCTGCAGACATTGCCCTAGAAGAGGACGTTGATATGTTAACCGATAACCTAAAGGATTTTTCACTTTAGCATGAGTACTGAATTTGCCCATACCTCGGTACTGCTGCAGGAATGTATCGACGGTTTAGCCATTAAAGAAGATGGTATTTATGTAGATGGCACCTTTGGTAGAGGTGGACATAGTCGCGCTATTTTGCAGCAATTAGGCCCAAACGGCCGACTCATTGCTATCGACCGTGATCCTCGTGCTATTGAAGCGGCCAAGCAATTTGCTAACGACCCGCGCTTTCAAATTGTTCATGGGCCATTCTCGGGGATAGAAAAATACATTACTGAGCTAGGTTTAGCCAAAAAAATAGACGGCGTATTACTCGATCTTGGTGTGTCTTCACCGCAGTTAGATGATGCAGAGCGTGGCTTTAGCTTTTTACGTGATGGCCCATTAGATATGCGCATGGATACTTCGCAAGGCCAAACGGCTGCACAGTGGTTAACTCACGCGGCCGAAGAAGACATTGCTTGGGTTATAAAAACCTTTGGCGAAGAAAAGTTTGGTAAACGTATTGCTCACGGCATTGTGAATGCTAGAGCGGAAACCGAGCTCACCGGTACCTTGCAGTTAGCCAAGATTATTGATGAAGCCTGCCCAGTTAAAGACAAATTTAAACATCCTGCTACCCGTAGCTTTCAGGCTATACGCATCTATATAAATAGTGAGTTGGATGAAATTGACACAGCTTTATTGGGCGCAATGAATAGCCTTGCGACTGATGGACGACTAGCGGTAATTAGCTTCCATTCTTTAGAAGACAGAATGGTAAAACGCTTTATTCGCAAGCAAGAAAAGGGTGAGCAATATCCAAGAGGTTTGCCATTAACCGAAGAGCAACTGGCTAGTGGCCGTTACTTAAAAGCGGTGAGTCGTGCTATCAAGCCTAGCGCCGCCGAAATAGAAGTGAACCCGCGTTCGCGCAGTTCAGTATTGCGAGTAGCTAGACGATTGTAATGAGCGAGCTTAATCGCCAGCCCAATTTGTTACGGGCAATGTTAAAAGACCTGTGGCGTAACAAACAGCAATTTTTGTTGTTAATTGCCGCCGTAGTATCGGCTTTTTGCGTGGTATGGGCCACTCACCATACTCGTATGTTTGTGGAGCAACGTGAGTTGTTGATGATGAGCCGTGACGAGTTAAATGTAGAGTGGCGACACCTATTAATTGAACAGAATGCCTTGGCTGAGCACAGCCGCATTGAGAGCATCGCCAAGAAACGCTTGGATATGCATCGACCTAAAATTAAAGATCAAGTGGTAATAAGGCAGTAATGAACAGTAAAGCAAACAAACATGGACTGTTTATTCATTGGCGCTTTGTGCTAGTGATGGCAGTAGTTTGCCTGGTGTTTACCGCTCTGGTTAGTCGCGCTGCCTATATCCAAGTAATTGCGCCTGATATGTTAATTGAGCAAGGCGATTTACGTTCTATTCGAACCAAGACGGGTTACGCTGAACGTGGCGTAATTACCGACCGTTTAGGCAACGAACTGGCTGTTAGTGTACCGGTGCGAGCGGTGTGGGCCGATCCTAAGCATGTTGCTGATCAACATAGTTTTGAAAACAAAGAAGCCTGGGTTGCTCTTGCCAAAGTACTTGATACCGATGTAGATAGCCTGCAGCAACGGGTTAGTAACCCGAAGCGTCGCTTTGTATATCTGCAACGCCAAGTCAGTGCAGCAGTGGCAGGGTACGTAGAAAAACTAAAAATTAAAGGTGTCTACTTAAAGCCTGAGTCCCGTCGTTTTTACCCTACCGGTGAAGTGAGTGCTCACCTTGTTGGCTTTACCAATATTGACGATAATGGCTTAGAAGGCATTGAACGTAGCTACGATGACTGGTTAACGGGTGAGCCGGGCAAGCGTAAAGTACGTAAAGATCGCCTTGGCCGAGTGGTTGAAGATTTAGCGGTCATTCATCAAGCGAAACAAGCTCAAAACATCGCTCTAAGTATCGACCAACGAATTCAAGCCATCGCCTATCGTGAGCTCAAAAAAGCGGTAGCAGATACTCAAGCTACGTCGGGCAGTGTGGTGGTGTTAGACATTGATACCGGCGAAGTGTTAGCGATGGCTAACAGCCCGTCGTTTAATCCTAATAACCGAAACGAATTTCAAAGTTATCGTTATCGCAATCGCGCGATTACCGATAGTTACGAGCCTGGTTCAACAGTAAAACCGCTATCGGTTATTGCGGCTTTAGAACGTGACCACATTGGCGCGACCAGCATGATCAATACTAATCCTGGTTGGATGCAGATTGGCGGCAGACGTGTACGAGACTCACGGAACTACGGAGAAATCAGCCTCACCAAGGTTATTCAAAAATCCAGCAACGTTGCCACGAGTCAATTAGCTCTTAAAGTGGGCGTAGAAGGTATGTTAGATACTTTCTATGACGTGGGATTTGGTAACGACTCAGGCCTAGGTTTAGTGGGTGAGTCTGGCGGCCAAATGCCGCAGCGTCGCCGCTGGTCAGATTTCGAGTTAGCTACTTTATCCTTTGGTTATGGCTTGATGGTCACGCCGTTACAGTTAGCACAAGCCTATGCAACCATGGGCTCTGGCGGCGTATTCCGCCCAACGTCAATTATTAAGTTACAACAAGCGGCTACCGGAGAGCGGGTGTTTGAGCAAAATAAGGCTCAAGCCGTATTGGAGATGATGGAGTCGGTGATTCAAGATGGCGGTACTGGGCAAAAAGCTGCCGTACCTGGCTATCGTGTTGCGGGTAAAACTGGCACAAGCCGTAAAGCGGTGCGTGGTGGCTATGGTGATGACTACGTTGCTATTTTTGCTGGTGTAGCCCCCGTGAGTAACCCCAAGCTGGCCATTGCTGTATTTGTTAATGAGCCGAAAAATGATCGTTATTATGGTGGCGATGTTGCTGCACCGGTGTTTTCAAAAGTGATGCAGGGTGGATTGCAGTATTTAAATGTAGCCCCTGACGACAACAACAGCAAAGTTGTACAGCTAAACGGAGGCAGCAATGGCAACACCTGATTTATCTGCCCTGTTAGCCCGATTTGCCATTACGGTTGCACCCGACATTAGTTTTAAACATCTCTCGCTTAACAGCCGAGAGATTACCTCTGGTGACATCTTCGTGGCGGTAAAAGGCCATCAAGTAGACGGTAGAAATTATATTGAAGCAGCCATTTATGCGGGTGCTGTGGCGGTCATTATCGACGCCGATGATGAAAAGGATCATGGCCATATCTCGTGGCTAAATAAAGTGCCTTGCATTCAATTTTGGCGTTTAAATCGTCAGTTGTCACAATTGGCTTCGTCGGCCTATTTCCCTGATGGTAACCCTCTAACACTGGTTGGGGTAACTGGCACAAACGGCAAAAGCACGGTTACTCATTTAATTGCTAATTTAGCCAACTTAAATGGAGTACCTGCAGCTGTAACCGGTACTTTAGGTAATGGTAAGCCCGGGCAGTTGATCGCTAGCGAGAATACCACTGCTGATGCAATTACAATTCAACGCCAGCTAGCAGAGATGCACCAACAGGGATTCAAGTTAGTAGCGATGGAGATTTCTTCTCACGGTTTAGTACAACAACGTGTGGCGAGTGTGCCTTTCAAGGTAGCTATTTTTACAAATTTAAGCCGTGACCATTTAGATTATCACGGCAGCATGGCGGAATATGGCCGCGCCAAGCAAGCTTTGTTTGATTGGCCAAGTTTAGAGTGTCGCTTAATCAATGCCGATGATGGCTTTGGTAAGCAGTTATTACAGCATTATCCAAGCGCTCAAGCCTTGTCTCTGGAAGATAGCCGAGCCGCTTGGCAAATTGGTGATTTACAGTTCAGTGAACTAGGGGCGAGTGGCTATTTACTCAGCCCAGATGCCAGCCATGAAAAAGTGCATTTTCAAAGCCCGCTATTAGGGCGGTTTAATGCCGACAACTTATTAGCGGCGATAGCTTGTTTGCAGCATATTGGCCTTGAATTAGCCGATATTATTGGGTCGCTTCCAACGCTAAATGCAGTGCCCGGAAGAATGGAATTGTTTACGGGTAAGTGTTCTGTGGTCGTGGATTATGCACATACACCTGATGCCCTAGATAAAGCGCTAAGCGCGCTGCGTCAGCATTGTCATGGCAAGCTTATTTGTATTTTTGGCTGTGGTGGTGATCGTGACAAGGGTAAGAGGCCACTAATGGCGGCCATTGCAGAGCAAAAAGCGGATCAGGTGATAGTGACCGACGATAACCCGCGATTTGAAGATGCTAACGCAATCGTAGAAGACATTCTGTTGGGCTTTCAGCATACGGAGCAAGTAACGGTAATTCATGAACGCTCGGCTGCTATTGCTCAAGCGATTGAACAAAGTGGCGCGAAAGACATTATTTTGGTGGCCGGTAAAGGCCATGAGAGCTATCAGGTTATTGGTGCAGAAGTACGAGATTATGATGAGCGTGCGTTAGTGGAGCAGTTAGTGGGAGCATCAGGATGATTCCATTAACGCTTGCTGAATTACAAGCCCCGTTAAATGCCCAGCTACATGGCGAAGACTTAACCATTGAGCAGGTGAGTACTGATACTCGCCAAGCAATGCCTAAGGGGTTATTTATTGCCCTAGTAGGGGAGCGATTTGATGCCCATGAATTTGCCGATAAAGCGCTTGAACAAGGCGCTATAGCCTTAATTGTAGAGCGTAAGCTAGCGCTAAATGTGCCTCAATTAGTGGTGGCGGATTGCCGTATTGCTTTAGGGCAAGTAGGCAGTTACTTACGTGAGAAACTAGGCCTAGCGTGCTGTGCGATTACCGGCAGTAACGGTAAAACAACAGTAAAAGAAATGTGCAGTGCTATTTTGACTCAGTCAAAACAAGTGCTAGCCACTCAAGGCAATTTTAACAATGACATCGGTGTTCCGCTGTCTTTATTGCGTGCAGAGCCTCAGCATCAAGTGGGTGTTTTGGAATTGGGGGCAAACCATATTGGTGAAATCGCCTACACCGTTAACTTAGTTAAGCCTCAAGCTGCATTGATCAACAACGTTTCTGACGCTCACATCGAAGGCTTTGGCGACCAACATGGCGTGCTAAAAGCAAAATCAGAATTGTTTTTGGACTTAACCGCTGAGCAAATCGCTATTTGTGAGCTAGGTTCTGAATATCAAGCTTATCTTGATAAAGCCGCAAGCCCAGCTGCCGTGCAGCATTTTGCTTTGGACAATAAACAAGCCGATTTTTTTGCCAGCAACATCAATTCGATTGGCTTAACAGGCAGTCGATTTAGTTTACATACCCCTCTAGGGCAGGTTGATGTTCAAATAAATTTAGCCGGTGAGCATAATGTTAAAAACGCTGTTGCTGCTGCGGCGTTAGCTATGGCTATGGGGGCTAATTTGCAGCACGTTCAACAAGGCTTGGCCTCGCTTGAGAAAGTGCCTGGCAGGGTGAACCTTCAATCGTTGAGTGCGTCTATCAATTTGATCGACGATAGCTACAACGCAAACCCAGCATCATTTAATGCTGCGGTGGACATTCTGGCAAGTTTTGAAGGCAAGCGCTTCCTTATTGCTGGTGCTATGGGAGAGATGGGGCAGCAAACTAAACAGGTGCATAAAGACTTAGTGAGCAGAGCGCTTGACAGCAACATCAGCTTGTATTCTTATGGCGCGTCTTTTGACGAGGTGCTGGCTGAAATTGGTCAGTCCTCACTAGGTTTTGACAGCCATGACACGCTAGTTAAGCAGTTGATTAAAAGCTTAGAGGAGCAAGCCGGTAAAGCCTCGCTTGTTCTGGTGAAAGGGTCGCGTTCGACCCACATGGAAAATGTCGTTAAACAGTTACAGCAATATTATAAGAAGGGTTTGGAATGTTAGTTTGGTTGGCGGAATATCTGCAGCAATACTTTAGTGGATTTTCGCTATTTGGTTACTTAACTTTTCGCGCCATTGTTAGTGCGTTAACGGCTTTGGTATTTGGTTTGTGGATGGGGCCAAAACTGATTCGTCGTTTACAACTACTACAAATTGGCCAAACAGTCCGTAACGACGGTCCTGAGTCGCATTTAAGCAAGTCAGGCACGCCGACGATGGGCGGTGTATTGATCATTGCTTCAGTATTTTTATCTACCTTACTGTGGGCACGTTTAGATAACCCTTATGTATGGGTTATGTTGTTTGTTTTTGGTAGTTACGGTGCCATTGGTTTTGTTGATGATTACCGCAAAGTTATACGTAAAGATCCTGCAGGATTAATTGCCCGCTGGAAGTATTTTTGGCAATCGGTGGTTGCGCTTATTGTTGCTGTGTATTTGTTCTGGAGCGCTGACTCAGCAGCGCAAACTCAGCTGGTGCTGCCGTTTATTAAAGACATAATGCCTCAATTGGGTTGGCTGTTTATTCCGCTGACTTATTTGGTAATTGTGGGTAGCAGCAACGCGGTAAATTTAACCGATGGTTTAGACGGCTTAGCCATTATGCCGAGCGTAATGGTGGCATCGGCCTTTGCGCTAATTGCTTATTTAACCGGTAACGTTAACTTTTCTAGCTATTTGTTCATTCCATACATTCCTGAGTCTAGTGAGCTAGTTATCGTGTGTATGGCCATGGTGGGCGCTGGCTTGGCATTTCTTTGGTTCAATACCTATCCTGCGCAGGTATTTATGGGCGATGTAGGTTCATTAGCCATTGGTGCTGCACTAGGTGCAGTAGCCGTGTTGGTTCGCCAAGAATTATTGCTAGTGATTATGGGCGGGGTTTTTGTCATGGAAACTGTGTCGGTGATTTTGCAAGTGGGGTCTTACAAGTTACGCGGACAGCGAATTTTTCGTATGGCGCCTATTCATCACCATTATGAGCTTAAAGGCTGGCCGGAACCACGAGTGATTGTGCGCTTTTGGATTATATCGCTGATTTTAGTTTTGATTGGCTTGGCAACATTAAAAGTTAGATAGAGTTAGGAACGAGTGAATACAGTGAGTAGATTGCAGCTAGATAAACGTTACGCAGTTGTTGGCCTTGGCGCCAGCGGCCTTAGTAGCGTGCGCTTTTTACTCAAGCATGCCGTATCACCGTTGGTATGTGACACCCGCAAACAACCGCCTGGCCTTGCTCAGCTTCCTGAACACTTAGAGGTAGTATGCGGTGAGTTACCACTGGCTAAGCTACTTGATTGCGATGTTGTTATTGTTAGCCCTGGAATTGCTTTGGCTACGCCCGAGCTACAGACCTTAGCTAAGGCGGGAATTGAGCTGATTGGCGATGTAGAGCTGTTTTGCCACTATGTCGCGGCACCGATTGTCGCGATAACCGGATCTAACGGCAAAAGCACGGTAACCAGTTTAGTGGGCGATATGGCTAAGCAGGCTGGGATGAAGGTTGCTGTTGGTGGCAATATTGGAGTGCCAGCTCTGGACTTGTTAGCCGATGAAGTTGAGCTGTATGTGCTGGAGTTATCTAGCTTCCAATTGGAAACCACCACTAGCTTAACTGCGAAAGCGGCGACTTTGTTAAATGTTAGCGAAGACCATATGGATCGCTACCAAGGTTTGGCGGATTACACCGCGGCAAAACAAAAAATTTACAAGGGTGCCGAATGGGCGGTTGTTAATTTGGATGATGCGCAATCTACGCCGATTACCGGCTCTCATCCAACGCTAAGCTTTTCGGTGAACCAAATTGCAGATTATTGCTTAAGTGTTGATAAGCAACAGTTAATGCGCGGTGACGAGGTTTTAGTTCATACCAATGAACTGCCCTTGGTAGGCACCCATAACTACGCTAATATTTTGGCTGCTTTAACATTGGCAGAGGCGGTAGGTCTAGAGTTAGGCGCTTGTGTAGAGGCTGCTAAGCAGTTCACTGGCTTGGCCCATCGCTGCCAATTAGTGTCACGTAAAAACGATATTGCGTGGATTAACGATTCAAAAGCTACCAATGTAGGCGCTACCTTGGCAGCGCTTCACGGCCTGAGCACCGGGAAGGCTAATTTATGGTTGATTGCTGGTGGCGATAGTAAAGGTGGTGAGTTAGCTGAGTTAGCGCCTGCTTTTGCAAAGTTAGCTGGAATAGTGGCCTTTGGTAAAGACAAGCACCGTTTCCAAGAACTCGAACATAGCATTCAATTAAAAAATGATCTCAACGAAGCTTTTGCGTGGTGTGCCGAGCAAGCTCAAGCTGGTGATATTGTGTTGTTGTCGCCAGCCTGCGCCAGTTTAGATATGTATAAGAACTTTGAAATGCGCGGTCAGCACTTCTGCGAACTGGTGGAGGCATTATGAATATAGTGGCAAAACCTCAAGCTTGGTTTAGCAGCCTTTGGCTGAGATTGAACCCAGAGACTAAAGACGCTCAAGAGCCGCTGTTGTTTGACCGCCAGTTACTTTGGTTGGCTTTGTGCCTAATGGTGACAGGCTTGGTCATGGTGGCTTCATCGTCAATACCAGAAGGTATTGCCTTAAATGACGACCCATTTCGTTTTGCTAAACGCCATGGCATTTATTTGGTGCTTTGTTTGGCTGCGGTTGCAGTGGTGGTGCAAATCCCTATTGCTTGGTGGCAGTCGCATAACGCTAAGTTGTTGTTGCTTGCTGGAGTGGCCTTAGTTTTAGTTTTGATTATTGGCCGTAACATTAACGGCAGTAGCCGCTGGATTGGCTTAGGGCCAATTAATATTCAACCGGCAGAGTTCGCTAAGTTGGCGTTGTTTACCTATTTGGCTGGCTATTTAGTGCGTCGCCATGAGCAAGTGCGCGAAAACTTAAAAGGTTTCTTAAAGCCACTTGTGGTGTTTTTCTTCTTAGCGGTACTGCTGCTGGCTCAGCCTGATCTTGGTAGTGTGATTGTGATGTTTGTTACCACCGTTGGCATGTTGTTTTTAGCAGGTGCAAAACTGGTTCAATTCTTTGGTTTGATGTTCACAGGCATTGTTGCGGTAGTGACCTTGGTGATTGCCGAACCCTACCGAATGCGCCGTGTATCTTCGTTTTTAGACCCATGGCAAGACCCCTTTGGAAGTGGTTATCAATTAACCCAATCGTTGATGGCTTTTGGCCGTGGTGATTGGCTGGGTGAGGGTTTAGGTAACTCTATTCAAAAGTTAGAATATTTGCCCGAGGCACATACGGATTTTGTTATTGCGGTATTAGCCGAAGAGCTCGGTTTTATTGGCGTATGCGCGGTGTTGTTATTGCAAATATTGTTGGTGTCACGCGCCATGATCATTGGTAAACGCGCGTTATTGGCGGAACAAGCGTTTGCAGGCTATTTGGCCTGCGGTATTGGTATTTGGTTTAGCTTCCAAACCATGGTGAATGTTGGGGCGGCATCTGGGTTAGTGCCCACTAAAGGTCTTACTTTGCCATTGATTAGTTATGGTGGCTCTAGTTTATTAGCGATGTCTATTGCGGTAGCTATTTTATTAAGAATCGACCACGAACTCCGTTTGGCAAAATGCCAGGCCTATACGAGGGATGCTCATGGTTGATACTACTCAGAAAAAGCTGTTAGTTATGGCTGGTGGCACTGGCGGGCATGTGTTCCCTGGGCTAGCGGTGGCTGATTACTTAAAAGAGCAAGGTTGGGAAATCTCTTGGTTAGGTACTGCTGAGCGAATGGAAGCTCAACTGGTGCCTAAACATGGTTATCCGATCGATTTTATTAGCATCAAAGGCGTGCGTGGTAACGGCTTACTTCGCAAACTTGCTGCACCATTTAAGCTACTTAATGCTGTTAGGCAAGCGCGAGCAGTGATTAAGCGCTTTCAGCCCGACGTAGTGTTGGGAATGGGCGGTTTTGCTAGTGGCCCAGGAGGCATTGCTGCATGGCTAATGGGCAAACCTTTGGTATTGCATGAGCAAAATGCGGCAGCAGGTTTAACCAATAAAATGTTGGCGAAAATTGCCAAAAAATCATTAATGGCTTTTCCTGATGCGCTGCCAAATGCAGACGTTGTGGGTAATCCGGTTCGCCACTCGGTAATAACTTTGCCAGAAAAAGAACTGGCCGACCGAACTGATTATAATCTTTTGGTTATCGGTGGCAGTTTAGGTGCTCAAGTGTTTAACGAGAAGCTTGCGGCGGGTATAAAACACAGTGGTTTAGACCTAAATATTTGGCACCAAGCTGGTAAAGATAAGCAGGCAAGTGCGGTTGATGCCTATCAGTGCCAAGGACTTGATGAAAATTTGAGTGATGCACCTAAAATAGTTGAATTTATTGATGATATGGCTGCAGCTTACCAGTGGGCTGATGTGATACTCTGTCGCGCTGGCGCGCTAACGGTGTCAGAGGTGGCCGCAGCGGGTATTCCAGCACTATTTGTACCTCTGCCTTATGCCGTTGATGATCATCAAACCAAGAATGCACAATTTTTGGTAAAAGCTAATGCCGCACGTTTATTAAAACAAAGCGATTTTTTGCCGCAAAATATTGCGGCGTTATTACATGAATTTGCTGACCCAGCATTGCGCTTAGCTTGCGCACGTAATGCTCGACAGCAGGCCTCTGTGAATGCCACTGAAAAAGTAGCCGCAGTGTGCCAAGCGTTAACAAAGAGTAGTTAGATGAGTAAAGTTGAATTAGCCAAGTTACGAACCATGATTCCAGAGATGCGAAAAGTGAAGCGAATTCACTTCGTAGGGATTGGTGGCGCCGGTATGGGCGGCATTGCAGAAGTATTGGCTAATGAAGGCTACCAAATATCTGGCTCTGACCAAGCCGCTAGCGCGATGACTGAGCGCTTGCAATCGGTTGGAGCTGAAGTTTTTTTCAACCACGACGAAGGCAATATTCAGGGCGCTAACGTAGTGGTGGTTTCTACCGCTATTCGTGAAGATAACCCCGAAGTACAGGCAGCTCGGGCGGCGCGTATTCCTGTAGTGCGTCGCGCCGAAATGTTGGCTGAACTGATGCGTTACCGTCATGGTGTTGCCGTGGCCGGTACTCATGGTAAAACCACAACCACCAGTTTAATCGCCAGTATTTATGGTCAAGCAGAACGTGACCCTACCTTTGTTATTGGCGGTTTGTTAAACAGTGCGGGTACTAATGCGCGCTTAGGCAAAAGTCGTTACCTAATTGCAGAAGCTGACGAAAGTGACGCTTCTTTTCTGCATCTTCAGCCCATGGTCGCGGTAGTGACCAATGTTGAACCAGACCATATGGAAACCTATGGTGGAGACGAAGCGCAGTTGCACGCCACGTTTATCGATTTTTTGCACAACCTACCATTTTACGGTGTAGCGGTGATGTGTATCGATGACGAAGGTGTACAAACTTTGTTGCCGCAAATCGGTCGTCAAATTATCACTTACGGTTTTTCAGATAACGCTGATGTTCGGATTGAGAACTTTGCTCAGCAGGGAGACCGTTGTTCGTTCACGGTAAATCGCGTTGGTCACGAGCAGTTAAGCATAGCCTTGAACATGCCAGGCGAACATAACGCTTTAAATGCTGCAGCAGCGATTGCAGTAGCTACCGAAGATGGCATCGAAGATAGCGCGATTGTTGAAGCGTTAAATAGCTTTGCCGGTATTGGTCGTCGTTTCCAGCAATACGGCGAGTTTGCTACAGGAAATGGCTCCGCGTTGTTAGTCGATGATTATGGCCACCACCCAACCGAAGTGTTGGCCACAGTAAAAGCGGCACGTGCGGCCTGGCCAGAGCGCCGCTTGGTGATGGCATTTCAGCCTCATCGTTACAGCCGAACGCGTGATCTTTACGAAGATTTTGTTGATGTATTGGCCCAAGTAGACAGCTTATTGTTACTTGAAGTTTACTCGGCGGGTGAAGATGTAATTGCTGGTGCCGATAGTCGAGCCTTGTGTCGAAGCTTACGCCAACGTGGTTTAGAGCCGATTTACGTTAAACAACCTAGCGAGTTAAACGCCTTGCTCGCCGATGTGATTGAAGATGGTGACGTGGTGTTAACCCAAGGTGCGGGAAATATTGGTGTATTAGCGCGCGAGTTGGGTGAGTTAAAACTGAGTATCGATAAATTAAAAGGCAGTAACAGTTAATGGCCAGTTTACGTATGAATCGTGTAGCGGTGTTATTTGGCGGAGACTCTGCCGAACGAGAAGTATCGCTAAAATCTGGCAATGCGGTGTTGGCTGGTTTGTTAAGAGCTGGGATTCAAGCTGAAGGTATAGACACTAAAGGGTTTGATCTAAATATTCTAAAGCAGCGCAAGTACAGCCATGTGTTTATTGCCTTACATGGTCGCGGTGGCGAAGACGGTACGTTGCAAGGAGCTTTGGAGTACTTGGGGTTGCCTTACACTGGCAGCCGAGTATTGGGATCAGCGCTAGCGATGGATAAAATTCGCTGTAAGCAAATTTGGCAAAATATTGGTTTGCCTACCGCCGATTACGCGATTGTAGATAAACAAGGTTATCAAGCGGCAGATGCTGCCGGCATTTTAGAGCGTTTATCTGGTGTAGTAATGGTTAAGCCAGCGCTAGAGGGTTCAAGCATTGGCATGGCCAAAGCAGAAACGGTAGAGCAGCTAGAAGAAGCGATTACCAATGCGTTTGAGTTTGATTCGCGGGTTTTGGTTGAACAATGGATCACGGGCGCAGAATACACGGTATCGATTGTGGGAGATAAGGTATTGCCTTCTATAAGAATGCAAACGCCTCACACATTTTATGACTACAACGCTAAGTACCAAAGTAACTCTACTGAGTATTTCTGCCCAAGTGGCTTAGACGAGCAAGCAGAACAAGAGCTGGCAAATATTGCCATGCAAGCCTTTAAGTCGGTAGATTGCGAGGGTTGGGGACGAGTAGACTTTATGGCTGACCAACAAGGTAATTGGTACTTGTTAGAGGTGAACACTTCTCCAGGTATGACAGAGAAAAGTTTAGTGCCTATGGCGGCAAAGCAAACAGGCATTAATTTTGACCAGTTAGTGGTTAGTATTTTGGATTTGGCGCATTAATGATGACGCTAAGCGACCAGCAAAAGCAACAAACCGACTATTGGGCTGGTGTTGTCTTTTTTGTTCTGGTGCTGCTGAGTTTAGCTTATGGGGTGTACTCAGTTTATAACAGCGTAAGCGATAAGCAGCTAAGCCCAATGAACCGTTTACTGGTATCAGGAAAACGCGATTATGTATTGGACAACGAATTACAAGAAAGCTTAGCGGCGTTACCTGAAGCGGGTAATTTTTTCAGTTTAAATGTGTCTGAGGTGAAGCAGCAATTAGAGCTATTGCCTTGGGTAAAGCAAGTTACAGTGCGTAAGCAATGGCCAGATAAGTTATCAATTGCCTTACGAGAGCAGCAAGTGGTGGCTCGTTGGAACAATGCAGCTTTGCTCAATAAGCAAGGACAAATATTTGAAGCACCGCAACAACGGGTGGTGAATAAACTAGCCACTTTAAGCGGGCCTGATGAACAAGCTGGAGCGGTATTAACCACTTTTGAGCAATTGCAGCGGGTATTGCAGCGTCACCAATTGATTATTGTTGGCTTGGCGTTAAACGAACGACACGCTTGGCAAGTAGAGTTAGCTGGCGGCATGGTGCTCAAGCTAGGAAAAGAAGACAAACTTAATCGCATCGAGCGTTTTGTTGCGGTTTACCCTCAGCTTAAACAAGACGCTGTGGAATACATAGATTTACGCTATGACACTGGTTTTGCAGTGGGATGGAAGAAACAGGAAGGTTTGGTAGCAAATGACCAAAGTAACGGATAGAAAACTAATAGTTGGCTTAGACATTGGTAGTGCAAAAATCACCGCATTAATTGGTGAGGTATTGCCTAGCAATGAAATGAGCATTATTGGTGTGGGCAGTCATCCGGCTAAAGGCATGGACAAAGGCGGAGTGAATGACCTCGACTCTGTGGTCAAAACTGTGCAACGCGCTCTGCAAGAAGCTGAACTCATGGCCGACTGCAAAATAAGCTCTGTTTACTTAGGCGTTTCCGGTCGCCATATTCGCTGTTTGAATGAAAAAGGCATGGTGCCCATTAGCGATGAAGAAGTGACGCAGGATGATGTAGATAATGCTATTCACACTGCAAAGTCAGTAAAGTTGCCTGACGAGCATCGCATTCTGCATGTACTGCCTCAAGAGTTCGCCATCGACTTTCAAGAAGGTATTAAAAACCCGATTGGTTTATCCGGTGTGCGTATGGAGGCGAAGGTACACTTGATTGCTTGCCATAACGACATGGTTAAAAATATTGTTAAGTGTGTAGAGCGCTGCGACCTTAAAGTAGATCAACTTATTTTCTCAGCGTTGGCGTCGAGCTATGCGGTACTCACCGACGATGAAAAAGAGCTAGGTGTGTGTGTGGTCGATATTGGCTCGGGCACCATGGATATTGCAGTATACACTGGCGGTGCGCTGCGCCATACCTCGGTAGTCCCGTTTGCGGGTAACTCGGTGACCCGTGATATAGCAACGGTATTTGGTACGCCATTAAATGACGCTGAAGCGGTTAAGGTTCGTTATGGCTGTGCGCTAGGTAGCATGGTAAGCCGTGACGATACCATTGAAGTGCCAAGTGTAGGCGGGCGACCATCTCGTAGCTTGCAGCGCCAAACCTTAGCCGAGGTTATTGAACCTCGCTACAGTGAGTTGTTTGGCATGATTAAATCTAAGTTAGACGAACTAACCGAAGATATGCAGGCGCAGGGAACCAAGTTACAACTAGGTGCAGGGGTTGTGCTAACCGGTGGCGCCTCGCAAATAGAGGGCGTAGTTGAATGCGCCGAGAAAATTTTACAATGCCAGGTGCGGGTTGGTTCTGCCAATAACGTAGCTGGCCTAACAGAATACGTACAAGCACCCACTTACTCAACTGCAGTAGGTTTGTTGCATTACGGAATGGAAAACCAAAGTGAAAAACCAATTGAAGTAAAGAACATTAGTAGTGTTGGCAATATCGCGAAGCGATTGCACAGTTGGTTTAAAGGTGAATTTTAGTTTTTGCTAGTTGGCAGAAACCAAGCGGAGAGAGAACTATGTTTGAGATTATGGATAGTCATACCGATGAAGCGGTAATTAAAGTTGTAGGCGTAGGTGGCGGCGGCGGTAACGCTGTTGAGCATATGGTTGCACAGTCTATTGAAGGGGTGGAGTTCATCACCATCAATACAGACGCGCAAGCACTGCGTAATTCTGGTGCTGACAATACTCTACAAATTGGTGGGGCCATCACCAAGGGATTAGGGGCTGGCGCTAACCCAGAGGTGGGGCGTGAAGCTGCGATGGAAGATCGCGATGCGCTAATGAGCCAATTGCAAGGGGCCGATATGGTATTTATTGCTGCTGGTATGGGCGGTGGTACAGGTACTGGTGCTGCACCCGTTGTTGCTGAAGTTGCCAAAGAACTCGGTATTCTTACGGTAGCGGTTGTAACTAAACCTTTTGGCTTTGAAGGCAAGAAGCGCACGAGTTATGCTCAGCAAGGTATTGAACAACTCAGCAAAAATGTGGATTCGTTAATCACTATTCCTAACGATAAGCTGTTAAAAGTTCTTGGTCGTGGTGTTTCATTGTTAGATGCCTTTAAAGCCGCGAACAACGTATTACTCGGCGCAGTACAAGGTATTGCTGAGCTAATCACACGCCCTGGTTTAATTAACGTGGATTTCGCCGATGTTCGCACAGTAATGCGCGAAATGGGCACTGCAATGATGGGTACAGGTATTGCTGCTGGTGAAGATCGTGCAGAGGAAGCTGCCGAACTAGCTATTTCAAGCCCATTGCTTGAAGACGTTGATTTAGCGGGTGCACGCGGTATTTTGGTAAATATTACCGCTGGCTTTGATATGAGCATCGAAGAATTCGAAACCGTGGGTAATGCCGTTAAAGGTTTTGCTTCAGAGAACGCTACAGTAGTAGTAGGTGCAGTTATTGACCCTGAAATGAGCGATGAGTTGCGTGTTACTGTCGTCGCAACCGGTATTGGCGCTGAACGTCGCCCAGACATCTCAATTGTTAAGCCGCAGCAAGCAGTAAATGCCGAGCCTGTAGCCCGCACTATGCCTGTTGATACCGCTCCTATGGTTGAAGAACCAGCAGCAGTAGTAAATGCAGAACCACGCAGTGCCGGTGGTGATGGTGATTATTTAGATATCCCAGCATTTTTGCGTCGCCAAGCAGATTAATCTGTTGGCGATTGCTGAAGTTTTAGACAAAAGTTTGTGATGTATATCAAACTTGTGTTAAGATGTCCGACCATCTAGTTTATTGGTCGTAAAGCAGAGGAATTTTTATGCTTAAACAACGGACTCTTGAAAAGTCAGTACAAGCGACAGGCATCGGTTTGCATTCCGGGCACAAGGTCACCATGGTCTTACGTCCAGCGCCTGCGAATACCGGTATTCTGTTTAATCGTACCGATCTCGATCCGGTTGTAACGATCCCTGCAAAAGCAGAGTTAGTGCGCGATACCATGTTATGTACTTGTCTTATTGACGATGCAGGCAACCGTATATCTACGGTAGAGCACTTAATGGCCGCAATTGCAGCGTTAGGCTTGGATAATGTAATTATTGATGTTGATGCTCCTGAACTTCCAGTGATGGATGGCAGCTCAAGCCCGTTTGTATTCTTATTGCAATCAGCGGGTATTGAAGAGCAAGCTTCAGCTAAAAAGTTTATTCGAATTAAACAAGCTATTCGTGTAGAGCATGAAGATAAGTGGGCCGAATTACTGCCAAGTAATGAAGGCTTTAAAATTGATTTCTCAATTGATTTTGACCACCCAGCAATGGAAGGGCGTAATCAAGCGATTTCAATGAACTTTTCTGCAGATAGTTTTGTTAAAGATATTAGCCGTGCGAGAACCTTTGGTTTTATGCGTGACATTGAGTACTTGCAGTCTAAAAACTTAGCCTTAGGCGGAAGTTTAGAGAACGCAGTAGTGTTAGATGAATATCGAATTCTGAACGAAGATGGCCTTCGTTATGATGACGAATTTGTTAAGCACAAGCTTCTTGATGCTGTGGGCGATTTGTATATGGCAGGACTACCTATCCTTGGTCATTTACGTGCTCATAAATCAGGTCACGCGCTAAACAACAATTTAGTTCGCGCAATGCTAGAGCAACAACATGCTTGGGAAATTGTCACTTTCGAAGACAAAGCCGAAGCACCAGCTGCATATCAACAACCGGTATACAGCTTCTAAAATCCAATTTGGTCGGCGCTGGCTAACTCTCTCCGCTCAGCGCCGCTAATTTTTCCAGCTTTTCCCTCAGTTCATCGGGTACGTGTTTTGCCAATTCTGTGATATGTTTGGCTGCTTGGGCGCTTAGCTGGCGTTTTCCAGTGCTTTTTACCTCAGCTTCTGGTTTAATACTTTTCAATTCGGGATTTATTTTTAGTTCCAAACTGACAACCCCTGGTATGGCTTTGCGCAGCTCGCTGAGTAAATCAAAACGAAACTGTTTTAAACGCGTTAGCCAGGCTGAACTGGGTGCTTCGATAATAGCGACTCCTTGACGCATATTAACGATACGGCATTGCTGTAGTTTGTAGCGCGCCAAAATTTCGCTGCCAAGTTGCTGTAGCTGCACACGTTGTTGTAAAGGCTGCTCGATTTGCGTGAACTGTTTCTGGTGAAATATACGTTCTATCGAAATCGGCTGATGCTGACGTTTGGACATTAAAGTTAACATTTATATATGAAATTAAGTTTAGTATACGCCCATAAAGGTGAGACCAGAACCGTTCGTTTTAATCCCTTGCGATTAGCCTGGTTCGCATTCTTGTTAGTCGCTTTGCTCTGCAGTATTAGCTTATGGGGCGTACAGCAATATCAAAACCTCGCCAAACAGCAAACAATATTACTGGGGCAACTAGACCGCTTGCAGGCAGAACCGAAGCTCGAGCAATACGAGCAACAGTTGCGGCATCGTTATAGCCAGTTGGCAGCAAAAATTGGCCAAATGCAGGTGGAAATGACGCGGCTAAATGCCTTAGGTGCTCGGCTCATTGAAGACACAGAGTTCGCTGCAGAGTTTGATTTCACCAATACGCCGCCTATGGGCGGCCCAATGTTAGATGTAGATAGTACCGTCCATCGCAGTGATACTCTCATTTTTGACCTTGGCCAGCTAGAAGCTCAAGTGGGTGCAAAGAAAAAATCACTGAACCTGCTTGAATCTTGGCAACAAAGTCACCATCTAGTTAATAGTAGTTATATATCTGGTTGGCCTGCAAAGGGACCGGGTATTTGGATTTCTTCGCCATTTGGTTCTCGAGTAGATCCTTTTACTAAGCGTAAGGCTCGCCATAAAGGTGTAGATATCGCGGGTAAAGAAGGAACCAAAATACGCTCGGTAGGTGCTGGAGTCGTTGTTTGGGCGGGAAGCCGCTTTGGTTATGGTAACCTAGTTGAAATTGAGCATGGTAACGGAATGGTAACACGTTACGCGCATGCTAAAGCTGTATTAGTAAAAGAGGGTGATGTTGTAAGTAAAGGGGATGAGATTGCGTTGATGGGCAGTACCGGTCGCTCAACTGGGTCTCACGTGCACTTTGAAGTGCTGAAAAACGGTCGTCCGCTAAATCCCAGTAAGTTTATTTACCGCAAAGCCAGTGCCTAGAAAATTGGATTTCGTCTTAGCAAAAGTAGTGTTTCATGATTAGTAAATTAGTAACAAAAATCGTTGGTACTCGAAATGATCGTACCATCAAAAAGATGCGTAAAGTCGCTATCACTATTAGCGCTTTAGAGCCCGAGTACGAGAAACTGTCTGCTGAAGAAATACAAGCTAAGGCGGGCGAATTTAGAGAGCGCTTAGAAAAGGGCGAGACTCTAGAGGCCATTTTGCCAGAAGCATTCGCGGTTGTGCGAGAAGCCTCTAAGCGTGTATTTGAAATGCGCCATTTTGATGTGCAGTTAATTGGCGGCATGGTACTTAACGACAACAAAATTGCCGAAATGCGTACCGGTGAAGGTAAAACCTTAACCGCAACCTTACCGGCTTATTTAAACGGCGTAACGGGCAAAGGTGTGCACGTTATTACGGTGAACGATTATCTTGCTCAGCGTGATGCTGATTGGAATCGCCCGTTGTTTGAATACTTGGGCCTAAGTGTTGCTGTGAACGTTTCTGGTATGGACCATGAAGCGAAAAAAGCGGCGTACGCAGCTGATATTACCTACGGAACTAACAACGAATTTGGTTTTGACTACCTGCGCGATAATATGGCTTTTGCGCCTGAGCAACGCGTTCAGCGTCCACTCAATTACGCAGTTATCGATGAAGTGGATTCAATCTTAATCGATGAAGCACGTACGCCATTAATTATTTCTGGTCCGGCTGAAGATAGCTCAGAATCATATAAGAAGATTAATGACATCATCCCATTATTGGTTCGCCAAGCAGAGGAAGATACCGAAGAGCTTATTGGCGACGGTCACTATACTCTCGACGAGAAGAACAAGCAGGTTCACCTAACCGAAAATGGTCAGATATTTGTAGAAGAAACACTGCAAGAACGTGGCATGTTGGAGCAAGGCGATTCTTTATATAACGCCGCTAATATTAGTATGCTTCACCACGTT
Source organism: Agarivorans sp. 2_MG-2023 (assembly GCF_030548085.1). Taxonomy (NCBI): domain Bacteria; kingdom Pseudomonadati; phylum Pseudomonadota; class Gammaproteobacteria; order Alteromonadales; family Alteromonadaceae; genus Agarivorans; species Agarivorans sp. 2_MG-2023. The sequence continues at coordinate 91,099 of NZ_JAUORQ010000011.1, forward strand.
AATGCTGGTTTGCGTGCTCACACTTTGTTTGAGCGTAACGTTGACTACATCGTTAGCGATACTAACGAAATCGTGATTGTAGATGAGCACACTGGTCGTACAATGCCTGGTCGCCGCTGGTCTGAAGGTTTACACCAAGCTGTAGAAGCTAAAGAAGGCGTAGCTATTCAGAACGAAAACCAAACGCTGGCGTCAATTACCTTCCAAAACTACTTCCGTTTATACGAGAAGTTGTCTGGCATGACGGGTACTGCTGATACCGAAGCATTTGAATTCCAATCAATTTATGGCTTAGACACTGTTGTAGTGCCCACCAATAAACCAATGGTTCGTGATGACCAAGGGGATTTGGTTTATCTGACTGCAGAAGAAAAATACCAAGCGATTATTGACGATATTCGCGAATGTGTGAAAGCCGAGCGACCCGTTCTTGTGGGTACGGTTTCTATTGAAAACTCGGAGCTGCTTTCTAGTATTCTTAAGAAAGAAAAAGTTAAGCACAATGTTCTAAACGCTAAATTCCATGAGAAAGAAGCAGACATTGTTGCTGAAGCAGGTACTGCAGGTGCTGTGACTATTGCTACCAACATGGCCGGACGTGGTACCGATATCGTATTGGGTGGTAACTTACAGGTAGAGATCAGCGCGTTAGGCGAAGACGCGACTGAACAGAAAATTGCTGAAGTAAAACAACAATGGCAATTACGCCATGATGCAGTGCTAGCTGCTGGCGGATTACATATTATTGGCACTGAGCGACATGAATCTCGTCGTATTGATAATCAGCTACGTGGTCGTTCTGGCCGTCAAGGTGACCCCGGTTCTACCCGTTTCTACCTATCAATGGAAGACAGCTTAATGCGTATTTTTGCCTCAGATCGGGTAACCGGTATGATGAAAAAACTAGGCATGGAGCAAGGTGAAGCGATTGAGCACCCTTGGGTGACTCGCGCTATTGAGAATGCTCAGCGTAAAGTAGAAGGGCGTAACTTTGATGTGCGTAAATCTCTACTTGAGTTTGATGACGTAGCCAACGATCAGCGTAAGGTCGTTTACGAACAGCGTAATGACTTGATGGACAGTGATAGCATCACCGAAACCATTGAAGCCATTCGTGAGGACGTGTATTCAAGTGTCATAGATGAATATATCCCCCAGCAATCGCTAGAAGAAATGTGGCAAGTTAGCGAACTTGAACAGCGCTTAAAAAGCGACTTTGGTTTAGATTTATCGATTCAAAAATGGCTTGATGAAGACGATAAATTACATGAAGAAAAACTTCGTGAAAAAATCCTAGAAGCCGCTATAGCTGATTACCAGGTTAAAATTGACACAGTAGGTGCCGATCCTATTAAGCAATTTGAAAAATCTGTAATGTTGCAAACGCTTGACCAGTTATGGAAAGAGCACTTAGCAGCAATGGATCATCTTCGCCAAGGTATTCACTTACGTGGTTATGCTCAGAAAAATCCTAAGCAAGAGTATAAGCGTGAGTCTTACGAGTTATTCATGCAAATGCTCGAAGCGCTGAAATTGGATGTAGTAAGTATCTTGAGTCGTGTTCAAGTTCAAGCTCCTGAAGAAGTTGAAGCGATGGAAGCCAAACGTCGTGAAGCTGAAGAGCGAGCAATGAAATTGCGCCAGCAACAATCGCAGGGCCAAACTGAGGAATCAGCTGAGCCCGGGCATACGGTCGTTCGCGATGGACAAAAAGTGGGTCGTAATGACCCTTGCCCATGTGGTTCTGGTAAGAAATACAAACAATGTCACGGTAAGCTTTCTTAAGGTTACAAAGTCTATTGAAAAGAGAGCTCAGGCTCTCTTTTTTTATGAGTAAGGAAAGATAATGAAAATTGTAAATGTAGCTGTGGGCGTGATTGTTGATGGTGAGAGAATCTTACTTAGTTTACGTAACCAAGCACAGCATCAAGGTGGAAAGTGGGAGTTTCCAGGTGGCAAAATTGAAGATGGAGAGCTTGTTGTAGATGCGTTATCTAGAGAGTTGGAGGAAGAACTGTTAATCGTTGTAGATAAAGATAGCTGTAAGCCTCTTATTCGCGTTGAGCACGACTATGGCGATAAAAAGGTATGTTTACATGTTTATACGCTAACTCGCTACTCAGGTGAGCCACAAGGCGCCGAACAACAAGAAATTCGTTGGGTAAACAGAAATGAACTGGTTGACTTAAATTTTCCAGAAGCCAATGAGGTAATTCTAGAAGAAATTCTTAAATCTGGCTTTAGTGCGGATTAAAATTCCCAGCTATCGGGTTTATCTTCGTCTTCTTGTAGGTCTTGTCCGGCGATAAACTTCTCTTCATTGGCCCATTCGCCTAAATCAATAAGCTTACAGCGTTCACTGCAAAAAGGTCTGTATTCACTGCTGGCTTGCCAAATAACGGTAGAATCACAGGTAGGGCATTTTACTACTGGAGCATTAGGTTTTTTCATTAAGCAATCTTACAACAATAAAGGCGGCAGGGAATATCGGCTACTTCAGCATTCACCGCACTAACAAATTTTATCGCAAAGCGGTGTTTATGCCCGCTAACGGTTGGATAACATTGAAACTCGGTATCTAACTCAATACGCAACAGGCCGCATTCGGCTGCAACCCCTTGATAAAAGCCCTTATGGGCGATTACTTCAGCATCACTGTGCTGTTCTCTGAGTAGATTTAATAAGTGTTTGATGGCTTCAGCCACTAATTGAAATGGGCTTAACCATTGCTGGACTTGAGAGTTTATTAACGCTTGTGGCTGATTTAACCACAAATGCAAATAGGGCAAGTCGAAGCTACTGTTTCCGCCTGGCAAACAAAGTCGCTGTCGAATACTCGCAAGTAGCCGATCATTTTTAAGGTGGTCAGATACACGAGTATGCTTAGCTATGGCTGCGATAAAGGTTTTAACTTGTAACAAGAGCTCTTCAATTTTACTGGTATCAACATTTGGCATTGATGCCCATTGGTCGAGCTTTTCAGCCTGTTTAGCTAAATCTTTAAGTAAGTCGGCGCGCCATTCACAGCGTTCTAATACTTCAGCCACTTCAAACAGCACTCGAAAAAACTGCTGCTGTTGCAATGGGTGCTGCAGTGCTTTGGACAGCATTAGTTGCTCAAACAATTGCTCTAAGCGTAAGTAGTTTCTTACTTTTTCGTTTAAAGGGTGTTCAAAAATCAATGCGGCCATGAGAACTCAGTTTTACAGCTTTGGGTGGCTTATCTGCGCTAGTGTAACCATTGGAGGATTAACTGTCATGGCTTTTACTGAGATCAAGGTAAAACTGGTGTAATGCTTTAACTTTTAGCTGTAGGGTCGGAAGATCGGCATCGTTTTCAATGATGTCATCGGCAGCGGCGAGTTTTGCTTCGCGTTTCATTTGGGCATCGATAATTTGTTGCGCTTGGTTAGCACTTACATTATCTCTAGCCATGGTGCGTTCTATTTGCACATTTGTTGATGCATCTACAACGAGCACTCGGTCTACTAGCTTGTGGAGTTGGTTTTCTAAAAGCAGCGGGGCAACTAAGATTTTGTAAGCCCCTTGAGCTTGATTTAGCTGGGTGAGCATTGTTTCGCGAATGAGTGGGTGCATCAGTTGATTCAGCCAGTTTTTTTTATCTTCATCAGCAAAAATTTCTTGGCGTAATTTAGCGCGATTTAGCTGGCCATTTTCAAGCAAAATAGTTTGCCCAAAATACTCTTCGATTTGGGCTAGAGCAGGCTGGCCTATATTCACCACTTCTCTAGCAACAATATCTGCGTCTACAACCGTTATTCCAAGCTCTTCAAACCAACGGGATACCTGACTCTTACCACTGGCAATGCCTCCCGTTAGGCCAACAATCATTAGGCAATTCCAAGGTAAGAAAAGTACCAATTATGAATAGTGTCACCAAAGAGTAAATAGCAAAGCGCCCCTAAAACGAGATAAGGACCAAATGGAATAGGTTTGCTTTGTTGGTGTTTGCGAAACACAATTAGCCCAATACCGATCGCCGCTCCCGAAAACGAAGATAACAGGATGGTTAGGGGCAGAGCTTGCCAGCCAAACCAAGCGCCTATCATTGCTAGCAGTTTGAAATCACCGTAACCCATACCTTCTTTACCTGTGAGTAGTTTAAATACCCAAAATAAACTCCATAAAAAGCCATAACCGATAGCCGCACCAAGCACTGCATCGTTCAAACTAACAAAGCCCGTATCCAAGTTGATGAGCAAACCTAACCATAAGGTCGGTAGAGTGATTTGATCTGGCAAATACATGGTATCTAAATCGATCATGGTGAGGCAGAGCAAAATGATGCAAAACAGACTCGCAAAAACAAACGGTAAACTAAGACCAAATTGCCACCAACACGCCAGAGTTAACAAGCCTGAAGCTAGCTCTACTAGAGGGTAACGAGCACTGATTGGTGCCTTACAGGTAGCACACTTTCCTCGTAGCATTAACCAACTGACTACTGGGATATTTTGCCAAGCAGTAATTAGGCTATTGCAGTTTGGGCAGGCTGACCGGGGAATCATTAAGTTGTAAGTGTCGGCTTCTGATTTGGTGTTATCTTTTAGTTCATCAGCCAAAAAAGAGCGACATTCTGTTTTCCACTCTCGCTGCAACATTATAGGTAAACGGTGAATCACCACGTTCAAAAAAGACCCAATACATAGGGCTATTAATAAGCAGAAACCCAGCGCAGTGGCTGGGTAGAGTTCAATAAAGGTTTGCATGCTTAACTGACAACTGAGCCTAATTTAAAGATTGGTAGATACATGGCGATTACCATACCACCAACCAATACGCCAAGCACAGCCATAATAAGTGGTTCGATCAGGCTTGTGAGGCCATCAACAGCGTCATCTACTTGTTGCTCGTAAATATTGGCTACTTTTTCTAGCATGCTATCTAAGGAGCCAGACTCTTCGCCAATCATCACCATTTGCGTCACCATATCTGGAAATATATTAACGGTTCGCATGGCGATATTCATTTGCATACCACCTGTAACCTCAATTCTAATTGCGTCAATGGCATTGCGGTATACAACGTTGCCTGAAGCCCCTGAAGCCGAGCGAAGCGCATCAATTAATGGGATACCTGCAGCAAAGGTAGTTGATAAGGTACGAGCAAAACGGGCCATAGCTGCTTTATGTAAAATAGGGTTAATGACCGGAATTTTAAGAACGAACCGGTCAGTGGCGTCTTTAACTGCTTGGGATCGCCTAAAGGACTGTACATAGCCATAAGCTAAAGCAAACAAGGAACCAAAAATGACTGGCCAATAGTCCTGTACAAAACGAGATATAGCAATAACAAACTGGGTAAATGCTGGAAGCTCTGCTCCAAAACCTGCAAAGATTTCTTCGAATTGTGGAATTACAAACAGTAAAAGGATAGTAGTAACGATAATGGCAACGATAATAACTGAGACGGGGTAAAACATGGCTTTTTTAATTTTTGATTTAAGCGCTTCTGCTTTTTCTTTATAAATCGCTACGCGGTCATAAATCGTCTCTAAAGCACCACTTTGCTCGCCAGCTTCGATTAAGTCACAATATAAGGCATCGAAGTAGAGCGGATGTTTACGCAAGGTTTCTGATAGCGCGGTACCTGACTCCACTTCAGCAGCGATCTCAGAGATGAGCTCACGCATTGCTGGTTTTTCTACACTTTTCGAAATTATGTTAAAACTTTGGACCAATGGCACGCCAGCTTGCAGCATGGTTGCTATTTGCCGCGACATAACGGCAATGTCCATGGCATTAATTTTATTACCGAGCTTAGAAAGAAAACTTTCTGTTTTCTTTTTAGTTTTTGTTACGGTAATGCCTTGTCTACGTAGTTCTGCCTTAACCTGACTAATGGTTTCAGCTTGGTATTCTCCGCTAACCTTATCGCCTTTACGGTTTACCCCGCTCCAATTATAAGCGTTGATTTTTTTGACGGCGACTTTTCGTTTTGTGCTGGTTGCGGTAGCCATAACATCCTTGCTAATTGTTGATACTTAATTTGGTATGAAGCTAATTATTTAATTTATCAGATAATTACGCTACGTAGTGGGTGGGTTTACACATTTGTGACCCGCTCTACCTCAGAAAGACTAGTTACGCCTAAGCGGGCTTTTTCTAAGGCAGACATACGTAGTGAATACATGCCCTCAATGGCCGCTTGCTCTGCGATTTGAATAGAGTTACCTTCTAACATAATCAACTTGGAAATTTCGGTACTCATAGGCATGACCTCATAAATGCCTACTCGTCCCTTGTATCCGCCCGTGCATTTGTCACAGCCAACGGGCTCAAATAGCTTAATACCAGAGTCGATTTGTGTTTGAGTGAAGCCCATTTTGGGTAGCAATATGGCTTCAACCATTTTCGGTTTTTTACAATGTTCACATAATTTACGGGCTAGTCGCTGGGCAATTATTAAACTAACGGAAGAAGCAATGTTAAAGGCGGGGACACCCATGTTTAACAGTCGAGTTAAAGTCTCTGCCGCTGAATTGGTATGTAAAGTAGATAAAACTAAGTGACCAGTTTGTGCTGCCTTAATCGAAATTTCAGCAGTTTCTAAATCTCGAATCTCCCCCACCATCACAATATCGGGATCTTGACGTAAAAATGCACGTAAGGCGCTTGCAAAGGTCATTCCCGCTTTATTGTTAATCAATACTTGATTTACACCTGGCAAGTTGATTTCCACAGGGTCTTCCGCTGTAGAAATATTTGTTTCGGTAGTGTTTAGAATGTTTAAGCCAGTGTACAAAGATACTGTTTTACCAGAACCGGTGGGGCCGGTTACCAAGATCATACCTTGTGGTCGCGCTAAAGCGTCTAGGTATAGTTTCTTTTGCTTGTCATCATAACCGAGAATATCGATATTTAGATTGGCTGCTGAGGAATCTAATATACGAATTACAATTTTTTCTCCCCACATGGTGGGCAGTGAGTTAACCCGCATATCAATGGCTTTGTTACGGCCAGTTTTCAGCTTAATTCGCCCATCTTGCGGCAGGCGGCGCTCTGCAATGTCCATACGCGCCATTACTTTAAGCCGAGCAGAAAAGCGATTAGCAAGGTTAATAGGCGGGCTGGCTATTTCATGTAAGATACCATCAATACGAAAACGAATACGATACTTATGTTCATAGGGTTCAAAATGTAAATCTGAGGCGCCACGTCGAATGGAGTCCATTAATATTTTATTGATGTAAACAACAATCGGTGCGTCGTCTTCTTTATTATTCTGTTTTTCGTCAAGTCGAGAGTTTTCGTCACTCACCTCTAAATCGCTGATGTCTTCATCAGAGATGTCACCAATGTCTAGGTTGGCAGTATCGTCGACTAAAGATTGAATTGCTTTGAGGAGCTTAGTTTCTTCAACCAAAAGTGCTTCGACATGTAGTCCAAAGCTAAAACCAAAATCTTCCAAAGCAACAACGTTACTTGGATCCGCCATTGCTACATAAAGAGTTTGGTTTTGGCTATAAACTGGCAGTACGTGGTGTTTAAAAATGAGCTTTTCGTTAAGGTAGTCTTGCGGTATTTCGGTTAGTTCAATGGCATCGAGATCGAGTAAGGGAATGCCAAACTGCGCTTCACAGAAATCGGCAAGATCTTTACTGGAAATTAGTTCGTTTTCTACAAGGACTGTTGTAAAGGCGCGCTGTTCTTGAATGCAGCGTTTGAACAACTCCACAAGTTGAGTTTCTTTTTCTGGAAAAGAAACGGCCAAGCTAGAAGCTAGGCCGTTAAGTTTAATCTCGACTGACATTAGCTATTAACAAAGCCCTTCAGTGCGACATGTACCACCGCGAGTCCAAACAACTTGACCCGTTGTCGTAGATGCAGAAGCAGTTAGGGTATATGTTACATCAGCATTACCCGAATCTTGGATGTTTTGCGCTGAAGCTGTAATTACACCACTAGTAACATCAACTGATTTGACTTCTGGGCCGCCAGATGATTTCGCCCCAGCGTTATCTGATGCTGTTGAACAAGTTGTTTGCGCACCACTTGCACCAGGATCGCTCTGCCAACATACTTCATAGGCTGTTTTTGCTGGGCCTGCAGCAGCAATAACCTCAGAGAATTTAGCACGGTCAGTATAAGTTTGGTATGCCGGTAATGCCACTGCAGCCAAAATAGCTACAATCGCTACTACGATCATTAATTCAATAAGAGTAAAACCTGATTGCTTGTTAGCAACTTTGGTTTGAAGGTTTTGGATGGTTTTCATTGCGTCTTTCCTTTACACAAGTTTTTTGAAGTTATTCATTTACCGTTGTTTTTGTTCAGAGTTGTGGTGAAACAATTGAGTTGTTTCTACGTCCCTGATACCACGATGCTATAAATGAGTTTCACATTAAAGCATACGACTTAAAAAAGTATAGCTTTTATTGAAAAAAGGCAATGATATCGTGATCTTAGCAACACTTATTAAATCCCTTGTGTACATCTAGGTGTACACAAGGATGTTCGCATTAACATTTATTAGGCGACAAATCGCATACTTAGGTCTAAGGCCTTGACATGTTTAGTTAAAGCACCCACAGAAATGAAGTCCACGCCAGTTTCGGCATACTGACGAATCGTTGTTATAGTCATGTTTCCTGAAGCCTCCAATTTTGCTCGGCCTTGGTTTAATTCCACCGCTTGTTTCATTAAGGCCACTGAGAAATTGTCTAGCATTACCACATCACAATTGGCATCTAATGCTTGCTCAAGCTCATTGAGATTCTCTACTTCTACTTCTACCTTTTTACCTGGAGATAAAAGGCGGGCTTTTTCGATAGCTTGTTTAATGCCACCACAGGCCATGATGTGGTTTTCTTTAATTAAGAATGCGTCGTGCAAGCCAAAACGATGATTGGTTCCTGCACCACAAGTTACTGCGTATTTAGAGGCATAACGTAATCCAGGGAGAGTTTTACGGGTATCGAGTAGCTTGCAGTTAGTGCCTTCTAGCAAGTCCATGTATTCGGCAACTTGAGTGGCAATGCCGGATAGGGTTTGAATAAAGTTAAGCGCAGAGCGCTCGCCAGTGAGCAGGATTCTTGCTGGGCCAGTTAAAAAACAAAGTGCTTGGTCTTCAACTACTTTATCGCCATCGGCCACTAACCACTCAATGTCTACTTCATCACCAAGCTGACGAAACACTTCATCGGCGAATGCTTTGCCCGCAAAGGTGGCGGATTCACGGCTAATGATTTTTGCTTTGCTTACTTGTTGCTCTGGAATAAGGGCGGCGGTAATGTCTAAGTTTGCGTCGAGTGTTCCTAAATCTTCAACTAAAGCGGCGCTTATGTTGGCACGCAATTGTTCAGCGTTCATGCATCGTTTCTCTGGTGGTTAGTAGATGTGAAGTAGATAAGTGAATTATCATCATAATATTGGCGTATTTTAACGCAGAAGCTTCACGCTTGCATGGGCTAATCTAGTCTTTATTATGAGAGGCTACATTTGGTATTGCTTATACGGAGATTTAGGCTTGAGAATCAACGCACAACATCAACTGGTTTCAGCTAGGCAAATACCCAGTGCATTCTATAATTTGCGGCCTATGGGCGAAGTGAGTTTATTAGTTATTCACTGTATAAGTTTACCAGAGGGGAAATTTGGTAATCAGTATATTGATGACTTGTTTAGTGGTTGCCTTGATTGTTCCGCAGAACCAAGCTTTCATGATCTTCAAGGTCTAGAAGTTTCAGCCCACTTGTTAATTGATAGAGCGGGACGGGTAACTCAATACGTACCTTTTGATAAGCGGGCTTGGCATGCTGGTGTATCTTCTTTCGATAATCATGAAAACTGCAATGATTACTCCATTGGCATTGAGCTAGAAGGCACCGATACAAGCCGCTATACTTCAGAGCAATATCAATGCTTAATAGAGGTCACTAAGTTACTGCAAAGTAACTACCCAGCCATTACCAAGCAGCGCATTGTAGCACATAGTGATATTGCTCCAGGGAGGAAAACCGATCCTGGTTCGGAGTTTGATTGGTGCCAATACCTAGACGCATTATAAAGTCGCTAGATATCGCTAAGTAATTAACTTAATATTTATTATCAAGCTGACGTTTATGGAGTAAATTCAGCAACATGTCTTTAATTTCACTTTTGTTAGCCTTGAGTTTAGAACGTGCTCGCCGAATTGGTGCCAGTTGGTGGTGGCAGCATGTATTTCATTGGTGGTTGCAGCGTTTCGACAGTTTATCTGCAACATGGCAGATTGTTATGGCGGTGGTATTGCCTACGCTGCTGCTTGCTTACTTGCAAGTTAGCTTAGCTGGTTGGCTGTTTGGTTTACCCAGTTTAGCTTTATGGATTTTTATTCCACTGCTTACCTTAGGTTGCCCGCCATTGCAGCAAGGTTATCGTGATTACCTTAGGGCTGCCGCTAGTGGTAATGAGCAAGCCTGTAATGAGTTTAACCAACAGCTATTGAACCAAATTCACCCGCTGCATCAAACTGATGAAAAGGAGTCTATTGCTCTCTCTACTGGCACCCAGCTCATGTGGCTTAACTATCGTTACTATTTTGCGGTGATCTTTTTCTATGTATTAGCGGGGCCAGCTGGCGCTGTGTTTTATGGTTGCAGCCGCGGCTTGTATTTACATAAAAGCACCGAGGTACAAGCGCTTGCGCCTACGGTAAATAATTTCATGCACTATATTGATTGGTTGCCAAGCCGTTTAGCGAGTTTATGTTATCTGGCGGTAGGCAATACCTCAGCAGCTTTACCCATTTGGTTACAAGCTTTAAAAGATACTACCCATAGCAACGGCTATTGGCTGGCCAAGGTGGCGGTAGCTGCAGAGCTTTCAGGCGACGAGTCTGAACACGAGATGTTGTGTGTGGCGACTACCTGCCGTTTCGTTAGTTTAGCTAAGCGCGGAATTATGTTTGCGATTGCGATTATTGCCATGCTAACTATCGCTGGTTGGTTAATTTAGCCCTGTCAGTCGGGTTGTAGCAAACTCGACTAATTTTCACATTTCATTGTTAACTCCTTCCCCTTTGTTACATTCGGACGATCTTGTGCACAAAAAGAGGTCTGACCAATTATATTTGTAGGACAATAGGCTTTACATATCTGGCAATAGGTGTTGGCTAAATTGATGTGGGTCAATTTTTCTGGACAGGGTGTTTCTGATTTGTTAATTTGCTGCGTGTAAATTGGTATTACCAATATTCAGATTGATAGGAATCGATGAGCTACCAACGAATTAAACCACCTAAACTCGCCGACGTAATTGCTAAGCAATTAGAGCGAATGATTGTAGAAGGGAGTTTACCGCCAGGTGAGCGTTTGCCTGCCGAACGCGAGTTGGCTATTCAGTTCGATGTTTCACGTCCATCACTGCGTGAAGCGATTCAAAAATTGGAAGCGAAAGGCTTGGTGGTAAGGCGACAAGGTGGCGGTACTTACGTACAGCAAAAGTTGCGCGAAGCGCTTACCGATCCCTTGTTTGATTTATTGTCCAATCATGATGAAAGCCAACTAGACTTGTTGGAGTTTCGTCACGCTGTTGAGGGGATTTCTGCTTATTATGCCGCCCTAAGAGGGACAGAAGCGGATTTAGATAAAATTCAGGCTTGTCACGAGCGCATAGAGTTAGCTCAGCATGATGGAAATACTCAAGACGAAGCAAAAGCAGTTTTAAATTTTTATGAAGCGATTACCGAGGCGTCACATAACTTGGTGTTGTTTCATTTAATTAGAGGCTTAAGTCCATTGTTGGAAAAAAACATTATGGACAATTTTCAACTCTTGTATACACGCCCAGATGTTGCCGAAAAAATTCGCCATCATCGGTCGTTAATGCTGCAGGCCATATTAGATGGTAAGCCAGATGATGCGAGAGAAGCTTCACACAAACATTTGGCGTTTATTGAAGAAACGCTATTGCTGATTGAGCGAGAAGATAGCCGTGTAGAGCGGTCTAATCGTCGTTTAAAACAATTGAAAGTGTAACCTAAACCTTAAAGTTAGGGTTTGGAAAACTATTAATAACTGATAAGGAAACAGCCATGTCAGAGGTACTGAAGCATGATGTTGACTCGCTAGAAACCAGTGAGTGGATCGACGCCATTGAATCTGTGATCCGTGAGGAAGGCGTTGAACGTGCACAGTTCTTGTTAGAGCAGGTCATTGCTAACGCTAAGATTGATGGATTAGCCGGCCCTGGCGGGTCTATCACTAGCGATTACATCAATACTATCGCAGTGTCAGATGAGCCTGAATACCCTGGCGACAGTGCAATAGAGCGTCGTATTCGTTCTATTATTCGCTGGAATGCAATTATGATTGTATTGCGTGCCTCTAAAAAGGACCTCGACCTAGGCGGTCACATGGCGTCTTATCAGTCTTCTGCTGCATTTTATGAAGTGTGTTTTAACCACTTCTTCCGTGCGCGCAATGAGCAAGATGGCGGTGATTTGGTTTATTACCAAGGGCACATCTCTCCGGGTATTTACGCACGCGCATTTGTTGAAGGGCGTTTAACGACTGAGCAACTAGATAACTTCCGCCAAGAAGTAGGCGGTAACGGTTTAAGCTCTTACCCGCACCCTAAGTTAATGCCTGAGTTCTGGCAGTTTCCTACTGTGTCTATGGGTCTTGGCCCTATCTCTGCTATTTATCAAGCCCGTTTCCTTAAGTATCTTACCGGTCGTGGCTTAAAAGACTGTACTCAGCAACGTGTTTACGCGTTCTTGGGTGATGGCGAGATGGACGAGCCAGAATCACGTGGTGCAATTTCTTTCGCTGCTCGTGAAAAGTTAGATAACTTATGTTTCCTTATTAACTGTAACTTACAGCGCTTAGACGGCCCAGTAATGGGTAACGGCAAAATCATTCAAGAGCTAGAAGGCCTATTTAAAGGTGCTGGCTGGAATGTGATTAAAGTGGTTTGGGGTAGTGAGTGGGACAGCCTGCTAGCGAAAGACAGTTCTGGTAAGTTGTTGCAGTTGATGAACGAAACCATTGACGGCGATTACCAAACCTTTAAAGCAAAATATGGCGCTTATGTGCGTGAGCACTTCTTTGGTAAATACAGCGAAACCGCTGAATTAGTTAAAGATATGAGTGACGACGAAATTTTTGCTCTGCGTCGTGGTGGTCACGATCCGGTTAAACTTTACGCCGCCTTTGATAAAGCACGTAAAACAGCCGGCGTACCTACTGTTATCTTAGCCAAAACGGTTAAAGGTTACGGTATGGGCGAAGCAGCTCAAGGTAAAAACATTGCTCACGGCGTTAAGAAAATGGACATGAACTATGTTCAGCAATTCCGTGACCGTTTAGGTGTAGATGTAAGTGATGCTGACTTACCTAATCTGCCTTACATTGAGCTTAAACCTGGTACAGCAGAATACGATTACCTACATGCTCGCCGTAAAGAGTTAAAAGGTTACACGCCAACACGTTTGCCTAAATTTACTAAAGACTTAGAGATCCCTGAGTTGAGCGAGTTTGATGCCTTATTAGGTGAGCAAAAGCGCGAAATATCTACCACCATGGCTTACGTTCGAGCATTAAATGTCATGCTTAAGAACAAAGGCATTGGTAAAAACATCGTGCCGATTATTGCCGATGAAGCACGTACCTTTGGTATGGAAGGTTTGTTCCGCCAAGTGGGTATTTACAACCCAGGCGGTCAGGTTTATACCCCGCAAGACAGAGAGCAAGTGTCTTACTATAAAGAAGATACAAGCGGTCAAGTATTGCAAGAAGGGATTAACGAATTAGGTGCCATGAGCTCGTGGGTTGCTGCTGCTACGTCATACAGCACCAACGATGTACCAATGATTCCGTTCTACATCTATTACTCTATGTTTGGTTTCCAACGCGTAGGTGATATGTGTTGGATGGCGGGCGACCAACAAGCGCGCGGTTTCTTATTAGGCGCAACTGCCGGTAGAACCACGCTAAATGGTGAGGGCTTGCAGCACGAAGATGGTCACAGCTTAATTTTAGCTAACACCATTCCAAACTGTATTTCTTACGACCCAAGCTTTGCCTTTGAAGTCGCCGTAATTCTGCAAGATGGTTTGCGCCGTATGTACGGTGAGCAAGAGAATGTTTACTACTACTTGACCTTGATGAATGAAAACTATCATCAACCAGCTATGCCAGAAGGCGCAGCTGACGGTATCCGCAAAGGTATCTACAAGTTTGAGAGTAATAAAGGCAGCAAGGCGCAGGTTCAGTTATTGGGCTCTGGCACTATCATGCAGCAAGTACTTAAGGCCGCTAAAGTGTTGAGTGAAGAATATGACGTAGCCTCTGAAGTATTCAGTGTTACCTCGTTTAACGAACTGACCCGCGAAGGCCAAGCTGTTGAGCGTTTGAACATGCTTAAGCCAGAAGCGGAAGAGCAAGTACCGTTTATTACTGAAGCTTTAAGTGATTTACCGACCATTGCCGCTACCGATTACATGAAGCAATACGCCGAGCAAGTACGTGCTTACATTCCTGGTAGTTACAAAGTATTAGGTACCGATGGATTTGGTCGCAGTGATAGCCGAGAAAATTTACGTCGTCACTTTGAAGTGAATGCCGATTACATTGTTGTAGCTTCGTTAGCTGAGTTAGCTAAAGCTGGAACTATTGATAAGAAGTTAGTGGTAGAAGCGATTGAAAAATATGGCATCGACACTGACAAAGTTAACCCTCTCTACGCGTAAGGGCGAGTGATATGAGTATTGAAATTTTTGTACCAGATATTGGCGATGATGAAGTAGAAGTTACCGAAATTCTTGTCAATGTGGGCGACAGCGTAGAGTTAGAGCAATCGCTTATTTCGGTAGAAGGCGACAAAGCCGCTATGGAAGTACCAGCATCTCAAGCGGGTGTTGTAAAAGAAATTAAAGTAGCGGTGGGTGACAGTGTTGCGACAAACGCACTGATTATGATCTTTGAAGCCGAAGGTGCTGCAGCTGCAACGCCAGCAGCAGAAGCACCGGTTGCATCAGCAGCGCCTGCCGCTAGCTCGGTAGAGTTAGTGCACGTACCAGATATTGGCGATGATGAAGTAGAAATTACTGAAATCGCAGTGAGTGTGGGTGACGTTATTGACGCTGAGCAAACGCTTATTTCTGTAGAAGGCGATAAAGCCGCTATGGAAGTACCTGCACCATTTGCTGGCACGGTAAAAGCGATTAGCGTAACGGTAGGCGATAAAGTGACTACCGGTTCTCTTATTATGGAATTTGAAGTAGCTGGTTCCGCGCCTGCTTCAGCTCCTGTTGCTGAGGCCGCACCTGCCGCTCCAGCAGCTAAGCAAGAGCAGCAAGTTCTAATCCCTGATATTGGTGACGACGAAGTTGAAGTAACCGAAGTAACAGTATCGGTTGGCGACACTGTTGAGCTTGAACAAACTCTGATTTCTGTAGAAGGTGACAAAGCCGCTATGGAAGTACCTGCACCGTTTGCTGGTGTGGTTAAAGAGCTTAAGGTTGCGACTGGCGATAAAGTAAAAACTGGCTCGCTGATTATGGTGTTTGAAGTTACATCTGCAGCGCCTGTTGCTAGCGCACCAGCGGCGGCACCAGCCGAAGTAGCTAAACCTGCAGCGGCTCCTGCGTCAGCTAGTAAGCCTGCGAGTGTGCCAGCAAAAGCGGGTGAGTTTGTTGAAAACAGTGCCTACGTACATGCTTCACCGGTTATTCGTCGTTTAGCTCGTGAATTCGGGGTTGATTTAGCCAAGGTTAAAGCGTCTGGTCGTAAGGGCCGTATCGTTAAAGAAGACGTACAAGCTTACGTTAAACAAGCAGTTAAAGTACTTGAGTCTGGTGCTTCTGCTGGTGGCGCGGGTATGGCTGTAGCAGCTTGGCCGAGTATTGATTACTCTAAATTTGGTGAAGTGGAAGAAGTTCCGTTATCACGTATTCAGAAAATCTCTGGCCCTGCTTTACACCGTAACTGGGTGAAGATCCCACACGTTACTCAGTTTGACGAAGCTGACATTTCAGAAATGGAAGCCTTCCGTAAAGAGCAGAATGTGATTGCTGAGAAGCAACAGCTTGGCTTTAAGATTACGCCGCTGGTATTTATGCTAAAAGCAGCAGCTAAAACCCTAGAAGCTATGCCTAAGTTTAACTCGGCGCTTTCTGATGATGGCAATAGCCTTATCATGAAGAAATACATTCACATTGGTATTGCGGTAGACACGCCAAACGGCTTGGTTGTACCGGTAGTACGTGATGTGAATAAGAAAGGTGTTTACCAGCTTTCAGAAGAGTTAGTAGAAATTTCGAAGAAAGCACGAGCAGGTAAACTAACTGCCTCAGACATGCAAGGTGGCTGTTTCACTATCTCTAGCCTTGGTGGCATTGGTGGTACGCAGTTTACGCCTATTGTAAATGCGCCTGAAGTGGCCATTTTAGGTGTATCACGCAGTGAGATGAAACCTAAGTGGAATGGTAAAGACTTTGTTCCGAAGTTAATGCTACCGCTGGCATTGTCTTATGACCATCGAGTGATTGATGGTGCTGATGGAGCAAGATTCATCTCCACCTTAAGTGGCTTGTTAGGTGATATTCGCCGACTAGTACTTTAGTAATAAGAGCTGGGTGTTTATCACCCGGCTCTTCTTTTTTATACCGATTAACCGTAAACTCAGTTTAGCTGCATGGTTAACAGATTTACCCTACAGCAGCTTTACAACATAACAATACCAAGAGGTCATCAATGAGTAAGGAAATCAAGACCCAGGTGGTAGTACTGGGTGCAGGCCCTGCAGGTTATTCTGCTGCCTTCCGTGCTGCCGATTTAGGTTTGGAAACAGTAATTGTAGAACGCTACGCCACCCTCGGCGGAGTATGTTTGAATGTGGGCTGTATCCCATCAAAAGCGCTATTGCACGTAGCTAAAGTGATTGAAGAAGCAAAATCACTGGCTGAGCACGGCATTGTATTTGGTGAGCCACAAACCGACATTAATAAAATCCGTACCTGGAAAGAAAAAGTCATCAGTCAACTGACTGGCGGCCTCGACGGTATGGCTAAAATGCGTAAAGTTAAAGTAGTTCAGGGCCTAGGTAAGTTTACTGGCGCTAACTCATTGCAAGTTGAAGGTGACGAAGGCGTTACAACTATCAACTTCGATAACGCGATTATTGCTGCGGGCTCTCGCCCAGTAAAATTGCCATTTATCCCACACAATGATCCACGTGTTTGGGATTCAACAGATGCACTAGAACTAAAAGAAGTTCCAGGCAAATTGTTGGTATTAGGCGGCGGTATTATTGGCCTAGAAATGGGTACAGTATACGGCGCATTAGGCAGTGAAATTGATGTAGTTGAATTTGCCGACCAGCTAGTACCTGCTGCAGATAAAGACGTTGTGCGTGCTTACACCAAGAAGGTGAAAGACAAGTTCAACATCATGTTAGAAACCAAAGTGATAGCCGTAGAGTCTAAAACTGATGGTTTATACGTGACTTACGAAGGTAAGCAAGCGCCACATGAACCAGTACGTTACGACGCAGTACTAGTAGCTGTAGGCCGTGTACCAAATGGCTTGGGCTTAGAAGCTGAAAAAGCAGGCATCGAAGTAACCGAACGTGGTTTCATTGAAGTTGATAAGCAGCTTCGTACAAACGTACCGCACATTCATGCTATTGGTGACATTGTTGGTCAACCTATGTTGGCCCATAAAGGTGTGCACGAAGGCCATGTTGCTGCCGAAGTTATCTCTGGCAAGAAGCACTTCTTTGATCCTAAAGTGATTCCTTCTATTGCTTATACCGAGCCCGAGATGGCATGGGTTGGCTTAACCGAGAAAGAAGCTAAAGCACAGGGTATTAACTACGAAGCATCGGTATTCCCTTGGGCTGCTTCTGGTCGCGCTATCGCATCAGATTGCCCAGACGGCATGACTAAGATGATTTTTGATAAAGAATCTGGTCGTGTAATTGGTGGCGCAGTTGTGGGTACTAATGGCGGTGAATTGCTTGGTGAAATTGGCCTAGCCATTGAGATGGGTTGTGATGCCGAAGATATTGCATTAACTATTCATGCTCACCCAACCTTGCATGAGTCTGTAGGTTTAGCGGCAGAAATTTTCGAAGGCAGCATTACCGACCTTCCAAATGCCAAAGCTAAGAAAAAGAAAAAATAGACTCAGATAGTTTTAAAAACTAAAGTTATAAAGGCAGCCTTGGCTGCCTTTATTGTTTGTTTTCAAAGGAATGACTCTTGATGCCGCGTTTGCGCAATAGCCTATTACTGTTAGTTTTTTTATCTACTGCTTTTAGCGTAGTAGCGCGCCCTAAAATAGGTTTAGCGTTAAGTGGTGGTGGCGCTAAAGGTGCTGCGCATCTTGGGGTTATGCAACTTTTAGAAGAATACAATGTTCCCGTTGATTATGTAGCAGGTACCAGTATGGGCGCTTACTTCGGCGCTATGTTGGCAATGGGCTATACCGCTGAAGAAATAGAAGCATTAACATTTTCTATTCATTGGGAAAGCGGCTTTGTTGACGACGTAACACGAAGCGAGTTGTCGCTACGCAGTAAAAAACAACAAGACGATTATCAGATCTCTCTACCTTTGGGGCTAAATGAGCAAGGTATTCAAATACCCAAAGGCGCTGTACAAGGTCAAACCATGGCCGAAATTCTCCGTTTTGCCACCAGTAATCTAGAAGCACTAGCAAGCTTTGACGAGCTCGCAATTCCCTATCGCGCAGTCGCCACCGATATGGCTGAAATGAAACCTTATATACTTGAGCGAGGTGATTTAGCTGTCGCCATGCAAGCCAGTATGTCGGTGCCGGGAGCACTACGTCCAGTGGAGTTAGACGGTAAACAGCTGTCTGATGGAGGGGTAGTAAACAACATGCCGGTAGATGTACTTAAAGAGATGGGTGCCGATATTATTATCGCAGTTGATATTGGTTCACGGCTTAAAAAGCAGGGCCAACTTAATACCGCGGTTGATGTGGTGGACCAGCTATCTATCTTTTTAACTCGCTCAGGCACCGAACGACAAATAGCGTTGTTAAGCGCCGATGATTTATTAATTTCTCCTGATATGACGGGAGTAGATACCGCAGACTTCTCTGCTATGCCGCTAGCGTTACAGCGAGGTAAAGAAGCGGGCAGGGAGCCTATTGCCGAACTAGCTAAACGGATAGGTGTTATCGAGCAGCATCAAGAGTATTTAGCCTATCGGCAAACTGTTACTGAGCGTAAAGCACAGCTCAAGTTACATGAAGAGTTTGTAGTTAACCGTATCGAGCTAAACAACGACTCAAGCCTTAGTGATGAGGTTATTTTGGCGCGTTTGAAACTCAATCAAGGTGAGCTTTTATCTAAGGCTGAGCTAGAAGAAAAAATTAGCCAGCTGTATGCCTTAGGAACATTTGAGCGGGTAGATTATCGCATTAGCACAGAGCAAGGCGAGAATGTAATTCATGTGGACACTCAGGAGAAAAGCTGGGGTCCGGGCTACTTTGACATGAAGATAGGCTTACAAGAGAACTTCTCCGATAGAACTGAAGCCAATATTGGCTTAGGTTTTACCTTAACTAATTTAAACGATTTGGGCGCCGAGTGGCGCAATGAAGTTGAAATAGGTTCGATTAAACGACTGTATACCGAATACTACTCACCAATAACCGAAAGCTTAAAGTACTCTTGGGCGATTTCGGCAGAATACGATAAACGTAATCGTCGCCTTTACGGAATATCTGAAGACTTTGAGTACCTAGAGGCTAGTTTCTCTGATCTGCAGTTTCGCACTCACTTGGCGTGGAATTATCAACCTTGGCAAGAATGGGCGGTAGGTCTAGCGGCAAAACATGGCAATATTAAAGTTAATGGTATCGCAGCAGAAGCAAATTATTGGCTGTATGGGCCTTATTTTAAGTTTGATTACGACACCCTAAATAGTTGGGCCTTTCCAACTCAGGGGAAAATGCTCGATGTTAATTTCACGCTTTATCATGAGGATGTGGATGAGTTTTCTAGCGTACTAGCACCCAGTTTTGAAACGCGTTGGAAGGTGCCGTTTGGTTGGGATAAGCACAATTTCAATTGGTTTGGTGAATACGGAAGCACCGGCAGTGATTTTATTATTCCTACTGATGCTCAAGATCTTGGTGGCTTCCTAAGGTTGTCTGGTTTTACCTACGAGCAGTTATCTGGCCGCTACAAAGCGCTAACCGGCTTAATGTATTTTTACCAACTTCATCATTACCAATCGCCGGCTTTTCAAGCGCCTGTATTTGTTGGCGGCTCACTAGAAAATGGTGGGGTGTGGAACAACTCTAGCGACATTTCATATGAAAGCGCTATTTGGGCTGGGAGCGTATTTATGGCTCTAGATACCAGCATGCTAGGGCCGATAGTGTTGGCTTATGGGCATAATCAAACTGAGCAAACGTTATATTTGTTTATTGGCAATGACTTCTAAATACGTGACAAATGTGAATAAATTGTAACTTTAGGCTTTGTGGCTAAAGTATAATAATGCATTTATCTTATTGTAATTAAAGGTTTTTGTTTGATTTTTGGTGGTTTATTAAAAATGCCGATATTTTAATTTATAGTTAAAACCGCTATAATCTCAGCCCGATGAGGCCAGCTAACCCAATGGCCCATATATATGGATATCCCCTACGGGCATTATTACAATAAGGAGCGAGCCGTGCTAGAAAGCTACCGCAAACACGTCGAAGAGCGTGCTGTTGAAGGTATTGTACCTAAACCCCTAGATGCTGAACAAACTGCAGGATTAGTAGAGTTATTAAAAGCTCCGCCAGCAGGTGAAGACGCATTCCTTCTGGATTTATTAGCTAATCGAATTCCCCCTGGTGTAGACGAAGCCGCCTATGTAAAAGCTGGTTTTCTTGCCGCTGTTACTACTGGAGAGGTGACTTCACCTATCGTGTCAGCTGCTTATGCAACAGAGTTGTTAGGCACCATGCAAGGTGGTTACAACATCGAGCCGCTTATCTCATTATTGGATAACGCCGAATTAGCCCCGATAGCAGTTAAAGCCTTATCACATACCCTGCTAATGTTTGATTCTTTCCACGACGTGGAAGAAAAAGCCAAAACGGGGAACAACTTTGCACAACAAGTGATGCAAAGTTGGGCTGACGCAGAATGGTTCTTAAACCGTCCTGAGTTAGCTGAGAAATCGACACTAACTGTATTTAAAGTAACCGGTGAAACCAATACCGATGACTTGTCTCCAGCACCTGATGCTTGGTCACGTCCAGACATTCCATTACATGCTTTAGCCATGCTTAAAAACGCACGAGAAGGTATTGAACCTGATCAAGCGGGCACTATTGGGCCAATGAAGCAAATTGAAGCACTACAAGAAAAAGGTCACCCTTTAGTTTACGTAGGTGATGTTGTTGGTACTGGTTCTTCACGTAAATCTGCGACTAACTCAGTGCTGTGGTTGATGGGTGACGATATCCCTAATGTACCAAACAAGCGCGGTGGTGGTTTCTGTCTAGGTGGTAAAATTGCCCCTATCTTCTTCAACACCATGGAAGATGCGGGTGCGTTGCCGATTGAGCTAGATGTAGAGCAACTTGCAATGGGCGATGTTATCGACATTTACCCATTTGCTGGTGAAGTGAAAAAAGCCGGTAGTGATGAAGTGATATCAACCTTCGAACTTAAAACAGAGGTGTTGTTAGACGAAGTACGTGCTGGTGGCCGTATTCCTCTAATTATTGGCCGTGGCTTAACTGACCGTGCCCGTGTTTCTTTAGGTTTAGCACCATCAGAAGTATTCAAACGTCCTCAAGATGTTGCTGCTTCAAGCAAAGGCTTTACGCTGGCGCAAAAAATGGTAGGTAAAGCATGTAGTGTTGAAGGGATCCGTCCTGGCCAATACTGTGAACCTAAAATGACAACTGTGGGTTCGCAAGATACAACCGGACCAATGACCCGTGATGAACTTAAAGATTTAGCGTGTTTAGGTTTCTCTGCAGACCTAACCATGCAGTCATTCTGCCACACGGCGGCTTACCCTAAGCCAGTAGACGTAACCACTCACCATACTTTGCCTGACTTCATCATGAACCGTGGTGGTGTTTCATTACGCCCTGGTGATGGTGTTATCCACTCTTGGCTAAACCGTATGTTGTTACCAGATACTGTGGGTACTGGTGGTGATTCACATACACGTTTCCCAATTGGTATTTCATTCCCTGCGGGTTCTGGCCTTGTGGCATTTGCAGCTGCAACCGGTGTTATGCCATTGGATATGCCTGAGTCAATCTTGGTGCGTTTTAAAGGTGAGATGAAGCCTGGTATCACATTGCGTGATTTGGTTCATGCCATTCCTTACGCAGCGATTCAAAACGGTTTGTTAACTGTTGAGAAGAAAGGCAAGAAAAACGCTTTCTCTGGTCGCATTCTAGAAATTGAAGGCTTAGAAAACTTAAAAGTTGAACAAGCTTTTGAATTGTCTGATGCTTCTGCTGAGCGTAGTGCCGCGGGTTGTACCATCAAGCTTGCGAAAGAGCCAATCATTGAGTACTTAAACTCTAACATTGTTATGTTGAAGTGGATGATTGCTGAAGGTTATGGCGACCGCCGTACCATTGAGCGCCGTATTACTGCAATGCAAGAGTGGGTAGCTAATCCAGAGTTAATGGAAGCCGATAAAGACGCAGAGTACGCTGAAATTATCGAGATTGACTTAGCTGATATTGGTGAGCCTGTATTGTGTGCACCAAACGACCCAGATGACGCACGTTTGCTGTCTGAAGTGGCCGGCCAAAAAATTGATGAAGTGTTCCTTGGCTCTTGTATGACCAACATTGGTCATTTCCGAGCTGCTGGTAAACTACTTGATAAACATACTGGCTCGTTACCTACACGCATGTGGGTTGCTCCGCCAACACGTATGGACCAAAAGCAGTTAACTGAAGAAGGCTATTACGGAATCTATGGCCGTGTAGGTGCTCGCACCGAGATCCCAGGTTGTTCATTGTGTATGGGTAACCAAGCACGCGTAGCCGACAACTCAACGGTGGTGTCTACGTCTACACGTAACTTCCCGAACCGCTTAGGTACTGGCGCCAATGTATATCTTGCGTCGGCAGAGTTAGCCGCTGTATCAGCCATTTTAGGTAAGCTTCCTACTCCAGCCGAGTACTTAGAATACGCTAAACAAATTGATGCAACTGCAGCAGATACTTACCGCTACTTAAACTTTGATCAAATTAGTGACTACACCAAAGTCGCTGATGAGGTAATCGTTCAAGCTGCAGTTTAACCTTCTGCAAAATCGACAAGCACAGCTAATAGCTGTGCTTTTTTTTTGCCTTTCACTTTACCTTTTTTACATTTTTTATGCCGCATTTGTCAATTTGTAGCTGTTTTTATGTAAGTTTTTTGTAATTTTTTGCTATTTTGCGCTATTTGTCATAGGATATTTTAGTATTTACTGGTATAAAGTGCATGCTAGATTTGACTAGCTCATTTACTTGCTGTTGGAAAACTATATGTCCTTTAATGATGTTGTTGTAGTTGGCCCTTTGGCCGTAGATATGAGCCAAAATAGTATTACGTTTAAGGATAAAAGTGCCTATTTAGGACCATTGAGAACCCATTTATTGGGATATTTATGTAAACATGTCAATCAAGTTGTGGGGAGAGACGACTTGTCTGACGCAGTATGGGGACGTAGTGTTTCCGACCATACTATTAATCAACATATATCCCAGTTACGTAAAGTGATTACCACGCTAAACAATACCGACTTAACCATTGCGACGATCCCTAAAAAGGGCTATATCGCTAGATGTGAGTCAGTAGGTCAACCTAACCGAACTAAAGCTGAACCGGCTCAAGTGCAAGCTAAAGCGCTGCTGTTGAGTGACCCTGCAACATGCCAACAGATCCAATCACATATGGAAGATGGCGAATTAAAGCATTTGGAAATGTTTTCTAATGCAGGCTTATTACATGATCGCCTAATGACCAATGAGTTTCAGGTTGTGATTGTAGATACTGATTTGGCGAATGCCGAAGGCTTAAAACTAATTAAAGCTATCCGTACTGGGCAAACACTTGCCAGTTCAGACATTGCTATTTTGTCAATGGCGTCGGAGGCTAGCAAGCAGTTGCTAGGCTTTAACGTGTTGATGGACGTGCAGGGCTTAGTGGTTAAACCGGTTAATAACGAAGTGCTAGAAAAACAGATTAAATCTGCGTTAGCGGCTCGTTTCAAACTAAAGCCTAATGTAGCGTACGATCTTGTACCTACTATGCTAAACACCTCGGTTAACGTAAACTTGCAGTCAACTTGCATGAGCAACTAGACTAATAAGTATGGAACTGACGATACGCCGTTCTTTGGACGGCGAATTTATTATTGATTGCGGAGACGAGCATCGGTGTTTTTCGATGTGGCTTGAGCGTGAATTAAATAAAGATCGTCAGTTTGTTCTGCGCTTGTTAGCGCAACTCGAACAGCTTAGTGGTTTAGATGAGCTTTGCTTGGATAGCGCCGAGTTTCGTTTCGTGGCAAGTTGCGACGAAGTAACCATTGAAGTCTCTACAGACGAATCAAGTGAACATCCGGGTTTACTAGAAGAAGCCTTGAGTTTAGACGCCGCCCACAGTGCGTGCGGTTATGACGATTTCATCGAACTGTTAAAATCCATTATTAAATATTAAATTGGTGCAACAACTTTCCACCTAGCATCCTTTTCCGCATTACTTGTTTGAATCATTAATCCTTATTGCTCATTAGCTTAGCTACTTACCTGTTAGTTTTCTTTTCCCTGTTTATTTGTCCTTAATAGTGTTTGCACTTAATTAGTGCTGCTGGATTTTGTTGTGAAATTTTGTGAGCCAAAATAGAACAATGTTAAAAATATTGGCACCAAGTTGGTGCGTGTGATTTTTTTGTCAATTAGGTTTTTGTTTTTAACTCTTTGTTTTTTATGGTTTATGCGCTTTTGGCACACCGCTTGTAAGTTGTTATTCGAGAAAAGTTAATCGATGACTCTTTGGAGGAGCTCAAATGAAACTAATTAGCGCGATAATCAAGCCATTCAAATTGGATGACGTGCGTGAAGCCATCGCCGAAGTAGGCGTAGATGGTTTAACCGTATCTGAAGTTAAAGGCTTTGGTCGTCAGAAAGGTCACA
The DNA here is from genome assembly GCF_030548085.1 of Agarivorans sp. 2_MG-2023. Taxonomy (NCBI): domain Bacteria; kingdom Pseudomonadati; phylum Pseudomonadota; class Gammaproteobacteria; order Alteromonadales; family Alteromonadaceae; genus Agarivorans; species Agarivorans sp. 2_MG-2023. The sequence goes on from NZ_JAUORQ010000011.1 coordinate 116,240, forward strand.
CTGAACTTTACCGTGGAGCTGAATACCAAGTTGATTTTCTACCTAAAGTAAAATTGGAAATCGCTACTAGCTCAGAAAATGTAGATCGCATTATCGAAGCTATTTCTAGTGCAGCTTACACCGGTAAAATTGGTGACGGTAAGATTTTTGTATACGACTTAAGCAACGTAGTACGTATTCGTACTGGCGAAATGGATGCAGAGGCTATCTAAGGGAAACCTTAGCAAGCTTATAACAGGGATTACGGGGAAGTAATTATGGAAAACGAAATTTATCAACTGCAATATGCCATGGACACCTTCTACTTTTTGGTGTGTGGCGCATTAGTTATGTGGATGGCTGCTGGCTTTTCAATGTTGGAAGCAGGTTTAGTTCGCGCTAAAAACACCACAGAGATTCTTACTAAGAACATCGCACTTTATTCTATCGCTTGTATCATGTACTTGGTATGTGGTTACTCAATCATGTACGACGGCGGCATCTTCTTATCAGGCATCGAAGCGTTTGACCTAGGTGGCGTACTGGCTTCTAAAGCTGAAGAAGGCTTTGAAGGCGGCAGCGTATACTCAGGTGCTTCTGACTTCTTCTTCCAAGTAGTATTTGTAGCTACAGCAATGTCTATCGTATCTGGTGCGGTTGCTGAGCGTATGAAGCTTTGGGCATTCTTAATCTTTGCTGTAGTGCTAACTGGTTTCATCTACCCTCTAGAAGGTAGCTGGACATGGGGCGGTGCAGACGTATTTGGTCTTTACAACTTAGGCGACCTTGGTTTCTCTGACTTCGCTGGTTCAGGTATCGTTCACTTAGCAGGTGCTGCTGCAGCATTGTCTGGTGTATTGCTACTCGGCGCCCGTAAAGGTAAATACAGCAAAAATGGTTCTGTTAACCCAATCCCGGGTTCAAACATGCCACTTGCTACGGTAGGTACTTTCATCTTATGGATGGGGTGGTTCGGCTTCAATGGCGGTTCTGTATTGAAACTCGCTGATGCCTCAAGCGCTCACTCTGTTGCTATGGTATTCCTAAACACTAACGCAGCTGCGGCAGCCGGTGCTGTTTCTGCTCTACTTGTGTGTAAGTTAACTTGGGGCAAAGCTGACCTAACAATGTTACTAAACGGCGCGTTAGCTGGCCTAGTAGCAATTACTGCTGAACCTTCTACTCCTACTGCGCTTCAAGCCACAATGTTTGGTGCTGTAGCGGGCGTATTGGTAGTTGCTTCAATCGTATTCTTCGACAAGATTAAGATTGATGATCCAGTAGGTGCTATCTCAGTTCACGGTGTAGTTGGTTTGTTCGGTCTACTACTTGTTCCACTAACTAACGATGGTTCTAGCTTCTCTGGTCAAATCATTGGTGCCTTAACTATCTTTGGTTGGGTATTCGTTTCAAGCTTCATTGTTTGGAGTATCTTGAAAGCCGTAATGGGTATTCGAGTAACAGAAGAAGAAGAAATGAACGGTATGGACCTGTCTGATTGTGGTATCGACGCATACCCAGAGTTCGTAACAGTTAAATCTTCTAACTAAGAATAACTTGTTATCAAAAAGGCCTGCTTTTGCAGGCCTTTTTTTGTTTTAAAACATAGGCAATTTAGTTAACGCATGTTAATCTTAAGTCAAATGATAACGATTTGCGTTTAACTATTTGAAGGATTCGCTTGTGAACAAATCTGTATTCTCTTCGTTGGTAGCCGTATTGGCTTCATTGGTTGTTGCTACGCCAGCCATTGCTGCAGAAGAAGTTAACTTGTACTCATACCGCCAACAAAGCCTACTACAACCACTTACCGATGCATTTACCGCTGAAACTGGCATTAAGGTAAATGTTGTTCACGCAGAAAAAGGCTTAGCCGAAAAGATTAAGGCTGCTGGTGCGAATAACCCTGCTGATTTAGTGCTTACCGTTGATATTGGTCGCTTGGAAGAAGTACGTGCTGCTGGTTTGTTTGAAGCGGTAGATTCACCAGTATTAAACGACGTTGTACCCGCGCATTTGCGCCACCCAGAGAACCTTTGGTTTGCCTTAACCACACGTGCTCGTGTTGTTTACGCACATAAAGATCGTGTGAAAGAGGGTGAGTTAGCGTCTCTCAATGATTTAGCTGATCCAAAGTGGAAGGGTCGCATTTGTACGCGCTCAGGCAAACATGTATATAACATTGGTTTAATTGCTTCTGTGATTGCCGAAGATGGCGAAGAAGCTGCTGAAACATGGTTACGCGGCGTTAAAGACAACTTAGCTCGCAAACCTCAAGGTAATGACCGAGCTCAAGCTAAGGCTATTTTCGAAGGTCAATGTGACCTTGCTATCGCCAACCGCTACTACATGGGTAAAATGTTTTACAACACTAAAAGCCCTGAGCAACAGCAGTGGGCCGAGCAAATCCGTGTTGAATACTTAGACCAACAAGTGGGTGGCCGCGGTCAGCACATTAACATTTCGGGCGCCGGTTTGCTGAATACAGCTAAAAACAAAGGTAATGCGATTAAGTTGCTAGAGTTCTTAGTGGGTGAAACGGCTCAAGGCTTGTACGCTACCGCTAACTTTGAAGAACCTGTACGCGCTGGCATTAAAACCGACGAGTTCATTGAAAGCTTAGGCGATTTCAAATCTGACCGCATTTCGTTACAAGACGTAGCAGATCAGCGCGCAGCAGCAGCTCGCTTGGTTGACCGCGTTGGCTTTGATATGTAAAGGTTGCTAAACTTGCAGTTCTATCTGCAAGCTTAGATAAAGCTGGCCTGAGGTCAGCTTTTTTTGTGTATACGGCGCAGCGCCGTTTTTTGTTTGGAAGCTATGAGCACTACCGCTACGTCTACTTCGGTTCGATTATTGTTGTCTAAATCTCGCTTCGATCTATGGGTATGGATAGCGCTTGCGATTGCCATTCTGGCGTTTATTCCGGTCATCACCTTATTTAAGTTATCTTGGGCGAATAACCAAGAAATTTGGCAGCATCTGCTCGATACGGTGTTTTGGATATATGTTAAAAACACCCTCCTGTTATGTATGGGAGTTGCCCTGTTTACCGCTTTTATTGGTACAGGGGCGGCGTGGCTGGTTACTCGATTTAACTTCCCTTTAAAATCTGTTTTTGTATGGGCACTTTTGCTGCCTTTAGCTGTGCCGAGTTACATATTGGCCTTTGTGATAACCGATCAATTGGAATACGCCGGTTTTGTGCAAAAAAGCTTGCGTGCAATTTTTGGCTGGCAAACCGCTCGCGATTATTGGTTTCCTGAGATCCGCTCGATTCAAGGTGCTATCGCTGTACTAAGTTTAGTGCTTTACCCTTATGTGTATTTGTTGGCTCGTGCTGCATTTGTCGAGCAAGCCGCTCAGCTATTTGAAATGAGTCGCTGTTTAGGGAAAAGCCAAACTCAAAGCTTTTTTAAAGTAGCGCTTCCGTTGGCCAGGCCAGCCATAGTAGTGGGGGTGACTTTAGCCTTAATGGAAACCATTAATGAATATGGCACGGTAGAGTTTTTTGCGGTGCCCACGCTTACCGCGGGTATTTTTGATGTATGGCTGAACATGAGTAGTTTGTCGGCCGCTGCACAAATTGCCTTAATGTTGGTGAGCTTCTCCATTTTACTGTTGGGGCTAGAGCGTTACAGCCGCAACGCAGGTAAGTTTTACAAGTTGACTGGGCAATCTCCAGCAATGTTTGCCGAGCCTCTTAAAGGCGCTAAAGCTTGGACGGCCACACTACTGTGTTTGTTGCCGATTAGTTTGGGCTTCATCCTGCCGGTCACGGTGTTAAGTAATTATGCTTTACGTAACTTAGATTCTGGCTTTGAACAGTATTTAACTAATGCGTGGAACAGCTTTTCGTTAGCTGCAATGGCGGCGTTACTCACTACAGCCTTGGGTTTATTACTAGCCTATGGAGTACGTTTATCTAAAAGTAATAAGATGCGTAGTATCGCCGAGGCAGCAACGCTGGGTTATGCGATTCCTGGTGCGGTATTGGCGGTAGGTATTTTGTATCCGCTTGGCTTGTTTGATAATGCGGTCGATAGCTTAATGAAAGCTTGGTTTAACTACCCTACAGGTTTACTGCTTACCGGCACTGGGGGGGCTTTAGTGTTGGCTTACTCTTTACGTTTTATTGCCTTAAGTTACCGTACCCTAGATGCTAGCCTAACTAAAATTACGCCAGAAATGGACGACGCTTCTCGAGTATTAGGCAGCCGCTCTGGTAAAACGCTGTGGCGGATCCATTTACCGCTGATCAGACCAAGCTTACTTACTGCTATGTTGTTAGTATTTGTCGACACCATGAAAGAGCTGCCAATTACCTTAATTTTAAGGCCGTTCAATTTTAATACCTTGTCTACTCAAGTATGGGATTTAGCCTCTTTGGAGCAACTAGAGCAAAGTGCTTTAGCAGCCTTAACCATATTATTGGCAGGTATTCTTCCGGTTATCATAATGAGTCGAAATATTGGCTCTTCAGAACAGCGCCCACAAGGACACTAAACCCGCAATGAGTATTGTTTTACGTAAAGTTAATCATTTCTACGGTGAACAGCAGGCGCTTAAAGATGTCAGTATCGAGGTTGAAGAAAACCAAATTGTAGCGCTGCTGGGCCCATCAGGCTGCGGAAAAACTACTTTATTGCGTTTAATCGCTGGTTTAGAGCGGTTGCAAAGTGGTGAGCTGTACTTGCAAGACAAGTTAGTAGCAGCCCCTGCGCAAGCTATACACTTAGCACCTGAGCAACGCGCCATAGGTATGATGTTTCAAGACTATGCCTTGTTTCCGCATATGAGTGTTAAAACCAATATAGAGTACGGACTACGCAAGCAACAAGATTTACCAAAGCGTCGCCAGTGGATTGAAGAAAGCTTAAACAACATGGGCATGCAAGGTCTGCTAGATCGCTTTCCGCATACCTTGTCGGGTGGCCAGCAGCAGCGTGTCGCCCTATTACGCGCTTTAGCTCCAGAGCCTAACACCATGTTGTTGGACGAACCGTTCTCTGCACTCGATGAGCATTTACGCCAACAAGTACGGGAAGAAACCCTCGACGTATTGAAGAAAACCAAAACCCCCGCAGTGATGGTGACTCACGACCCGCTAGAGGCGATGTTTATCGCGGATCGGATTGTTGTGATGGAGCAGGGCGAAATCGTTCAAAATGCTAGCCCTCAAGAAATCTACAATCAACCAGAAAATGCCTTTGTGGCAGCGTTGTTTGGCCCAAGTAATCGCTTTGTTATACCGGTAGAGCAGGGTGTCGTTAGTACCGCCTTAGGGGCGTTTTCGGCCAATCAAATTAACGATGGCGAACTGGCAGAGGTGATTGTTCGCGCTAAAGATGTGGTGGTGCATCAGCTTGAAAACAGCCAACAAATAGAAGCGAGTATTATCTCGGTGCATTCAATGGGTAATGAAACGCACTTTAGGTTGCAGCTTGCTGAATTACCTGAGCAGGTGATTCATGCGCGAATGCGTGACCATTGGCAAGCAAGCCCGGGCACTAAGGTATGGTTATCGGTTAATGGTGATGCGGCATTTGTCTTCCCCAAAGTGTAGTTTGGGGAAGTGTTATTTGAAGCCTTAGGCGACTTCAAACAGTTCTTTAACCGATTGAAATACATCGGCAATCGCAACTTGGCGGGTAGGGGTAATAAAAATAGTATCATCACCAGCGATGGTGCCAAGAATACCTTCAGCTTTACCTAACGAATCTAGCAAACGGGCAATTAACTGCGCCGCACCAGGGCTCGTATGAATAACGATTAAGGCATCGTTGAAATCCATTTCTAGTACTAAGATTTTTAATTGACTAGAAACAGTAGGAACACCTAACTCTGCAGGTAGGCAGTAAACCATTTCCATTTTTGCGTTGCGAGTACGCACTGCGCCAAACTTGCTTAGCATGCGTGACACTTTCGATTGGTTGATATTTTCGAAACCCTGATCTTGTAGGGCGGTCACTATTTCAGCTTGAGAGCCAAAACGTTCTTCTTTTAACAGTGATTTAAATGCTTTAATTAACTGTTCTTGTTTATCGCTATATTTCATCGGTGATCCGAGCTTGTAAATCCGCGGTTATTGTCGCCAACTTTTATATGTATATCAACTTTATTCTAGTTTTATGCATATAAATGCATAGTGAAACACATAATTGTTGTTCAATTAGCCAACATTTTCTTGTGAGGCTTTGCTAAGCTGAATTATGATAGCAACATCAAACTTGGTGTGTAGTTAACTATGTGGCTAAAATCTCTGTTCTTTCTTCCTTTGCTCGTACTTCAATCAGTACTTGCTGACGATAAACCTCTGCGAGTGGTTACCGAAGCATCTTATCCGCCCTTTGAATCATTTGATGAGCACAAGCAGCTGGTGGGCTTCGATATTGAGTTGGCTAAGGCCATTTGTGAACAAATAAATCGAGAGTGTGAGTTTTACCATCAGCCCTTTGATAGTTTGTTGTCTAGCGTTGCTGCCGACCATTATGATGTGGCGATATCAGCCTTAGATATTACCGATCAACGTAAAACCTTAGTAAGCTTTAGTGATGCTTATTTCGATAATATGGCGGTTTATCTCACGAAGCCTGAGTTAGAAGTCGCAAGCAATTCAGTGGTTGCGGTACAAAGTGGCTCGAGCTTTATGCGCTTCTTACGTGAACAACGGCCTAATATTCTATCGATTGCTTACCCCAGTTATCAACTCGCCTTAGCAGATTTGAATCAAGCTAAAATTGATGCGGTATTTTTAGATTCGGCAGCGGCTCACTATTGGTTGGCAAGCCATCCGGAGTTTGTGACTCAAGTGGATGAAAACTATCCGGCGAGCGGATTAGGTATGGCGGTTTCAAAGCAAAACGAAGACCTGCTGAATCAAATCAACCATGCGCTTAATGTGTTAAAAAATAACGGCAGTTACCGAACAATATACCAGTCCTTCTTTAACTAACAAACACTGTTAGACCAAGGTCTTAAACCCTATAGTTAAAGTGTGATTAAGGCAGCTTTTTACTGTTTTAAAGTTGCTTTAAAAATGTTGCTAAATTGTATTTTAGAGCGGATTCCGTTATCTTGTTTCTGTCTTTATAGACATCCCCTCTACAATTACAAAAAAGCATGGAGAAGTTGGATGAAAGTTGCCGTATTAGGTGCTGCAGGCGGAATTGGCCAAGCCCTTTCATTACTATTAAAAACCCAGTTACCCGCTGGTTCTGAACTTTCGCTTTATGACATCGCCCCAGTAACACCTGGTGTTGCTGTAGATTTGAGCCACATCCCTACACAAGTGGCCATTAAAGGATTCGCAGGCGAAGACCCTAGCCCGGCCCTAGAAGGTGCCGATATTGTTCTAATTTCTGCCGGTGTAGCGCGTAAACCTGGTATGGATCGCTCAGATCTATTTAATATCAACGCGGGCATCGTTAAAAACCTTATCGAGAAAGTTGCCGTTACTTGTCCAAAGGCATGTATTGGTATTATCACTAACCCAGTAAATACCACGGTTCCAATCGCGGCCGAAGTATTAAAAAATGCTGGCGTATATGATCCTGCTAAATTGTTTGGTGTAACCACACTAGACGTGATTCGCTCAGAAACCTTTATCGCTGAAGCGAAAGGCCTAAACCCAGCAGACATTAAACTTAACGTTATTGGTGGCCACAGCGGCGTAACTATTTTGCCATTGCTTTCTCAGTTAGACGGTATTTCGTTTACTGATGAAGAAATTGCAACAATGACTACACGCATCCAAAATGCCGGTACAGAAGTTGTTGAAGCTAAAGCTGGTGGCGGTAGCGCGACACTTTCTATGGGTCAAGCAGCAGCACGTTTCTGTTTGTCTTTAGTTAAAGCAGCGCAAGGCGAAGACGTGATTGAGTGTGCTTACGTAGACGGTGGCAGCGAGCATGCTAAGTTCTTTGCTCAACCTATCCGTTTGGGCCCTCAAGGTGTTGCTGAAATCTTACCTTATGGTGAGATTAGCGCCTTTGAAAAAGCCGCAGTTGAAGGAATGTTAGATACCTTACACGGCGATATCGATAAAGGTGTTGAGTTTGTTTAAGCTCTTCCACTAGCCGATACTAAGGAGTGCTTGCACTCCTTTTTTTGTGGCTAAAAAGTCACTTTAGTTTTTGCCAGCCTTGCCGATAGCATAATTGTTAAGACGATAGGAACGGCTATGAATAAGCAACTCATTTCATTACTTCTAGCAGCAGGCTTAAGCACCTCGGCGTTTGCTGAGTCTATTGACGCTTTGTCGGTAGAAGACGAACTTGATGCTCCTCAGCAGCAAGCAGAGCCGGTAACTATTGATCCCACTGAGTATACTAGCCCATCAGATATAGAAGCGGTTCAGCTGTATAGGCAAGATGAATTAATTACTTGGATTAACAATAATCAGCACCTAACGCGTGTTAAAGCCGATGACTGTCAATTGGTGGAAGACATTGAAGCGCGCGCAGAGAAAGTAGCCATTCCCGCTTATCAGTTTTTGTGGGGCGACATGCTGGCTTGGGGGGTGTGTGTAGAGCCCAATCCAGAATTAGGTGTGATGTACATGTGGCGCGCCGCAAATCAAGGTTTAGCCGCTGCCATGGAACAACTAGGGCGCTACTACGCTACAGGCACTTTGGTACAGCAAGATTATGCTAAAGCGATTCCTTTGCTGAGAGAATCAGCTGGTCAAGGTTTTGTTCCGGCTCAATTACGTTTGGTCTCACTGTATGTTGAAGGTAAGGGCAGCCCTTACGATTACGAAGATGCTTACCGCTGGTTACATCACTCTATTATTGCCGATAAAAAAACGCACCGAGAAGCCAGCCAATTGCTTGCTTCATTAGCGTCTAAGATGCCTGATTACGTGGTAGCCAAAGCTAAAGCCAGTAACCAACCCTACTAAAGCCACGCGCAAAGCATTAACATAGAGCTATTCTTGAAGGGTAATCCCCTCAATTGCTCAACTTGGTAGGTTAGTTAATGCAAAATCAGGCTGCGTCGGCCACTCTTACATCGACCATACTCAATGCCTTAACCGAAGAAATGGCACCTGTCTCTAAAGACTGGCTGCATGCGTTATGTTCTGAAGAACAGCAAACCCATTTTTCGGCAACCTTAACGCATATGTTAGAAGAAGGCTTGTTAGTCACCACACGTATTGGCGCCTATACCTTGCCAGAACGTTTGGGTTTGGTTACCGGCACCATTATTGGTCATCGCGATGGTTTTGGTTTTTTGAAAACCACTCAAGAAGGCACCGACTTATTCCTTCCGGCTAAAGAAATGCGCAAAGTGTTTCATAACGACTTTGTTCTGGCTGCGCCGTCGAGTATGGATAAAAAAGGCCGCCGTGAAGGCCAAATCATAAAAGTGCTTAAAGCGGGTAAGGTCGAATTAGTTGGCCGTTACTTTGTTGAAGGCAATCACCGTTACGTGGTGCCAGATGATTCGCGGATTAACCAAGACATCTTGATTGGTAAAAATGATACCGCCGGGGCTCGCCAAGGCCAAGTGGTGGTGATTGAAGTGCTTAGTCGCCCTGCCGCGCCAAAACTGGCGGTGGGTAAAGTAACCGACATTCTTGGTGAGAAAATGGCGCCAGGCATGGAAGTGCAAGTGGCTTTACGCAACCATGATATTCCGCATGATTGGCCAAATGCGGTCACTAAAGCGGTGAGCAAGCTTGAAGAAGAAGTGGATGAGGCTTCTAAGCAAAATCGAGTCGATTTGCGAGACTTACCATTAGTCACTATTGATGGTGAAGATGCCCGCGACTTTGATGACGCCGTGTTCTGTGAGGCGAAAAAATCAGGTGGCTGGCGTTTGTGGGTCGCCATTGCTGATGTGTCTTATTATGTGCGCCCAGACGCAGCATTAGATAGAGAAGCGCTTAATCGCGGTAATTCAGTCTATTTCCCAGACCAAGTGATCCCTATGCTGCCAGAGCAGTTATCTAATGGTTTGTGTTCACTGAACCCGCAAGTCGATCGCCTGTGTATGGTGGCTGAAATGACCATCTCGGCAGCGGGGCGTTTGTCGGGCTATAAGTTTTACGAAGCGGTGATGCATTCACATGCGCGATTTACTTATAACAAAGTGGCGGCAATTCTCGATGGTGATGAAGCGCTAGCGCAACGTTATGCCGATCAAGTTCCGCATCTGCAAGAGTTACATCGTCTTTATAGTGCGCTAAAAGTTAGCCGCGCACAGCGTGGTGGTATTGAGCTCGAAACCCAAGAAACCCGCTTTATTTTTAATGCTCAACGCAAAATCGAGCAAATTGTGCCGCTAACCCGTAACGACGCGCACAAGATGATTGAAGAATGCATGATCCAAGCAAACGTAGCGGCTGCAAAATTTGTAGAAAAACATCAGCAAGCTATTTTGTATCGGGTACACGACCGACCGGGTAAAGAACGCCTCACTAACTTTAGAGGCTTTTTGAATGAGCTAGGCTTGCCGCTGGGTGGTGGTGATGAGCCTCAGCCGAGTGACTACTTTACTTTGGTGGCATCAATTCAAGAGCGCCCAGATTTAGAACTAATTCAAACCATGTTGCTGCGTTCAATGATGCAGGCGGTTTATCAGCCAGACAATTTAGGACACTTTGGTTTAGCCCTTAAGTCTTATGCGCACTTTACGTCGCCGATCCGCCGCTACCCAGATTTGTTATTGCACCGGGTGATTAAATTTTTAGTCAACAAGCTTGAGGCGGAAGCGGCAGGTAAAATCGTTAAAAATAAGTGGACAGTGACAGGCGGCTATTCATATCAAGATGACGAAATGGATAAGTTTGGTGAAGCTTGTTCAATGACCGAGCGCCGCGCCGACGATGCAACACGTGAAGTGTCAGACAGCCTTAAGTGCGAATACATGCAAGATCATGTGGGTACGGTATTACCGGCTACCATTGCAGCAGTCACCGGATTTGGCTTTTTTGCCCGTTTAGAAGAGTTCCATATTGATGGCCTAGTGCACATCAATTCTTTACGTGGCGATTATTATCATTATGATGCAGCTCGTCAGATACTGGTGGGTGAGAAAACCGGCAAACGTTTCCGCATTGGTGATGCGGTAACGGTAAAAGTCGCGTCGGTAAATATGGCTGATCGTAAAATGGAATTTGTCATCGTTAACAAAGATGGCCAAGCCGATGAGTTTGACCGCCCACAGCGCAGTGGTAAAGATGGTGGCCGCGGCAAGCGTTTTACAAAACCTGGTGAAGAGCGTGAAACCACTGGGCGCAATGGCGGTAAAAAGAAACCACGCCATCGTGATACAAAAAATAAAGGCAAACGACGCAAGCCAAGTACTGCTAGTGACAGTAATAAAGACCCCAGTTCTGAGAACAAAGGTGGCTTTAGCCCATGGCAGCAGCGTGACCCTGATGCAAAGAAAGCAAAACCGAATAATGACGCCAAGGCCAAACCGCGTAAGAAGCCCAAGAAAAAACGCAAGCAACGCCCTGGAAAACAAGAGCGCACAGCCGCTAAACAACAGAAGAACTAATCATGAGCCAACAAGTAATTTATGGCCTGCACGCAGTGCAAGCATTATTAGAGCGCAGCCCAGAGCGTATTATTGAAGTATTCGCGCTTAAAGGTCGTCAAGATGACCGCTTATTACCGCTACTGAATGAAATGCGTCGCTTAGGGGCATCTGTACAGTTTATGCCTCGTAAAGCTTTAGATGACAAAGCAGAGAGTACTCAGCACCAAGGTATTGTGGCACGAGTAAAAGCAGGGCGCGGCTATAACGAGCATGATTTAAAGCAATTAGTTGAATCAACGACAGCGCCGCTATTCTTAATATTGGATGGCGTAACGGATCCACATAATCTAGGCGCTTGTTTACGTAATGCCGATGCAGCAGGCGTAGTTGGCGTAATTGTGCCTAAAGATAACTCTGCTCAGCTAAATGCTACGGTACGTAAAGTGGCTAGTGGCGCGGCAGAAACTGTACCGCTAGTGGTGGTGACTAACCTAGCCAGAACCTTACGTGAGTTACAGCAATTAGGTGTATGGGTGGTAGGCACAGCAGGCGAGGCGGAGCAGTTTATTTACGACACCAAGTTACAAGGGCCAATGGCATTAGTGATGGGTGCCGAGGGTACAGGCATGCGCCGCTTAACGCGCGAAACTTGTGATGAGCTGGTTAAGCTTCCAATGGCGGGTACCGTCTCTAGTTTAAACGTGTCAGTTGCTGCTGGTATTTGTTTATTTGAAGCAGTGCGCCAGCGCCGTTAAACACTGGCCTTAGCGCCGTATAAGCATCAACAGAAAAGCCGCTGTTTAGATAATCTAACAGCGGCTTTAATTTAACTTGATTAAATTCTCGCCTTCGCATAGAATCAGCGCCCCTAAAACAGTCATTTTACTTTTAGTTCCTTGCCTCTTCGGTCCGGCTGTACCATGAACGAGGCTATAACCCGTAGGGAGCAATAATGCGTCATTACGAAATCGTATTCATGGTCCACCCAGACCAGAGCGAACAAGTTCCAGGCATGATCGAGCGTTACTCAGCAGTTATCACTGATAACGGCGGTAGCATTCATCGTTTGGAAGACTGGGGCCGCCGTCAATTGGCTTACCCAATCGAAAAATTGCACAAAGCCCACTATGTTCTTTTGAACATTGAAGCTAGCGCAGAAGTTGTTGATGAATTGGAAACTGCTTTCCGTTTCAACGATGCTGTTATCCGTAACATGATCATGCGCACTAAGTCTGCTGCTACAGAGATGTCTCCAATTGCTAAAGCTCGTGATGAGCGTCCAGCTCGCCGCGATGATGAGCGTCCAGCTCGTCGTGAAGAAGCTGCACCAGCAACTGAAGAAGCACCAGCAGTAGAAGCTAACGTAGAGTCAGCTAAAGAAGAGTCAGCTAGCGAAGAATAAGACGTATGTCTGAGAATAGATTAGTACTGCAGGGGCGGGTATTACGCGCACCAAAACGCTCTACTAGTCCGGCCGGTGTTGCACATTGTCAGTTTTGGCTAGAGCATCGTTCGCAGCAACAAGAAGCTGGATTTTCGCGCCAAGCCTATTGCCAGATGGCAGTAGTCGCAAGTGGCGATATTTTGAAGCAAGATTCATCGCATATAAGTATGGGGTGTGAAGTAAAAGTAAGTGGTTTTATAAATAGCCACAAAGCGGCCAACGGTACATACCGATTGGTACTTCATGCTTCTGAAATTGATTTGTTATCACGAGGATAATGTTATGGCACGTTTTTTCCGTCGTCGTAAATTCTGCCGCTTTTCAGCGGAAGGCGTTGTTGAGATCGATTATAAAGATACAACAACTCTGAAAAACTACATCACTGAAAGTGGTAAAATTGTACCTAGTCGTATTACTGGTACAAGCGCTAAATACCAACGTCAACTTGCACGCGCTATTAAACGTGCTCGTTACCTGGCTCTATTGCCATACACTGATTTACATAAGTAAATCCTTGTTGCAATTAGCCTAACTCAATCGAATTAATCGAGGAAAGGTAATGGAAATTATTCTATTAGACAAAATCGCTAACTTAGGTGGTTTGGGTGATCAAGTTAATGTTAAAGCAGGTTACGCACGTAACTTCTTGATCCCACAAGGTAAAGCTGTACCAGCTACTAAAGGCAACGTTGAAGTTTTTGAAGCTCGTCGTTCTGAATTAGAAGCTAAACTAGCAGAAACTTTGAAAGTATCTGAAGCTCGCGCTGAGAAACTAAACGCTCTTGAAGCGATTGTTATCGAAGCTAAAGCTGGTGAAGAAGGTAAACTATTCGGTTCTATCGGTACTCGCGACATCGCTGATGTTGTAACTGCTGCTGGTGTTGAAGTAGTTAAATCTGAAGTTCGCCTACCAAACGGTGTATTACGTAACACTGGTGAAATTGAAGTTGTTATTCAAGTTCACACAGACGTTAATGCTACTGTTACTCTACAAGTTGTTGCTGCTGAATAATTTCAGTTATATAGCTTGAAAAAACCGCGCCTAGGCGCGGTTTTTTTGTTTTTAGGCTATGATTTTAAAGGATTTTGAAAGATTATTTAGACTAATCCGGTTTCACTATAGCAACAATGTAGTGTTCTGTTTTAGCGACTGAACAAGGAGAGTTAGTGTGCGTTTAATAATAGTGTTGGTAACGGCTTTGCTGAGTATGGTTTCCCACGCGGCATCCACTTGGTCTGAAGTGGAACAGCAAGCTAAGGGACAAACTGTTTATTTTAACGCTTGGGCGGGGGCTGATAATATCAACGCTTATATTCGCTGGGCTGGCGAACAAGTGGAGCAGCGTTACGGTGTAAAGTTAGAACACGTAAAAATTAACGACACTGCTAATGTAGTGAGTCGTATTTTGGCGGAGAAGGTGAGTGGCCGCACTAACGGTGGCAGCGTGGACCTAATGTGGGTAAACGGAGAGAACTTCCGCGCGTTAAAAGAAGCTAAGTTGCTATATGGTCCATATAGTCAGCACTTACCCAATATGGCCTTAACCGAAGAGAATAACCCTGCTTTACTGTATGACTTCACCTTGCCTGTTGAAGGTTATGAATCACCTTGGGGTGGGGCGCAGCTCACCTTCTATCACGACAGCAAACGGTTGCCGCAAGCACCTAGATCAATGGCCAAGCTATTATCTTACTTGGAAAAACAACCGGGGCTATTTACTTATCCAGCACCGCCAAGCTTTTACGGGGCCACTTTCATTAAGCAGGCCTTATTAGAAACGATTACCGATAGCGAACAGCTGTATCAACCTGTAAACAAGCAAACTTTTGATAAAGTGACTGCAGGCTTGTGGGCTTATTTAGACAAGTTACATCCATTAATGTGGCGTCGTGGCCAGAGCTTTCCTAGTGGCAGTGGCCAAATGCAACAGTTGCTTAACGACGGTGAGTTAAGTATTGCTTTTAGCTTTAACCCCAACGATCCTGCGGCCGCTATTGAGCAAGGCTTACTGCCAGATTCGGTGCGTAGTTACGTTCACCAAAGTGGGACCGTGGGTAATACTCACTTTTTAGCAATTCCGTTTAATAGTGACTCTAGCGCCGCAGCCATGGTAGTGGCCAACTTTATGTTGTCACCAGAGGCCCAAGCCCGCAAAGCGGATTTAGCCTATTGGGGCGATCCAACAGTATTAGCCTTAGATAAACTCAGTAATGAGCAACAACAGTTGTTTGCTAAGCAACAGGGTAATAGTGCGAGTTTAAGTGCTGCAGACCGCGCCAATGTTAGGGGCGAACCTCACGCCACTTGGGTAGCTTTGCTAGAAGCAGAGTGGTTGCGTCGTTATAGTCGATGAAGGGCATATCTAAAAAGGCAGTAATACTGTTTCCGCTAGCTACTAGTGTGTTGTTGTTACTGCCTTTGTTGTTTGGATTTGTTGATACTCTGTTACCAGCTTTTGGCTATTTGCCTATCGCTTCTAAAACCGAATTGAATTTATCGGTTTGGCGTGAACTGTTTAGTTACTCCTCTTTATGGCATTCGCTGGCGCTAAGTATTTTTACTGGCTGGGTCGCCGCTATCCTTTCTCTAGTTAGCGCTTTGTGGCTAATTATGCACTGCTACCAAAGCGCTTGGTGGCGATTCCTAGAAAAAAGCCTAGCCCCGTTTCTCGCTATTCCTCATGCGGCCATGGCGATTGCGCTATTGTTCCTACTTGCACCCAGTGGCTGGTTAGTTCGCTTGGTTTCACCTTGGCTAACTGGTTTCGATTACCCGCCTATGTGGCAAAGCACGCAAGATGCGTGGGGTTTGAGCTTAATTGTTACTCTATGGATTAAAGAATTGCCATTTATGTTACTGGTATTAATGGCTGCGTGCTCTCAACTACCGGTACAACGCAGCTTGGCGATAGGCCAAAGCTTTGCGTATTCCAGCCAGCAAATCTGGCGGCAAGTTTTATTCCCCCAGCTAATTAAGCGTATTCGCTTGCCATTTTTTACGGTTCTTGCGTTTTCGTTAACGGTAGTGGATGTTGCTCAAATTATTGGCCCCACAAAGCCAGTGACCTTTGCATTACTCGTTTGGCAATGGTTTAGCGATAGCAATATCGAAATGCGCTTGTTGGGCGCAGCAGGCTCTTTATTGTTGTTGGCTGCAGTTATTCTGAGCTTGTTCGTGGCAGTGCTGCTAGAGAAGCTTTATTTAAAGCACAACTTACAAAGCGCATTGAAGGGCTTAAGAAAAGCTTCCTCTAGTGCGAAACCCGCGCGTATTTTGTTAGTGGGTACGGTGCTGTTGTTAGTATTAAGTTTGCTGATTATTGTCATTTGGTCTCTTACTTGGCGCTGGCGCTTTCCCGATGCTTTGCCCGCACAGTGGGGTTGGCATTATTGGCAACAAGCAGGCAGTTATTTGTATACGCCGCTGCTAAACAGTTTGAGTATTGCTTTGTTATCATCGGCAAGCAGCTTGGTATTGGTGGTTGGCTGTTTAGAGTACCAACTAAAGCAGGCACAGCCCTCACGCTGGTGGTCGTTAGTGATGTACCTGCCTTTGCTGTTGCCGCAGGTGGTATTTTTGTTTGGTGTACAAGTTCAGTTATTTAAATACCGTTTAGACGGCAGTTTGTTGACTGTGGTGTGGGCACATCTGATTTTTGTTTTACCTTATGTATACCTGGCGTTAGTGGATAACTATCGAAGCTTCGACAATCGTTATATGCAAGCTGCAATTAGTTTATCGCACTCCTACTGGCGTAGCTTTCTGAGAATCAAATTACCCATGCTCACTCGGCCGCTGGGTTTAGCATTTGCCATTGGTTTTGCGGTAAGCATTGCTCAGTACCTGCCTACTTTGTTTGTGGGTGGTGGCCGAGTCACCACGTTAACCACTGAGGCGGTAGCGTTAGCCTCAGGTGGTGATCGCAGAGTCACGGCGGTTATGGTTATATGGCAAACCTTGTTACCTTTACTGGTATACAGCATGGTTATTATTTGGCCTAAATGGCGTTACCGCCATCACCGAGGAATGCAAACCTAGTGTTAGATATTAGTCATTTTAGTTTGAGTTTATCTGGTAATTACTTAATCAGTGAGCTCAATTTGTCAGTCGCTAAAGGTGAAATAGTGACTATCATGGGCCCTAGTGGGTGTGGCAAATCTAGCTTATTGGCTGCAATAGCCGGCACCTTAGATCCCTCTTTGTCTTGCAGTGGTAGCATTAAGCTAGCAGGAAAAGACATTCTCGAGCTTGAGCAAGCGAAGCGGCGAGTTGGGATATTGTTTCAAGATGATTTATTGTTCCCACACTTTACGGTGGGGCAAAATCTGCAATACGCATTAGCAAGTGATAAGCAAAGCAATGCAAACTCTATTATCGAGCAGGCTTTAAGTGATGCTGGCATGTCTGGCTTTCAGCAGCGCGATATTGCCAGCTTGTCTGGAGGGCAGCGGGCGAGGGTTAGTGTATTGCGAAGCCTACTGGCTGAGCCCAAAGTTCTGCTATTAGACGAACCCTTCAGTAAGTTGGATAAACCCTTACGCAAACAGTTTCGGGAGTTTGTTCGCGATAAAATTGAAGCACTGAATATTCCTGCAATTCTAGTCACTCATGACCAAGAAGATAGCTTACAAGCACCGCCAATCTCGTTATTTTCTGACAATAACAGCTAGGGTAATAAACTGTTGCTGTTGAGTTTTATTTGATAAGCTGGTTTTTCCTGAGGCTTTATTGTGTGGAGCGAGAGCGTCAGGACTCAATGATTGAGATCCCCAATAACAATAAAGAGGATGAAGATGAACAAATTGATTTTTGCACTAGCATTGTCACTTCCATTTGTCGCATCAACAGCGAATGCAGCCCCAGCCAAGGCACCTTTATGTGCGGCTTGTCATGGTGCTAACGGAGTAGCAGCTATTCCTGGTTACCCCAATCTTGCGGGCCAAAACGAACAGTACTTGGTTTCTTCATTAAAAGCTTATCGTGATAAACAGCGTAATGGTGGCCAAGCTGCTGTAATGCAAGGGCAGGCAATGAATTTAAGCGACGCTGAAATTGCTGAACTAGCTGCTTACTTCGCAAAAATGTAGTTAAGTGAGCGTTAGCACTAAGCCAGCCTAGGGCTGGCTTTTTAGTTTCTGCCATTCAGGAAATGTTACTTGGTGTCACTTCAATCTTCCCGCATAATAGTGGCCAGAAAAAACAACCGCAATGAAGATTATGGCAGCCAGCGCGCCCTCTCGTAAATTTAAAGATAAAGACAAAAAGCCCAGAGATTCTCAGATTGATCAGTTAAAGGTGCCACCGCATTCCTTAGAAGCTGAGCAAGCCGTGTTGGGCGGCTTAATGTTAGATAACAATGCTTGGGATAACGTGTCTGAGCTAGTTGTAGAACAAGATTTTTATCAGCGCGCCCACCAATATACTTTTTCTGCGATGCACCGTTTGGCCGAAGGTGGCCAACCCATTGATTTGGTGACGGTGTCTGAGGAGTTGGAGCGACAAGAGCAACTTGATGATATAGGCGGTTTTGCTTATCTAGGCGAAATTGCTAAAAACACGCCGAGTGCAGCGAACATTCGCGCCTACGCAGAAATTGTTCGAGAGCGAGCGGTGACGCGTGAATTGATTTCGGTAGCCAATGAAATTGCCGATAGCTGCTACGAGCCGGCTGGACGTAAAAGTAGTGACTTGCTCGACTTTGCAGAGAGCAAAGTATTTAAAATTGCCGAGTCACGCGCTAATGCTAATGAAGGCCCTAAAGAAGTTAAAGGCTTGCTGGCACAAACCATTGATAAAATTGAAGAGCTGTACAAATCACCAAACGATGGTGTAACCGGTGTTTCTACAGGCTTTGCTGACTTAGATAAGAAAACCGCCGGTTTGCAGGGCTCTGATTTGATCATTGTGGCGGCGCGTCCTTCTATGGGGAAAACCACCTTTGCGATGAACTTGTGTGAATACGCCGCAATGACTCGCGATAAACCGGTGCTTATCTTTAGTTTAGAGATGCCGGCAGAGCAAATTATGATGCGTATGCTGGCCTCACTGGGCCGCATTGATCAAACTAAAATCAGAACCGGTGCCCTAGACGATGATGATTGGGCGCGTTTGTCATCGACCATGGGCTTAATGGCCGAAAAATCAAAAATGTATGTGGATGATTCTTCTGGTCTAACACCTACTGAAGTTCGCTCTCGTGCTCGCCGTGTCGCCCGTGAAGAAGGTGGCTTGAGTATGATTATGATCGATTACCTGCAGTTGATGCAGGTGCCGGGCTTAAGCGAAAACCGTACCTTAGAAATTGCTGAAATTTCTCGCTCACTTAAATCCTTAGCAAAAGAACTAAATGTACCGGTAGTGGCGCTATCACAGCTTAACCGTAGTTTGGAGCAGCGTGCTGATAAACGTCCGGTGAACTCGGATTTGCGTGAATCGGGCTCTATTGAGCAGGATGCCGATTTGATTATGTTTATTTACCGCGATGAGGTTTATAACGAAGGCACCGAAAATAAAGGTTTAGCTGAAATCATTATTGGTAAACAACGTAACGGCCCTATTGGCCGAGTACCACTTACCTTCCAAGGCCAGTTTTCGCGCTTTGATAACTGGGCTGGTGAATTTTACGATGACGAATAATTACCAATGAATATTGCAAATGCCTTGGTGTCATTGTCAGCCTTAAGGCATAACTTCTCAGTATTAAAACAACGCGCACCGAACAGTAAAATTTTGGTGGTGATAAAAGCCAATGCCTATGGGCATGGCATGCTGGAAGTAGCACAAGGCTTGGCCGATATAGCCGATGGCTTTGCAGTAGCAAGAACCAAAGAAGCACTTGCTCTGCGCCAAGCAGGAATAGTGGCGCCTATCCTCGCTTTAGAGGGCTTTTTTGATAGCCAAGAAGCCCAATCCTTGGCTGAACACAATATTGCTACAGTGATTCACAGTGAGCAACAGCTGGCACTGATTGAGCCGCTTAAGCTTGCTAAACCACTTGATACATGGGTAAAGCTTGATACTGGTATGCATCGCTTAGGTTTATTACCAGAGCAGTTTAAAGCCTTATTGCCACGCTTGAAAAGCTGTACCAATATTCAAGCTAATCTTAAGCTTATCAGCCACTTTGCCTGTGCTGATGACGTTGAGCACCCGCTAACCCCCCAGCAAATAAAGTGTTTTGAAACGCTAAAAGCGGAGCTTAATGCTGAGTGTTCTCTGGCTAATTCAGCCGGCGTTTTATTGTGGCCACAAGCGCATTCAGATTGGAATCGTCCGGGAATTTCTTTGTACGGCATTTCTCCTCAAAATCACAACAGTGGTGCTGATTTTGGATTAATACCAGCCATGACCCTGCAATCAAATCTTATCGCGGTACGCGAGCACCCGCAGGGTGAGAGCGTTGGTTACGGTGCTACTTGGCATGCCGAGCAAAACACCAAGTTGGGCGTGGTAGCAATGGGTTACGGTGACGGTTATCCGCGCAGTGCGCCAAACGGTACACCTGTTTGGTTAAATGGCCGAATAGTACCCATCGTGGGTCGCGTATCAATGGACATGTTGTGTGTAGATTTGGGAATTGATAGCCAAGACCAAGTGGGTGACCGGGTTGTGTTGTGGGGCCCTGAGCTACCCGCAGAACGAATTGCTGAAGCGGTGGACACCATTGCTTACGAGCTTGTCACAAAATTAACCTCTAGAGTTCGCCTCAGTTACACTCAGTAGTATTTACAAGTGCCATTATTTAGGCTATTAATTGGATGCTGAATTATTAATCGTTAATTTGATAGCTTTTACCTATCAAATTAATTGATTAGATCAATTCGTCTATTCGACAAATTTAGCGCATTATTCGTAGCGATATTGATAACCTATTTAACAAGGAATTCGAAATGAGTGTATTAGTTGGTCGTCCTGCTCCAGACTTTACTGCCGCTGCTGTATTAGGTAACGGTGAAATTGTTGATAGCTTCACTTTAAGTGAGCACATCAAAGGTAAAGCTGCGGTAGTGTTCTTTTACCCGCTAGATTTTACTTTTGTTTGTCCTTCAGAATTGATTGCTTTTGATCACCGCTTTAAAGATTTCCAAGCTAAAGGTGTTGAAGTAATCGGTGTTTCTATCGATTCACAATTCTCACACAACGCATGGCGTAACACTGCTATTGAAGATGGTGGTATCGGCCAAGTTCAATACCCTCTAATTGCCGACGTTAAACACGAAATCTGCCAAGCTTACGATGTAGAGCATCCAGAAGCTGGCGTAGCGTTCCGTGGTTCTTTCCTAATCGACACTGCTGGTGTTGTTCGTCACCAAGTAGTGAACGACCTTCCACTAGGCCGTAACATTGACGAAATGCTACGTATGGTTGACGCATTAAATTTCCACGAAAAGCACGGTGAAGTTTGTCCTGCTCAATGGGAAGAAGGTAAAGAAGGTATGGACGCAAGCCCAGAAGGTGTTGCTAAGTACTTGTCTGCTAACGCTGAAGGCCTATAAGACTTTCGCTAGCCCAGACATTAAAAAGCCCGCTAACGCGGGCTTTTTTGTATCTAATATTTGTGACTACACGTTTTCGAAACAAATCTCGATAGTGGCATTACCATGAATTGAAGAGAAAGGAATCAATACCTTAGGGCCTTCAGTTTTATGAGTAATAGTATGCGAAGGGCCAGATACCACCACAGGCGTAGCCATATCGAAATCATAGCCGCTTTCGGCTAACAAACGTTTCGCTCCACCGGTTACCATATTGGTAATCTCACCCACCATATCGGTGACTTCTTCATTAATCGAATCAGGGGCTTCGCCTAACATGCGTCGCATAATCTCGATGGCCAATCCTTTATCAAAACTGATGGATAAAGAGCCTTTGGTTTGTGGGCCAACCATACCAATTAAACCTGATACATCGCCACGCGCGATCTCGTCTTTCTTTACTCCAGGCTTGCCCGGTTTTAACTCCATTTGAGCCATTGTTTCTAGCACATTTAACAGAGACTTAAGAAATGGGTTTACAAAATTAACGTCCATAGTGACAGATTACTTCCTGCTGAGTGAATATGGTCAAAGCCAATAATAGAACCAAAGAGAGGGCTATTTGACTAAAAGCACAAAAATAATTGAGAATTACTTAAGAATCGCACGAGATCCGATGAGCTGCAACTATAAGTAATATTTTTAAGATGTGTTTCACTGAATCAATGCGACAGACTTGCTATTAGTAAGCAAGGCGCTTCTTTATTGATAGCTAGGAATAATTTTGAATACAACAAGGCCATTTAAAATAGGAGACTGTAGTCGCCGTAATTCATATGGTAGTTATCTCACCGATATATATTAAAGTGAGTTGTTGGGTCCACTCTTAATAATCTTAATCGCAAGGATGTGAAATGAAAAAGTGTGTCACGGTGATTAGCCAAGCTTGCTTAGCTATGCTGTTAACGCCATTTGCCGTCGCTGAAGTCGAGCAAAATAGTGAAATGTTTGTGCTTAACTTTGAAGGACCAGACTACGTGCGAACCATTCGTTATACCAAACCTTACCGTGACGGCGACCGCTGGGAGATGGGGTCATTTGTTTATGATAAAACAGTGACTGAACAAGGCTTGGTGACTATATTTAATGGTGAATTGAAGTTAGGTAAACAAAGTGATGGCCGCGTTTTTGTTTATCAAAATGCCAGCGACTACCAGGCAAATAATTGGACCGTTTCACTGATTGTTAATGAGGATCTAACGGGCTCATTTATTGATCAAAAAGGCAGTAATGTACATGAGTTTGTAGGTTCTTTTAGCGAAGTAGAAGGGCTAGTGGCTAAAGGAGATGAGGCTTATAGTGACCCGTTATGGCAAATAGCCTATCGGATACAGCCTAAACAAGGGATATACACGATTAATGGCGTAACAGCCTTTGAAGGCGAAGTGAGTGGTAAACATCGTTGGTTATCAAACTGGGTGTTTGCTGATCGCTTTCAATTTACGAATAAGGATTCTAGCTCCGTTAAATAACCGTCAAAGCTCAGAGGTTAATTAGTTAATGCTCCTCAACTCATAGTATAATCACTGGCTGTTTTGAGCGGCATTCGTAAAATGTGCGCTTTAGCTGCTGTAGTTCGTTGATTATTTTACCTTTGTTTAGATGTTGAGCTCATGACTAAAGATTTACCTTACCAAGCACATCGCTTTTCTGTCGCTCCAATGCTCGATTGGACCGACCGCCACTGCCGTTACTTCCATCGATTAATGACGAAGAATACCTTGCTGTATACCGAAATGGTGACAACCGGTGCCATTTTGCATGGAAAGGGCGATTACTTAGGGTTTTCGGAGCCAGAACACCCAATAGCCTTACAACTTGGTGGTTCCAATCCCACAGAGCTTACCGAGTGCGCTAAACGTGCTGAAGACTTAGGTTATGACGAGGTAAACATTAATGTTGGTTGCCCTTCAGACCGTGTTCAAAACGGCCGTTTTGGCGCTTGTTTAATGGCTGAGCCAAATTTGGTGGCCGAGTGTGTCAGCGAAATGCAACACCAGGTAAAAATACCAGTAACGGTGAAAACTCGTATTGGGATTGATGAGCAAGATAGCTATCAGTTTCTAAAAGACTTTATTGAACCGGTTGCTCAAGCGGGATGCGAAACCTTTATTATTCATGCACGTAAAGCGTGGTTATCTGGCTTAAGCCCTAAACAGAATCGTGACATTCCGCCGCTTGATTACTCTCGCGCTTATCAAGTGAAAAAAGATTATCCTCAACTCACCATTAGTGTAAATGGCGGTATCAATAGCTTAGAGCAAGCTGAACAACACTTAGGCCACCTTGACGGGGTAATGTTAGGGCGTGAGGTTTACCAAAATCCTTATTTGTTAGCTGAGGTGGATCAAAGGATCTTTGACGATCACTCTCCACAATTAAGTCGACATCAGGTCGCTGAGTTAATGTTTCCTTATATTGAGCAGCATCTAGCTCAGGGTGGGCGTTTGCAGCACATTAGCCGTCATATACTGGGCTTGTTTCAAGGTTGCGTAGGTGCAAGAGCTTGGCGTCGTCACCTTAGTGAGAATGCGCATAAATCTGGCGCGGGCATAGAGGTAATGCAAGCCGCGCTGGCATTGGTTCCCGAGCATCAAGAAGCGTAAATACAACCTGCTTTATTGTTAAAAACTGGCCGCTTAATGCGGCCAGTTTGTTATCTGGCATAGCCCTTGCTTTCACTACCTGCGAAGAGTCAGCTTTTTGTCAGGAGAGTGAAACAATGGAATTTTTAAGTCGTTTAATTGCCCGTTGGGGGGTATTAGACATTTTAATGGCGTGGCTACTAATCGCTAGTGGTTTGCTGTTAATGATACCAAACCAATGGCTACCCGAAGCCAGCATAAATAGCCAACTGAGCTTAGTGCTTACCTTTAGTTGCGTAGTGGGTTTAGCCTATTTTATTAGCCGTGGCTTGCTGTTGTTAGTGACTAGCTTAAGTGGGGCAGTTCAACATCGCAAAGAGCTACAGCGTTTGTCGTCAATGGTTGCGTGTTTAGATCATTCTGAACGAGCGATCCTACGTGAGTTTATTATTGCTCGACGCAGTGTTTTAAGTTTGCCTCTCAACGAACCGGCAGTGGTTAACTTGTTGGAGAACGGGGTACTTAAACCGATTAATCAGCAGCATGTGCAAGAACAGCGTAGTAACGTTGACATGATGATTAACTTGGCAGCAAGACCATTATTAAGTTACAAAGCCCTGGGCTTGCCAGTGGGTAAATTGAACGAGGAACAGATTGAGCATTTAAAATCAATTCGCCCTCGCTTTTTACAGCCTGACTACAAAGCTAACCGTACTCACTCGGGGAAGTTATTTAGGATCCGAGCGGGTGAAGCAGAGAGCCAAACAGCCGCATAACGTGCTGCTTATTTTGTGCGTTGTTTCAGGTAACCTGCATAGTCAGGAACATCTACCGAAAACTCCTGATTGAAATGACGGCTGGCTAAGATAAAGTCAGCCGTTGCTTGGTTTGTTGCCATAGGAATGTTCCATACCGCAGCCAAGCGTAGCAAGGCTTTTACATCTGGGTCGTGAGGCACCGCATCTAATGGATCCCAGAAAAAGATCATTAAATCTATTTTCCCTTCTGCGATCATCGCTCCCAGTTGTTGGTCACCGCCCATCGGTCCACTTAATAGTGCTTCTACCTCAAAGCCCTGTTGTGATAATAAGGTGCCGGTAGTGCCAGTGCCAAATAACTGATGTTGTACTAATGCTTCTTGGTGGATCTTAGCCCATTTTATTAGCGCGCTCTTTTTATGATCATGAGCCACTAAGGCAATGCGTTTTCGCTCGTGCATTTTGCGAGTTGTTGTATCCATGCTACCTCTTAAATACTCTTAGATTGAAAGCCTTTACTGCAGATTATGTTACTGTTTGTATTTACTATTAGCTAGCGATAGCAGACAGAACATAAGGGTAGGGATCGCAAAACGTGTGCGGCAGTGTGATGATTGGTGGCGAATACGAAATACGACAAGTAATTGGCGTAGATTCGTTATTTTTAGATTTTGGTGAAACTAAGCAATATCGACCCAGCGAGTCTTTGCCTGCGATAACTTTTACGCAAGGAAAACTAACTTGTGAGCACTATCTCTGGGGAATTCAGCATCCTCAGACGAGTCAGTTAATCATTAACGCTCGGGCAGAAACCGCTGCAGATAAAGCTATGTTTAGCCAAGCTTGGTTAAGTCAGCGTTGTTTACTTCCCGTTAAAGCCTGGCATGAATGGCGCAATCACGAACGTTTCGAATTTCGTCTAGATCATAGCCACTTGCTGCTATTAGGCGCTTTATATATTCGCCAACACCAACATGAGCAAGCTCGGCTGGTAGTGCTAACTCAAAATGCGAGCAGTCAATTAACGCAATATCATCACCGTATGCCTTTATTGTTCGAGTTAGAAAGCGGATTAGCTTGGCTTGCTGGTCAAGCATCTCAATCTAAGCCTCAACAGTTTCATTATCATGTCTCTAGCAATAGCCCGCAGCTAGGTTTGTTTTAGTTTGTTCGCGATAAAGTCAGCGATACTATTTTTTACTCGGAGTGAGCGATGATTTACATTTTTGGTTATGGCAGTTTAATTGATACTGATTGCCGCCAGTGCACCTTTCCCGGAGAACATGCCTATGCGGCGCGCTTACACGGATATCAGCGTTATTGGAGCGGTTTAAAGAGTGCCGAAGACCGTTCTGCCGTAGTTATTACTCCAGATAGTAATGCTAGCGTAAACGGGGTACTGATTCCGTTTGACGAGACATTCTTGCCAGAATTAGATAAGCGAGAACAAGACTACGACCGTGTACTGCTTGATATTCAACAACTTGATTTGCTCGACGATTTGCCTGGTGAAGTTGTTAAGATTTATACCTATGTGGCAAAGGAGTATTGGCACCCACAAGCGAATAGCCCCATTTTACAAACCTACTTAGATGTATGTTTACGTGGGTGTTTAGCGGTAAATGAAGAATATGCACGAGAGTTTTTGCTGTCGACTAATTATTGGGTAAATCATTGGCAGGATGATCGCCATCAACCCCTTTATCCACGGGCGATTAACATGAGTGCTTTAGCCTTGGAGCAAATTGATTCAATCTTGAATGATATGGCTCATTTAGCTGAGCTAAAACCGAGTAAATAGCAGCCATAAAAAAGGCGCCTAAGGCGCCTTTTTTACTTCAATTCAGTAAACGTAAAATTACAGTACGTGTACAGAAGAAGTGTTAGTTGTACCAGAAGGTACTAAGGCACCAGATACCATCACAATGATGTCGCCTTTGTTAGCAAGACCAGATTCCATCGCTAGGTCTTTACCTAGAGCGTAGAATGCGTCAGTGCTTTCAATGCTATCAACAACATGTGGGTAAACACCTTTAGTCAAACAAAGTTGAGCAGATGTTTTAGTGTTAGTAGTAATCGCTAAAATGTTCGCTTTAGGGAAGTACTTACGAACAGACTTAGCTGATTTACCGCCTTCAGTAGCCACAACGATAAGAGGAGCACTTAGCTTCTCAGACGCTTCAACAGCACCTTTACATACCGCTTCAGTGATGCGTAGTTTACCGCTATCACGTGCTGGATCTAGGTTAGAAGGCATTACTGCGTCAGTACGCTCACAAATAGTTGCCATGATAGATACCGCTTCTACAGGGTATTTACCTTTAGCAGACTCACCAGAAAGCATTACTGCATCAGTACCGTCTAAGATTGCGTTAGCAACGTCACCCGCTTCAGCGCGAGTTGGACGTGGGTTTTTGATCATTGAGTCAAGCATTTGTGTTGCAGTGATAACCAGCTTACGAGCGCGGTTACATTTCTCAATCATCATTTTCTGAGCGAAGATTACTTCTTCAACTGGGATTTCAACACCTAAGTCACCACGAGCAACCATGATGCCGTCAGATACTTCTAGAATTTCGTCGAAGTTATCTACGCCTTCTTGGTTTTCGATTTTAGAGATGATTTGGATAGCGTCGCCACCATTCTCTTTAAGAAGTTGACGAATTTCTAGTACGTCTTCTTTCTTACGAATGAAAGATGCAGCGATGAAATCTACGCCTTGCTCACAACCAAAGATTAAGTCGCCTTTATCTTTAGCTGAAAGTGCAGGTAGTTGAACGATTACGCCAGGAAGGTTAACACCTTTGTTTTCGCCTAGGTCACCGTTGTTAAGAACAGTACACTTAACTTCGTCGTCAGAAACAGCAATAACTTCCATTTCGATTAGGCCGTCATCTACTAGGATGATGTTGCCTACTTTCAAGTCAGCCGCTAAACCAGGGTAAGTTACCGCTACGCGAGTTGAGTCGCCGATAATTGTTTGGTCAGTAGTGAATGTGAATTCTTGACCTGCAACTAAGCTTACGTCATCGCCGCCAGCTAGTTTAATCGTGCGGATTTCTGGACCTTTAGTATCCAATAAAACAGCAGCAGATTTGCCCGTGTTCTTAATAACTTCACGTAGGTTGTTGATGCGAGTGCCGTGCTCTGCAAAGTCCCCGTGAGAGAAGTTAAGACGCATTACGTTCATGCCTGATTCAACTAACTTAGTTAGCATTTCTACCGATTCAGTTTTTGGACCAATGGTACAAACTATTTTGGTTTTCTTCATTGAAGTGACTCTCCGTTAAGGATGCTAGTAAAAAAATCTGCGCACATTATACAAGATTGATCACAAAAGGATATGTAGAAAAATAACTACAAATCAGAATGTCGATCAAAATATTGTCGATTTATTGGCTGTAAATGTGGCTGGTAATTTGTTCAATTTTGTAAAACCTTGCCAGCCTGCTCATTTATTGAGCATCTAGCAAGTATAAAAAAACCTCGCGAAACTGCGAGGTTTTGTTGAGCATTTATTGCTTACTCAATTTCACCACAAAAACGATAACCTTCGCCGTGAATAGTCGCGATGATCTCTGGCGTTTCAGGGATTGATTCGAAGTGTTTTCTAATGCGACGAATGGTAACGTCTACAGTACGGTCATGTGGCTTAAGCTCACGGCCGGTCATCTTCTTAAGCAAGTCAGCTCGGGTTTGAATCTGCCCAGGGTTTTCTACAAAGTGCAACATTGCGCGAAACTCGCTCCGTGGTAGTTTGTAGGTTTCTTGATGAGGACTTACTAAAGAGCGACTGTTAATATCTAAGGTCCAGCCGTTGAAGCGATATTCTTCAACAGAGCCTTTATCTTCATTGGCTGCTTGACCATTTACAGTGCGGTTTAACAAGTTGCGAGCTCGAATAGTTAGCTCGCGAGGATTGAATGGTTTAGTAATGTAGTCATCTGCACCAATTTCTAAGCCTAAAATCTTGTCTACTTCGTTGTCTCTGCCTGTTAAGAACATCAAGGCAATTTGTTCACGATCACGTAATTCGCGTGCTAATAACAAGCCGTTTTTACCAGGAAGGTTAATATCCATGATAATTAAGTGAACAGAGTGCGCTTCAAGCACGCTATTCATTTCATTGCCGTCGATAGCTTCAAACACGTTGTAGCCTTCGGCTTCAAAAGTGCTTTTTAGCGTGTTACGAGTGACCAATTCGTCCTCGACGATTAAAATATTCGGTGTCATGGTCTTCCCCAATGCTGTTTAGAATAAGTGGGCTTGCGAACAAGTAGCTCAAATAAAAGGTGCAAAGCAATCGCTACTTAATTCAATCCATGTTGAGTTTGTGTTAAAACTCGTTGAATGGCAAAAAAATAGACAAATAGTTTGCCTGAAACGCGTGTTAAATCGGCGTATGAGACCTTCTATATGCATTGTTCGTTACAAGCAATATACATATTCTATGGGCTTAACAGTGATATAACAACTTGAGACTGAAAAAAGCTTACGTTTTCTGCTGTGCTTTTGATTCAAATCAATCGGAATTGACCATTTTAACGATTTTTAAAAGACAATACTGAAAATAAACTACATGTTTACTTTATATGAAAACACTATCTTTTGGGGCATTGCTAACTTTAAATATCAATGGCTTGCGATAATTACCGTGAGTAATCCTTTTAGTGTTACGAGAATCCGATTATTCAGTCGAAAGTAAGACTGTTATTTAGTTTCATGTTTACAGTTGCTTCAGTTTACTCACTGCTGGCTTACGGCAGGCTAGCGTGATCTAAATCATTACGATTTTAGTGCAGTTGTTGATCGCTCGTTAATTGATGTGCAACATATTGCAAAGCTTTTCAGGCAAAAGATTTTTAGATGGATAAACGACCACTGTTATCTGCGCGAATGGCTGTGTATTAAGCAAGCTATTTCAACTTAGGCCTAAGCCGACCATTGGTATATTGTATAACTTGATGATAAAGGATGACCGCCATGCAAGACCTTCTTCCCGAGCTTTGTGATCTTTACCCTGAGCAGGTAAAACTATTAGATCCGATATTTACTCTCTATGGCGCTAAGCCGTTATTTTGGGGGCAAGTGGTCACTGTAAAATGTTGGCAAGATAATAGCCGAGTTAAAGAGTTATTAGCCACTCCGGGCGAGGGTAAGGTGCTGGTGGTGGACGGAGGTGGAAGTGTAGAGCGTGCTTTAATGGGCGATTTAATTGCTGACTCAGCTTATGTGCAAGGTTGGGCTGGTGTGGTAATCAATGGAGCTATCCGTGATGTAAGCGCCATTAATACCATGGACTTGGGGGTTAGAGCTTTAGCAGCATGCCCAATGAGGACCGACCGTAAAGGCTTAGGTGAGCTTGACTGTAGTATTGAGTTTGCTGGCCAAGAGATAAAGCCCGGTATGTTCATTTATGCTGATGAGAATGGTGTGCTAGTGAGTGAACAGGCCTTAGAGCTACCTGAAGGTTTTGCTTAGAAGCGGTAGCCTAAACCAAATTGTACCTGTTGCTGAGTTTGTTTATCTTGCTGTGCTTCCACTTGATAAACGGCTTTAACATCAATATTTTTAAGTAAGTGGTAAGTACTCGACAGCTCTAGACTATGCTCGGTATTGTCGTATTTAGGTTGGTGAACCTGCACCAGCTTACTTTGAATTGAGAGGCTTTTTAGGGGTTGATAATTTACCCCAGTGGAAAGGTTGAAACCTTTGCGGGTGGCAATATCGTCGTATTGGTTATTTACCCCTGCTTCAACAAACAAAGACAATTCGCTGCGCAGTTTGTGCTGATAGCCGCCGTTAAAGAACCAAGATTGAGCGTCGTTATCGTCACCAGTGGCTACAAACTGGCTATTGTTGTAACCCGTGACGTACCAATTTTTTACTTGGCTACGGGAAGACAGCTGTATATGTTCGCCATCGCCGTAACTTAGGCTCATTTCACTTTCAACATCTGCGGCAAACACCGCGCCAGAAACGACAAAAAGAGCAACAACAAGTGAATGCTGAAATAGTAACTTAGCCACCGCTGCTCCTTATTATTATTTTTGTTTCTAAAAAGTAGTATGGTTGATCCTTTGCTTAAGATCACCGCAGATCCTCAAAAAATTAAACAAAACCGATTAAATGATCATTTCCCATAATTTTGTAGCAGGATCCTCTACCTGTTTACAAATCGGCGACGTCTTCGATAAGGATAAACGTCTTCAAACAGACCATTTTTAATGTTCTGCTGTAGTTGCTGCCAATACTTGGCTTGAAACAGCTCAGCGTGTAACTCTCTAAAGACCTGTTTAACAACGGGTTTACCTAACAGAAAGGTGGCAAACTCTTCAGGGAAAATGTCATTGGGCCCAACCGAATAGCTTGGATGGGCACCCCATTGATCTTCGGGATATTGAGATTTTGGAAACTCTCTAAAGTTACACTCGGTCATGTAAGAAATTTCATCATAATCGTAAAATACTACACGACCATGACGGGTCACTCCAAAATTCTTAAATAACATATCGCCGGGGAAAATATTGGCGGCAGCGAGTTGTTTAATGGCGTTGCCGTACTCATCAATAACTTGTCGTGTTTGTTGTTCATCAGCTTTATCCAAATACATATTCAGAGGGATCATTTTGCGTTCGGTATAAAGGTGCTTAATGGTGATGGACTCGCCTTCTATATGTAACATTGATGGCGCTACCGCGTGCAACTCATCTAACAAGGTTTGGCTAAAACGTGCTAGCGGAAACTCTACATTGGAAAATTCCTGAGTGTCGGCCATTCTGCCGACCCGATCATGTTGTTTTACTAAACGGTACTTCTCTTTAACGATGGCATGGCTAACATCTTTGGGCGGAGTAAATTCATCCTTAATGATTTTGAAGACGACATCGTAAGAAGGCAGGGTGAATACGCTCATCACCATACCTTTAATGCCAGGCGCAAGTTCGAATTGATCGCTCGAGTTATGTAAGTGGTTGAGGTAGTGACGGTACAACTCGGTTTTACCGTGTTTTTGACAACCAATGGCGGTAAACAACTCGTAATCTGTTTTATTAGGGAGTAATTGCTTTAGAAAATTCACAATGCGTCTTGGTGCGGGTGCATCCACCATAAAGTAGGAGCGGGCAAAGCCAAAGATAATACTCACTTCGTCACTATCGATAAGCACCGTATCAACACTCACTTTGCCATGTTGATTAAGCAGTGGAAACACCATTGGGAAACTTAATCCTTCACTTTTATAGT
This sequence comes from Agarivorans sp. 2_MG-2023, assembly GCF_030548085.1. Taxonomy (NCBI): domain Bacteria; kingdom Pseudomonadati; phylum Pseudomonadota; class Gammaproteobacteria; order Alteromonadales; family Alteromonadaceae; genus Agarivorans; species Agarivorans sp. 2_MG-2023. Next base: position 148,276 of record NZ_JAUORQ010000011.1, read on the forward strand.
GGCCGATTAAATAGGCGGCTTTGTTACGGTAAAACACTGGCTGCAGCATGGTGATTTTGTGTAATTGTTGACCCGCAAGCTGAGGTACTTGATTAAGTCGCTCAGTGATAAAAGAGATATCGCGAGTTAAGTCTTCATAATCGATACTAAAGCTATAATCTTCAAACAAGCTATGCAGTAAGCGTTCTAGTTGAGTATCTTGATACCGCTTTGTGAGTAACTGATAGTCAAATAACTTACTGCAGCGACTCGGTCTTATAAAGAGTTGGCTTTCTTCTATATAGCGATGATGGAACAAACGTTGGTAAACCGAATTAAAGAAAGATTCAGCAACTTCAAAGTTATCATGCTGCTTAAGCAAGTCTGAATAGTGAGATTTAACCGCTGCGCAAAACTCGTTGCTGCGCTGTAAATGGCCGGTGAGCTGTTTAATAGCTTCTCGGGCTTCGGTTACGTGGTGGTCATAAAGCCGAATACGCTCACGAGAAGCGAGTTGTACCGACATCCAATCGGCATTTTCAAAGCGTTGTTTAGCGCCACGGGTCACTTCTAAAAAGCATTGGTAGAAGCTATTGAAGCGCTGCAGCATGGCGTGGGCAGCTTGGTGTTCCATCAATTCATTCATAGGTATTTTCTTATTGTTGTTTTTTTATCCACTATGGCAGGATTTAAACACCTGTTCAAATTTTTATTGCTGGGCTTTGGTTACCTAAATTAGCTAGCCAGATAGCGGGCGAAGGCGTTTAGTTTGTTTTCGACTCTAGGGGTTACTTATGTTGAATGAAGGACAATCAAAGGTGGGAGTTGAGCGAAAGATTAGATTATAAATGCTTAATTATTCGTATAAAACTTATGAAGCATTCACTACAAGTTATCTTTGAGGAGATAAAGCTGCAGCTAGCGACCGCTGAGATTATTAGTAAAAATCAGGGCTTAAGGCTGTTCTTGGCCTTTAAAGGCTTGTTTTCCCCATTATGCTAAACAAATAAAACTTGACTATAGCGCCCAGCTGGTTATGGTATGAACATAAATTGGATTTAGATTTTTTATTCAGATGTCAGTACATTTTGTTTACACAACCACCGGAACGATTACCCGCATTACTACATGCGGGTCGGGCTGGTTGTAGCAAATAACTACATCGAAGAAAGCCCGTATCACTCACGATGCGGGTTTTTTTTTGGGAGGAACAATGCGAGTTTTAAAATTTGGTGGATCATCTTTAGCTGACGCTGAGCGCTTTAATCGCGCTGCCGATATTGTGTTAAGCAATCAGCATCAATCTCAAATGGCTGTGGTACTGTCGGCTCCTGCTGGTGTGACTAATGACTTAGTCGCTGTCGTCGACAAAGTGAGTCACGGTAATGATGGCGAAAGCTATTTAAACCGTATTGAAGAAACCTTCCAAGCTTTGCTTACCCAGTTAAAGGCTAAGTACGCTGGTTTTGCGATTGAGCAAATGCAGTTAATGGTGCATCAAGAGTTGGGCGAACTCCGCCAACTACTTAAAGGTGTTGCCTTGTTACAGCAATGCCCAGACAACATTCGCGCTAAAGTACTCTCTACGGGTGAGAAACTAAGTATTCATACCATGAACCATTTATTGTCGGTTCGTGGCCACAGCGCTGAAATTATTATTCCTCAACAAAAATTGGTTGCCAATTCAGGCGGCTACCTAGAAGCGGTTGTTGATATTCAAGCGTCTAAACAGCGTTTAAATCGTGCAATGATTCAAGAAGGTATTATTTACTTAATGCCTGGCTTCACTGCTGGTAATGATCAAGGCGAAACCGTGGTACTTGGCCGCAATGGTTCAGATTACAGTGCGGCAGTATTAGCAGCTTGTTTAGATGCTGAATGTTGCGAAATTTGGACCGACGTAGACGGCGTATATAACTGCGACCCACGAATTGTTGAAGACGCGCGTTTATTGCGTAGCTTAAGCTATCCAGAAGCGATGGAGCTTAGCTACTTTGGTGCGAAAGTTTTACACCCTAAAACCATTGCGCCTATCGCTCAGTACCATATCCCTTGCCTCATCAAGAACACTTTTAACCCGCAGGGTGAAGGTACCTTGATTGGTGCACAAAGCCCTGCTCAAGATGACCTACCGGTTAAAGCGCTATCAAGCTTGTCAGAGCTCACAATGCTTACTGTTTCAGGCCCAGGCATGAAAGGCATGGTTGGCATGGCTGGACGCATTTTTGAAAGCATTTCGCGTAGTAAAGTGTCAGTGGCGCTAATTACCCAGTCTAGCTGCGAGTACAGCGTTAGCTTTTGTATTCATAGTATTGATGCCACTCGCGCGCTTGAGGCCTTAAACGAAGAGTTTGAGTTAGAGCTAGCGAATCAACTATTAGAGCCGATTGAAACTATCGACAAGCTGGCGATTATCTCGCTGGTGGGCGATAGCATGCGCCGTAGCAAGGGTGTTGCTGCACGCTTCTTTACTTCTCTTGCGGAAGTGGCAATTAACATTGTCGCGATTGCGCAAGGCTCTTCAGAGCGTTCTATTTCGGCAGTGGTATCTCAAGAGAAAGCCGCCGAGGCGATTCGCGCTTGTCACCAAAACTTCTTTAACAGCATGCATTACATTGATTTATTCCTGATTGGTGTGGGCGGTGTTGGCGGTGCTTTAGTTGAACAAATTCATGCTCAACAAGGCCATTTAAAAGAGCAGCAAATTGGTATTCGGGTATGTGGTGTGGCGAACAGTCGTAAGCTACTGTTGGATTCTAAGGGCTTAGATTTAGATAACTGGCAACAGCAGTTAGCGGCTACTGAAGAGAATGGTGGTTTCAGTTTAGCCAACGTTACTGACTTAGTTGGCCAAAGCCACCTTATTAACCCGGTGATTGTAGACTGTACTAGCAACGATGATATTGCCGGTAAATACGCCGAGTTTTTAGCTAACGGCTTCCACGTGGTTACAGCCAATAAAAAGGCCAATACTTCAAGCATGGAGTATTACCAACAACTACGTAAAACTGCCTTGGCAATGCGCCGTAAGTTTTTATACGACACTAACGTAGGTGCTGGTTTACCAGTAATTGAAAACCTACAAAACTTGCTTAAAGCTGGCGATAAGCTGGAACGCTTTAACGGGATCCTTTCTGGCTCGTTATCTTTCATCTTTGGTAAATTAGATGAAGGCATGAGCTTCTCCGAGGCCACAACTATTGCTCGTGAAAACGGCTTTACCGAGCCTGATCCGCGTGATGATTTATCGGGTATGGACGTTGCGCGTAAATTGCTAATTCTAGCTCGTGAAGCGGGCATGCCTTTAAGCATTGAAGACATTCAAATAGATAAAGCCTTACCGCCAAACTTTGATTCAAGTGGCGATACTGAAGCCTTTATGGCGCGCCTGCCAGAAGCCGATGCTTATTTTGCTAAGTTGATGGAAGATGCCGCAGCCGAAGGTAAGGTATTACGTTACCTAGGCAGTATTGATAAAGGTGTATGCAAAGTATCGTTAAGTGCGGTAGCAGCAGACGACCCATTAAACCGTGTTAAAGACGGCGAAAATGCCTTAGCCTTTTACAGCCGCTACTACCAACCGATTCCATTAGTATTGCGTGGCTACGGTGCTGGTACTGCGGTAACCGCTGCGGGTGTATTTGCAGACGTACTAAGAACCTTAAACTGGAACCAAGAGGTATAATATGAGTGTTGTTGTTTATGCTCCAGCCTCAACGGCCAATGTCAGTGTTGGCTTTGATTCCCTAGGCGCTGCCTTATCTCCAATCGACGGCCGTTTGTTGGGTGATAGAGTAATGGTGGAAGCCGCTGAAGGTGATGATGTCGTCATTGAGAACGTGGGTGATTTTGCCCACAAGCTACCGGCCGACCCTAAACAAAACATTCTTTACGATTGCTACCACTATTTTGCTAAGCAGTATGCCGAGCAGGTTGGCAAGCCCTTAGCGTGTGTAAAAATGACCCTAGAGAAAAACTTGCCAATAGGCAGTGGTTTAGGCTCTAGTGCTTGTTCGGTGGTAGCCGCTTTAGAAAGCTTAAATGCTTTTGTTGATACGCCCTTTGATAAAGAGCAAATGCTTATTATGATGGGCGAGCTAGAAGGGCAGATTAGCGGCAGTGTGCATTACGACAACGTAGCCCCTTGTTACTTGGGCGGCATGCAACTGATGTTGCAGCAAGAAGGCGCCACTAGCCAAGCGATTCCCCATTTTGAAGATTGGTATTGGATTGTTGCCTACCCAGGCATTAATATCTCTACCGCGCAGGCTCGTTCAATTTTACCTGCGCAATACCGTCGCCAAGATACCCTAGAGTTTGGCCGTAATTTAGCCGGATTTGTACATGCTAGTTACAGCAAACAACCTGAGCTAGCGGCGACGTTGCTAAAAGACAATATTATCGCCGAACCTTATCGCGCGGCACTTATTCCGGGCTTTGATGAAGTACGCAGTTTTGCCGCTCAAAGCGGCGCTTTAGCTAGCGGCATTTCTGGCTCTGGACCAACAATATTTATTGTTACGCCAGTGCTTGAGCAAGCACAACGCACCAAAAGCTGGTTAGAACAACACTTTATTCAAAACGAAGATGGATTTTGCCATGTTTGTAAAATCGATGAACAGGGCACACGAGTAACAGGAACGTCGCTATGAACTTATACAATCTAAAACACAACGAAGAACAAGTTAGCTTTACTCAAGCGGTTAAACAAGGTTTAGGCAAACAGCAAGGTTTGTTTTTCCCTGATAATATTCCAGCCTTTGATGATATTGACGCGTTGCTTGATCTGGATTTTCATCCGCGCTGTGCAAAGTTGTTAGCGGCATTGCTAGATAACGAGTTGACTGAGCAAGAATTGCTAGAAATGGTCACTAAGGCTTTTATCTTCCCTGCGCCCTTGGCCAAGGTAAGTGATAAAATTAGTGCTCTAGAATTATTCCACGGCCCAACTTTAGCGTTTAAAGACTTTGGTGGCCGTTTTATGGCGCAGTGTTTAGCTAAATTTTCTAATGGCAATAAAACCACTATTTTAACCGCAACTTCTGGCGATACTGGCGCTGCGGTGGCACACGCATTTTATGGCATGGAAAACATCAATGTTGTGGTGCTTTATCCAAAAGGTAAAATTAGTCCGCTACAAGAAAAGCTGTTCTGTACCTTAGGCGGTAACATTACCACTGTTGCAGTTGAAGCTGACTTTGATGCTTGCCAAGCCATGGTGAAGCAGTCTTTTGACGATGAAGCGCTTAAACAAGCCATTGGCCTTAACTCTGCGAACTCAATCAATATTAGCCGTTTAGTTGCGCAGGTATGTTACTACTTCGAAGCGGCTGCTCAGTTGTCAAAAGCACAGCGTGAGCAATTAGTGGTTTCTGTGCCGTCAGGTAACTTTGGTAACCTAACAGCTGGCCTGATTGCAAAAGCGATGGGTTTGCCAATTAAACGCTTTATTGCCGCAACTAACGCAAACGACACGGTACCGCGCTATTTGGCCTCAGGTAATTGGGAGCCAAAGCCTACTCAAGCTACGCTGTCTAATGCAATGGACGTAAGCCAGCCAAACAACTGGCCACGTGTAGAAGAGCTGTTTAAAACCAAAGGTTGGCCACTTAGTGACCTAGGCAAAGGCGTAATGAGCGATGCTCAAACTGCTGAAGCAGTTAAAGCTTTAGATGACGCAGGCTATGTATGTGAGCCGCATGGCGCAATTGCTTACCAACAGCTTACCGAGCAATTGGCCGAGGGCGAGCAAGGTTTGTTCCTATGTACTGCGCATCCCGCTAAGTTTAAAGAAAGCGTTGAAGAGATATTGGGTCGCGAAATCGGTTTACCTAAGCCGTTAGCAGACCGAGCAGATTTAGCGCTGTTATCTAAAGAAATGCCTGCCGATTTTGCTCAACTACGTGAACTGCTTATGAGCATTTAAGTTTAGCCTAAGCTAAGCAGGAAGCACTAAACAGCGCCTTATTTGGCGCTGTTTTTATTTGATCTGATAGTAAGAAAAGTCGAGGGGATTAAGCGGCTAAACTATTATGGCAAGCGGTTGGCTGAGGCGAGTATCAAGTCAATTAAAGTTAATCAATTTGGTCTTTAGTGACAGCCTAATTTGACCCCGAGTTGATCTTTGTTTCGTTCTCGCGCATATTGCAGGGATTGCTAGGACAAAATCAAAATAACTATGAGTAAAGTGTTAAAAGATCTACTTGAGCTGCTTACCCTAGAGCGTATTGAAGAAGGGCTGTTTCGTGGCTGTAGCCAAGATTTAGGTTTTGGTGCTGTGTTTGGCGGCCAAGTAATGGGGCAGGCCTTATCGGCTGCTAAAGAAACGGTAGATGAGAAGCGCCAAGTTCATTCTTTTCACTCTTACTTTTTACGCCCCGGCGATCCCAACCATCGAATCGTTTATGACATTGAAAGTATCCGCGACGGGCGAAGCATGTCTACTCGCCGGGTGAAAGCTATTCAGTTTGGTAAGCCTATCTTTTATATGACGGCTTCGTTTCAAGAGCCTACCATTGGCTTTGAGCACCAAGATGAAATGCCGCAAGTGCCCGCACCGGAAGAGCTGCAGTCAGAACAAGAGTATGCTTTTCAATTGCGCGATCAACTGCCTGATGCAGTGCGAGATAAGTTTATTTGCGACAAGCCATTAGAAATGCGACCGGTAAGCTTTGTTAACCCTTTGCAGCCAGAAAAGCTAGAAGCTAAACGTTGCGTATGGTTTAAAGCAAATGGACAAATGCCAGACGATGGCCGTATTCACCGTTATTTGCTGGCTTACGCCTCAGACTTTAACTTTCTGCCTACAGCTTTGCAGCCACATGGTCGCTCGTTTATTGAGCCCTCTATACAAACTGCCACTATTGACCACAGCATGTGGTATCACCAAGATTTTCGCTTAGACGAGTGGTTATTGTATGTTGTCGACAGCCCAGCGGCTTCTCAAGGGCGCGGCCTAGTGAGAGGGCAGTTCTTTACGCGTCAAGGTAAGCTGGTGGCATCAACCATTCAAGAAGGGTTGATTAGAGAGCGTGATTAAGCTTATTTAGCCTGTACTAAAACTAAAAAAGCATGCCTAGGCATGCTTTTTTTATTGAGCGAAACTGAAGCTTATAAAGATTCAGTAAAGGTACGTGTAATTACGTCCTGTTGTTGCTCAGTCGTTAGCGAGTTAAAACGTACCGCATAACCTGAAACACGAATGGTTAGTTGTGGGTACTTTTCTGGGTGCTTAACTGCATCTTCTAAGGTTTCGCGACGTAGTACGTTCACGTTTAGGTGTTGGCCACCTTCTTCAATAGGTTGTGCTTTCATTGGCACTTCACGATACTCGATTTGACCCAATGCATCGATAGCTACCACTTCATCTTCAGCGTACAGCTCATCTTTTACACATAGGCAACGAGCTTGGCTTTGCTCGTTATCTAATAGCCAGAAAGAACCCAATAGTGCGTCGTTGTCTGCTTTAGTAATTTGAATACCTGTGGTCATAACATACCTCATTAGCTAAAAATTGTAATTTTATTACATAATATAGCGATCCTTGAGCCACTTATCGAATCATTATCGCCACTTGCTGTAACTATACTACAATTGACCTTAATCAAAAAAGGGTTTTTTTTGAATTTTATTATTAATTTTATTGATGAGGGTTAAGGGTAAGCTTATTGGCTTGTGCTAGGAGGTGGAGCTGTGTTTGAATAATATCTAAGCAGTAGTGGTCGATTTGTTATTCAAGCATTTGTTTTTTATGGTTTAGTGGTTACATAACTGTGTGTGATCCCATTTTGGGGTGTTTATCTTAAAAAGTGTGAACTGAGCGAAAAGCAAATCTGTCTAATAAACGATCTAGCGCAATTAAAGTACAACGGTGAGTCCTTTATACTGATTTAAAGAGTGCTGGTTAGCCAAGGAGAAGCAATGTTACAAAGTCTTCATCAAGATCATCAAAATATCGCTAAGTTGCTGAAGGTGTTAGAGCAGAAGTTGGCTCACATTCGCAATGAAAAAGCGGTTAAGTACAAGTTGATCGCTCATATCATTAGCTACATGCAAGAATACGCAGATCGTTACCACCATCCTAAAGAAGATTTAATCTACGAATACTACGTTAAGTATCGTGTTGTAGAGGATGACCTTTCCGACCAACTGAAAAAGCAACACCAACAGCTGTTGGAAATGACTGATGAGTTGAGTGATATTCTTGACATTATTTTACTGGATGCAGTGGTTCCGCTTGACCAGTTCAGTGACAAGTTAGAAGCCTTTATTAAGGCGCAGTGGGAACATCTTAACTATGAAGAAGAGGTGATTTTCCCTGCATTAAAACGCCATCTAACCGCTGACGATTGGCGTGCGATAGAGCAAAGTTGGCAGCACGGCAATTATGAAGACCCATTGTTTGGTCATCGTGTGCAAGAGCAATACAAAGCCCTATCAGAACGCATTAAGCTATCTGAGCCACAAGAATAGTGAGCAAATACCCAGTAACAAAAAACCCGGCTTAGCCGGGTTTTTTTATTTAGTATTCGTATTCAGTTTGAAGGTCAAAACTATTGTCGATTGACTGTAGTTCCTTTTGTAAACGAATCTTATCTTTAATGGCTTCTATTTCACGCCATTTACGCTTCTTATTTGAACTGCGAGAAGATTTACTTGTTTCAACAGTATCCAAGTCTAGCCTATCCATGGTTATCTCCTTGTATGTTGTTGCAATTAATAAGTACCACACGTGCACAAAAAGTAAAATACTAATGTTGCAAAAAAGTTACCGCGGCCAATTTTTTTCATCAAATTTTGTGAAACTTCCTATGCTTTATAAGTAGTCTGTAACTTAGTTACTAGCATAAATAACTTTTATTTATATACGGCCGTGTTTTTATCTTGTTTTTGTTATATATCAAAGCATGGTTAGTTGCTCACGCCTAAACTCCGCGCTCATTTAAACCTAAGCTAGGTTTTAAACGAACAACAAAAGTAAGGTGAATGTAAACCATGAATGAGATTGTGAACTGGTTAAACGACGTACTTTGGGGCAATTTGCTCATCTATTTGCTGCTGGGTACCGGTGTTCTATTCACCGTGCGAACTAAATTTATTCAGTTTCGTCATTTTGGACACATGTTTTCAGTAATGAAATCGAGTCGTAAAGGCGATGCTAGCGGTATTTCTTCTTTCCAAGCCTTGTGTACCAGCCTGGCGGCTCGTGTCGGTACCGGCAATTTAGCAGGCGTTGCCTTAGCCATAAGTCTTGGCGGTCCTGGAGCGGTGTTCTGGATGTGGGTAGTGGCATTGTTAGGCATGGCTACCAGCTTTGCAGAAAGCAGCTTGGCCCAGCTCTACAAAATCAAAGACAGCGACGGTAACTTCCGGGGTGGGCCTTCTTATTACATGGAGCAGGGCCTGGGTAAACGTTGGATGGGCGTGATCTTCGCTATCTGCTTGATTGTAGCGTTTGGTTTAGTCTTTAACGCGGTACAAGCTAACTCCATTGCTTCAGCCTTACATGAAGCGTTTGGCTTTGAAAAATATGTGGTTGGCGGCATCTTAGTGGCTGCGGCTGCATTAATCATCTTTGGTGGCATTCGCAGTATTGCTCGTTTTGCCGAGTTAGTGGTACCGATTATGGCCTTAGCGTACGTGCTAGTGGCCTTAGTGGTTGTGCTGATGAATATTCAACAAATGCCTGAGGTGTTTAGTTTAATCTTCCGCTCGGCATTTGGCTTTCAAGAAGCTGGTGCTGGTGCCTTAGGCGCCGCCATGATGAACGGTATTAAGCGCGGTTTGTTTTCTAACGAAGCAGGTATGGGTAGTGCACCAAATGCAGCGGCTACGGCAACGCCTTATCCGCCTCATCCTGCATCGCAAGGTTACGTGCAAATGTTGGGTGTGTTTATCGATACTCTAGTGATTTGTACCGCGACAGCGGCCATTATTTTGCTTAGCTACAATGAGCAATTAACGGGTGATGGTATCGCGTTAACCCAACAAGCACTTAGTGGCCAAGTGGGTGAGTGGGGAAGTTACTTTGTTGGCGTGGCAATTATCTTCTTTGCCTTCACTTCTATTGTGGGTAATTATTCTTACGCTGAAACAAACCTGATTTTCCTCGAGCATAACCATAAAGCGGGTTTATGGATTTTCCGCTTATTAGTGCTCTCAATGGTGATGTTTGGTGCGGTAGTGAAGATTGATATTATTTGGAATCTAGCAGATGTATCGATGGGCTTTATGGCAATTGTTAACTTAGTGGCTATTTTAATGCTCTCTGGCGTAGTAGTTAAACTGGCTAAGGACTATAACCGCCAATTAGATGCAGGCAAAGTGCCTACTTTTAACAGCGATGATTACCCAGAACTGAAGCAGCAAATAGATCCAGAAATCTGGTCGAGCTCTAAGAAGTAGCTACTGCAACATAAAAAAGCCTCGATACTCTCGAGGCTTTTTTTATGTTTGTAAGCTTAATATTGCTCAGCGCACCAGCTTTCAAAGATAAGAGCGGCTGCTAGGCTGTCTACCGCGCCTTTTTCAAGGGCTTTATAGCCACCTAATTCAAATAACTTTTCTTTGGCATCTACTGTGGTTAGTCGCTCGTCTTGCATCGCAATTTGATAGCCAAAACGGCCGTGTAAGCGGTTGGCGAATTTTTTAGCGCGGCTGGTAATGTCTTGCTCGGTACCGTCCATATTCAGCGGTAAACCAATCACTAACAAATCGGGCTGCCATTGTTCCAGTAGCTTTTCTAATAGAGGCCACGAAGGGATCCCATCTTGAGCTTTGATTGCGGTTAAAGGTTTAGCGCTGCCAGTGAGCTCTTGGCCAATGGCTACACCAATGCTTTTGGTTCCAAAATCAAAAGCCAGTACTGAACGTTCTCCTTCGCGCGCCATTATCTTCGACCTAGTGGTTTAATGTTAGAAGGCTGCCATGAATCTAGACAAACTGTACTGAGAAGGTCGCAAGAACACTGCTGTTTTGCATTCATTACGCGTGCCCCACTTGGCTAGATAGTTGCCAAATATCGATACCTAAGTGATTAGCCGCAGCTTCCCAGCGCTTATGGCTTGGTGTCTTAAAAATGATATCGGTACTGGCGGGCAGGGTTAGCCAAGAGTTTTCGGCGATCTCTTGCTCTAACTGACCCGCTTCCCAGCTGGCGTAACCTAAGGTAACAATGTATTCACTGGGTTGAGAATCTGTGCCTAAGGTATCGAGCACATCTTTTGATGTGGTCACCATCAGTTCATCGCTTATTTCTAAGCTACTGCTAAAGCCTTTAACTGGCGAGTGCAAAACAAAACCGCGTTCTTGAGCTACTGGTCCACCTTGGTAAACCGGTTTATCTAAATCTTGGCGGATCATCTCTACCTGATCTTGCAATTCTATTTGCTCTAGCAAGGACTCTACCGATAAATCGACAGGCACATTGATGACTAGGCCCATAGCGCCTTCATCGTTGTGCTCGCAGAGGTAAACTACCGAGCGCTTAAAGAACGGGTCGTTCAGGCTCGGCATGGCGATTAAAAACTGATTTTGCAGGGTATTCATTGCTTCCAAATTAAACCTTACTACTGTCTAGGTCGATGCTTTAAGTCTAGCTTCAATCGCATCCATTAACTTGCCAGTGATAGATATATCGTAGGCGGCTTCAATCTCTTTAATACAGGTTGGGCTGGTAACGTTAATTTCGGTGACTTTATCGCCAATCACGTCTAAGCCCACAAAGACTAAGCCCTTTTCTTTAAGAGACGGGCCAATTGAGTTGGCAATGTTCCAATCGCTTTCAGACAGCGGTTGTGCAACACCTCGGCCTCCTGCTGCTAAGTTACCGCGAGTTTCTCCTTTAGAGGGAATGCGCGCTAAGCAATAAGGCATTGGTTCGCCGTCTACAATCAAAATACGCTTATCACCATCCACAATCTCGGGAATGAACTTTTGCGCCATGCAATATTCTTGACCGTGATTGGTGAGGGTTTCTAAGATTACGCCTACATTAGGATCGCCATCTTTTAGGCGGAATATAGACGCGCCACCCATGCCGTCTAGCGGCTTCATAATGACGTCTTTATGTTGTTGATGAAACGCTTTAAGGCGCGGCATGTCGCTACTAACTAAGGTGGTTGGCGTAAATTCAGAGAACCATGCAGTAAACAGCTTTTCGTTGGCGTCACGTAGGCTTTGTGGCTTGTTAATAATCAAACTACCTTCAGCTTCTGCGCGCTCTAGTATGTAGGTGGCGTAAATAAATTCAGTATCAAAAGGTGGATCTTTACGCATCAGTATCACGTCGAGCTCACTGAGGCTCTGGTCTACTTGACTGCCAAGTTCGTACCAAGATTGAGGATTCTCTTGTACTGCAAGTGGGCGCATATTGGCCGCCGCACGGCCGCCATCTAAGTAAAGATCTTGCATTTCCATGTAGTAAATTTCGTAGCCGCGCTTTTGCGCTTCCATCAACATGGCAAAGCTTGAGTCTTTTTTAATGTTAATGTTGGCGATGGGGTCCATCACGATACCGAGTTTAATACTCATTTATGCTAAGTCTCCAAATTGACACTGCAAAGCGGTGATTGCCGTTAATGCGGCGGTTTCTGTGCGCAATACACGGGGGCCTAAAATGGTCTCTTGAAATTGGTATTGATTACATACTTCAATTTCTTGAGTACTTAAGCCGCCTTCTGGCCCAATTAGTAAGCGTACTCCATTTTCAGGAGTAGGCAGGGTCTTAATGCTATATGGGGCCTTTGGATGCAAATTCAACTTCATTGCTGATGAGGTCTCGCTAGCCCATTGCTCTAAACTTTGCAGTGGTGCTACTTCAGGCACGATGCTTCTGCCTGATTGCTCGCAGGCTGCGATTGCAATTTTTTGCCATTGCTGACGTTTTTTCTCGAAACGTTCTTGATTCAGTTTTACGCCACAGCGCTCGCTGGTGAGCGGGGTAATTTTGTTTACGCCTAGCTCTACAGATTTTTGAATGGTGAATTCCATACGGTCACCACGAGAAATAACTTGGCCTAGATGGATATCTAGCGGTGATTCGGAATCATTGACATGCACTTCAGTAATTTTTACCGATACATGCTTTTTACTGCTGCTCTCAATGATGGCTGGGTAGTTGTTGCCATCGCTATTAAATAGCTCGAGTAGCTGACCTGCTTCCATTCTTAATACTCGGCCCACATGATTAGCGGCTTCTTCATCTAGCTCTGTGAGTTGATGTAGCGCGAGCGATTGAGACTGATAAATACGAGGAATGCGCATGGTAAAAAGGTGGCTCCGTAATCTAGCAAGAAAAATGGTTGGTTTTACTGCTAAAGAATAAACCTATTGCTGGTTTATTCCCAGCAACTCTATGAATCTGGGAAGGATAAGGTATCTCTCTTCACTGACTTATTTGAAGAACCTGTCTGCAGGTGCGGCATTGATAGCTCGCGCCTTTGAGTACCTTGTTGTGGCGACGGATGCTGAGCAGGTGACTTTGGCACGCACAGCGGTATTCAATGCTGTTGATTTTTATGCTTTCAAGCGAGTAGTTATGGGTGGTGTGCGGCGGGCAGTTAAATACGTTTAACATAATGGCTTGCCACTCTTTACCGTGTGGTTTTACGCTTCCATACACCGCATGGCAGATGATATGAGCGACTTCATGAGGAACTGTTTGTGCTAGAAAGTGTTCAGGTTGTTGCCGATAAAAGTGTGCATTAAAGCGCAAGCGCCAGCGGCTTAAGTTAGCACTGCCTGCCACTTTGCTATTACGCGCCGATAACAGTATTTCTGGGCGGTTAAATGTTCGCTCAAAAAAAGTCTCAGCTTGGATAAAGCAATCTTCTACGGTTTGGTTTAGGCGTTGCACGCTAACTTGAGTTCTCCATAGTGTTAAATGGTCAGTAATGTTTAACGATCAAAAAAGCCGAAAGGATAATCAAGGATTATACGCTTTCGGCTTAGCTTGGCGAGTTTACCTCTGGCTTAAAGGCCAGCTTCGCTCTTTAGTAACTCTGCTTTATCGGTCGCTTCCCAAGGGAATTCTTCACGACCAAAGTGGCCATAAGCCGCTGTTGCTTTGTAGATGGGACGCTCTAAATCCAGCATGCTTAAAATACCGTAAGGGCGTAGATCGAAGTGTTTGCGCACTAATGCAACCAATTTGTCGTCGGCAATTTTGCCTGTACCAAAGGTTTCAATGCTAATTGAGGTAGGCTCAGCAACGCCAATGGCGTAAGACACTTGAATTTCACAGCGGTCAGCTAAACCTGCAGCCACAATGTTCTTAGCTACGTAACGACCAGCATAAGCTGCACTACGGTCTACTTTTGAAGGATCTTTACCAGAGAATGCACCGCCGCCATGACGCGCCATGCCGCCGTAGGTATCCACAATAATTTTACGACCGGTTAAACCACAGTCACCCATTGGGCCACCAATTACAAAACGACCAGTTGGGTTTATATGGTATTGGGTATTTTCATTTAACCATTGCGCTGGCAATACTGGCTTAATGATTTCTTCCATTACTGCTTCACGCAAATCGGCAGTAGAAATGCTGTCACAATGCTGAGTAGATAACACGACTGCGTCAACACCAGTGATGATGCCGTTTTCGTAAGCAAAGGTGACTTGCGATTTTGCATCTGGGCGTAACCAATCTAAGGTGCCATTTTTACGTACTTCAGCTTGGCGCTTAACCAATAGATGCGAGTAGGTAATAGGAGCAGGCATTAATACGTCGGTTTCGTTGGTGGCGTAACCAAACATTAAACCTTGGTCGCCAGCGCCTTGTTCTTCTGGGCGAGAGCGGTCAACACCTTGGTTAATGTCTGGGCTTTGCTTGCCCACAACGTTGAGTACAGCACAAGAATCGGCATCAAAGCCCATGTCTGAGTGAGTGTAACCAATGTCGCGCACGGTTGAGCGAGTAATCTCTTCAATATCAACCCAAGCTGAGGTGTTAATTTCACCGCCAACCATTACCATGCCGGTTTTTACGTAAGTTTCACAGGCTACACGTGCCTTAGGGTCTTGCTCTAAGATTGCGTCTAATACTGCGTCAGAGATTTGATCTGCAATTTTATCTGGATGCCCTTCAGACACTGATTCTGAAGTAAATAAATGAGTAGCCATGTTTATATCTCGTAAATGATTATATACGTATGGATGTTTTACCATCTGGACGTCTATTCTAAGTGAGGGTTTACAGATTTGCTAGCGCTTATTAATGAAAAAAATTCACCTTAGTGGATTAGTTTTGTTGTATTGGTTTGTTTTGCTTAGTGCTGGATAGCGCTGACTGGATGCCTGGCAGGCGTTTATTCAACGCTCACCCACTATTCTATCTTAAGAATAAGGGGGTTAACTGGTGGGCTTAAATATGTTCAATTCTGGCTGGTGATATATCTGAAAGGGGAATTGCAGTGCTTCTTTATGGCTTAGTAAGAAACTAAACAAGTGGTGATTGTCGTTAGTGTATAAAGATAACCTAGCCGCCTCAGATGCGGCTAAGTGTTTACAGCTTGAATCAAGCGGCTTTATCAAGGCTTGCTGAGTTCATGCTTAATCCAGTTGCTCATGTTTTGCCGAGTTTCTAGTCCGGTTTTTCGCGCAATTTCTTTATCGCCACGTACCACTAATAATATTGGTAAGGTAGAAACTTGATATTTGCTACGCGCAGATTTGTCCTTACTGAGATTTATGAGCTCAATTTTCTTTTCGTTCTGCTGGTTATAAATCATCACCAAATCAGCTTGGATCTTACTTTCGTCATTACGGTCATGCACAAAAGACACTAAACGTAAGGGGGGGCGAGGGCTACGCACTAAATCTAGGCATTGGCCATTATCACCGTATTCTTTACATGACCAAATGAATTCATAGTACTCAAGACGTTGCGAGTAGAAGTATTGGCCAGCATCAAATTTTTTGAGGCTAGGTATTTGTTTAGTGCTGACACCATACTTATCGGTGAAACTTTCTATAACCCGACTATTAGGGCGGAAAGTGGTGGTTTCGGTATTGACTGAAGCTAAAACTTGGCTAGGTAACATAGCCATTATTAACAGTACAACTAGGCGGCGCATAAAAAATTTCCCTCTATAAATACAAAGCCACTATTAATATCTCTGGCATAGTAGATCACTCTAAGCCGTAAGCCCACAGTAATTTACTGTGATAGCGCTCTCATTTTTAAATAAACCAAATATTTAAGTGAATAGTTGCTGGTTGAGACGATTGTATAGGTTAAATCAATACTTTAGAGGCAAAGCGTTATCTTGCTTAACAAGGGATTATCCGTTTATACAGTTCTCTTCATGTCCATGTATTAAATACAACTCTACTCAACCGCCTAGGGTTAGTTTTAGCGCTGCATCTATTGGTTAAGCAGATTTGCGGGTTGAGTTCTTGTTGCTTGATTTAGTTAGCGGGTAGGCCGCTAAGATGAAGATATATTGACGAAAGCATCGGCACAAAAACAGTCGTCAATTCAATTTAGTGTTGTTGTATTTGTTCGTTGTTTAAGGTTTTGTTTTCTTCTTTTACCAGTACAGGGCTATTGATTAAGCGGATCTGGGCATTAAGTAATTGTTGCTCGATCAAACTAGGCGAACGGAATAGATATTTGGCAACAGCGCTGGCACACAAACAGGCCACAATCGCCGGCAGCACAATCTCGACTTGTAGGGTTTGTTCGGTAATGAGTAAGAATGCGGCCCAAGGAGTGCGAAAAACAGCGCCAAACATTGCGCCCATGCCAACAATAACAAGCATCGAGTTGGGGGCATTGGGAATTACATTACCGATAATGCTACCTAAAATGCCACCAATTACTAACATGGGCCCTAAGCTCCCACCTGGCAAAGCAAAGGCTAAGGCTACGGTGGTGAGTACTATTCTGGCAAGCAGCCACAGGTGTTGTTCAGTTAAGGCTAATTCCCAGCTCAATAAGCCATTTGGAGTAATGGGCTCTAAACCTAACCAGTGTGGATTAATTACTCCCGCTAAGGCAGTGATACCTGCAGCGATAGCCACTGCATAACTGCGCTTAAGTGTTGGAATAGAACGAATCGCTCGCACCAATAAAGTGGCAAATAAACCACACAACATGCCAAGCAACGCAAATTGAGGCAGCCCAGCCCAAGTAAAAGATTGGTCGGGGAGGTCGATGCTTAACATACTACCACCATGTAGGTCGGAAACAACGCTAGCGGTATAGGCGCATATTGCAATGGTAGCAATTGACCGCCAGTTAAAGCGGCGCATCACTAACTCGTAAGCGATAACGGTTCCTGCCAGTGGAGCATTAAATAAGGCGGCTACTGCGGCCGCCGTGCCGCAAGCGACACTTAAGCGAATTTGTCCTTGAGTAAGGCGAGCTGCGTGAGAGAGATTACTGGCCACTACCGCGGTAAGGTAACAAGCAGGCCCAACTACGCCAACAGCGAAACCGCCCCAAGTAAGTATTAGTCCCACAGCGAATTGATAAGCTAAATTGCCCCAATGAAGTTGCCCTTCATCAAAATGGTAGGCTTTAACCACAAAAATTAAACCCACTTGTTTGTAGTTAGCAAACAGCCGTTCAAGCAACAAGATGCTTAAGGCCGCGAGTAAAGGAAGCGTGTATGGGGGAAGGGGCTGATTAAGCAAAAAATTAGGATTAAGGTGGGCAAGGTCGCTAAATAGCAAGGCAATACCACTAGAGAACAAACCAATGAACAGGTAAACAAAAAAACTGCGGCTGCGAAATGCAAAATTATTTGCCATCTAGTTGGTTTACCGTCCCTCAATATTTCTTATATCAAGACTTTATCACGTCCTTGTCAGCTGTAAATATGAGTTTGCTTAAGCAATTAGCAGAGTTTTTTAATAAATCTGGTTATTCTTTTTAGATATTTATTGAGTAACACCGTTGACTTTGTGACAATACGCGCCTCTCGACACCCTATAGCCCTAATATTTGCAGGAGAAATTCATGTCTTCTCGTCGTCAATACGCCAACGCTATCCGTGCTTTAAGTATGGATGCAGTTCAGCAAGCTAACTCTGGTCACCCTGGTGCTCCAATGGGAATGGCTGATATTGCTGAAGTTCTATGGCGCGACTTTTTGAAACACAATCCAACTGACCCAACTTGGGCAGACCGTGACCGCTTTGTTTTATCTAACGGCCATGGTTCTATGTTGCTGTATTCTCTGTTGCACCTATCTGGGTATCAACTTCCGATTGAAGAGCTTAAAAACTTCCGTCAGCTTCATTCTAAAACACCTGGTCACCCAGAGTACGGTTACGCACCTGGCGTAGAAACCACTACTGGCCCGCTAGGCCAAGGCATTACTAATGCCGTAGGTATGGCACTGGCTGAGAAAATCTTAGCGGCGCAATTTAACCAAGATGGTTTCCCGGTTGTTGATCACTACACTTACACCTTCTTAGGTGATGGCTGTTTGATGGAAGGTATCTCGCATGAAGCTTGTTCTTTAGCGGGTACTCAAGGCCTAGGTAAACTGATTGCATTCTGGGATGACAATGGCATCTCTATTGATGGTGACGTTGAAGGTTGGTTTACCGACGATACCGTTAAGCGTTTTGAATCTTACGGCTGGCATGTAATTGGTGGCGTAGATGGCCACGATAGTGAAGCCATTAGCGCAGCGATTAAAGCCGCTCAAGCTGAAACGACTCGCCCAACCATGATTTGTTGTAAAACAGTGATTGGTTTTGGTTCGCCAAACAAATCGGGTAGCCATGATTGTCACGGTGCTCCACTAGGTGCAGAAGAAATTGCGGCTGCTCGTGAGTTCTTAAACTGGCCACATGCTGCGTTTGAAATCCCACAAGATGTTTACCAAGCGTGGGACGCTAAAACTGCGGGTGAGAAATCACAGTCAGAGTGGAACCAATTGTTTGCCGGCTATGAAGCGGCTCACCCTGCATTAGCAGCTGAGTTCAAGCGTCGTGTGACTGGCCAAATGCCAAGTGATTGGAAAGAGTTTGCCGACAACTACATTAGCGAGCTTCAAGCAAGCCAAGCTAAAATTGCTACTCGTCAGTCTTCACAAAAAACCTTAGAAGCCTTTGGCCCTAAATTGCCAGAGCTACTAGGTGGTAGTGCTGATTTAGCACCATCTAACCTTACTATGTGGTCTGGTTCTGAAGCGGTAACCGCTGAAGACGCATCAGGCAACTACATGCACTACGGTGTGCGAGAGTTTGGTATGTCGGCCATTATGAATGGTATGACTTTGCATGGTGGTTTAAAGCCTTACGGTGCTACGTTCCTAATGTTTATGGAATATGCACGTAACGCGTTGCGTATGGCTGCTTTGATGAAGCAACCAGCAATTTTTGTTTATACCCACGATTCAATTGGTTTGGGTGAAGATGGCCCAACTCACCAAGCGGTAGAGCAAACTGCTAGCTTACGTTTAACACCTAACATGAGCACCTGGCGTCCATGTGATTCAGTAGAGTCAGCGGTTGCTTGGCGTCATGCGGTAGAAAGTACCGATAGCCCAACTTCGCTTATCTTCTCTCGTCAAGGTTTAGCGCCGCAACCGCGTGATGCACAGCAACTTGCTGATGTTGCGCGTGGTGGTTACGTACTGAAAGATTGCGCTGGTACGCCAGAGCTTATCTTGATTGCTACAGGTTCAGAAGTTGAGCTAGCGGTAGCTGCAGCAGATGAACTAACGGCTGCAGGTAAAGCAGTGCGCGTAGTCTCAATGCCAGCCACTGATGTGTTTGATGCACAATCGCCAGAATACCGTGAATCAGTGTTACCTATTGCTGTACGCAAACGTATTGCTGTTGAAGCGGGAATTGCAGACTTCTGGTACAAGTACGTTGGCTTTGATGGCAAAGTACTGGGTATGACTACCTTCGGTGAGTCAGCGCCAGCCGGTGAATTGTTCAAGCTATTTGGTTTCACTAAAGAAAACTTAGTGAACATGGCGAACGAACTTCTGTAAGCACTTGCAAGTGCTCGTTCAGTAATAAATAGAACCCTCTGCTAAGAGGGTTCTTTGTTTCAGCGTTATAGAAAAAGGCGATTATTATGCCTCGTCAGCCTATCAAAGTAGCGATAAATGGTTTCGGCCGAATTGGTCGCAGCGTGCTTCGCGCTTTATTTGAATCTCACCGTCAACACAAAATCAAAATCGTTGCAATTAATGAGCTGGCCAGCCCAGAAGCAATGGCTCATCTGCTTAAATACGATTCTACCCACGGCACGTTTGCTGAAGATGTATTACTGCAAGGCGAAACGCTCACGGTAGAAGGTCAAGCCATTCAACTGCTGCATCAACGCGAGCCTAATCAGTTACCGTGGAAGGATTTAGCGGTGGATATTGTCATGGAATGTACTGGGCGTTTTAGCTCGGTGGCCGATGCGCAAATGCATATTGACGCCGGGGCAAAGAAAGTTTTGTTTTCTCACCCTGCCGATCCTTGCGTAGATCAAACGGTAGTCTATGGTGTAAATGAAGATTTGCTGAGTGCTAGCGACAAAGTGGTCTCAAATGGCTCTTGTACGACCAATTGTATCGTACCGGTGATTCAGGTCTTAGATGAAGCCTTTGGGGTTGAATGTGGTACTATTACTACAATTCACTCAGCAATGAACGACCAACAGGTCATTGATGCCTACCATACTGACTTACGCAGAACCCGTGCGGCTGGGCAGTCAATCATTCCTGTTGATACTAAGCTGGCTAAGGGTGTAGAGCGAATCTTGCCTAAATTCGCCGGTAAGTTTGAAGCCATTGCGGTGAGGGTGCCTACGCAAAACGTTACGGCGATGGACTTGAGTGTAACATTGTGTAAAAAAGTTACAGTTTCTGATATAAATCAAGCCATACAAGCAGCACTTTGCGGTAAATTAAGCGGCATATTGAGCTATACCGAAGAACCTTTGGTGTCTATCGACTTTAATCACGATAGTCATTCAAGCATTATTGATGGTTCTCAAACACGGGTTAGCGGCGAACATTTAGTGAAAGTGTTGGCCTGGTGTGACAACGAATGGGGCTTCGCCAATCGCATGTTAGATACCGCTGAATTAATGAGTAACACGGAATTGTAGGTTTAGCCATGCTGGCTAAACTGTAAGTTTAATTTTTAAAACTATAGAGGACAGATAATGTCAATTATCAAAATGACCGACTTAGATCTTGCAGGCAAACGCGTATTCATTCGTGCTGATCTAAACGTTCCAGTAAAAGACGGTAAAGTAACTTCTGATGCACGTATCCTAGCATCTCTTCCTACTATTAAGCGTTGCATAGAAGCTGGCGCTAAAGTAATGGTTACTTCTCACCTAGGTCGTCCAACTGAAGGCGAATACGCTGAAGAATTCTCTCTAGCTCCTGTAGTTAACTACTTAAACGACGCACTAGATTGTGACGTTAAACTAGCTAAAGATTACCTAAACGGCCTAGAGCTAAACTCGGGTGAATTGGTTGTTCTTGAGAACGTTCGCTTCAACAAAGGCGAGAAGAAAAACGAAGAAGAGCTATCTAAGAAGTATGCTGCATTGTGTGACATCTTCGTTATGGACGCATTTGGTACAGCTCACCGCGCCCAAGCATCTACCCACGGCGTAGGTACTAACGCGCCTGTAGCGTGTGCTGGTCCTTTACTTGCTGCTGAACTAGAAGCGCTTGGTAAAGCAATGGACAACCCAGCTCGTCCGTTAGTGGCTATTGTTGGCGGTTCTAAAGTATCAACTAAATTAACAGTGCTTGAGTCTTTATCTAAAATTGCTGACCAACTTGTAGTGGGTGGCGGTATTGCTAATACTTTCATCGCTGCAGATGGCCACAATGTAGGTAAATCTTTATACGAAGCTGACCTAGTAGATACCGCTAAAAAACTAATGAAAGAGTGTGCTATTCCTGTAGCCACTGATGTTGCCTGTGCTAAAGCCTTTGATGAAAATGCAGAAGCTGAAATCAAAAATGTTTCTGAAGTACAAGATGACGACATGATCTTCGACCTAGGCCCAGATTCTACAGCAGCTCTTGCTGAAATCATTGGTAATGCTAAAACTATCCTTTGGAATGGCCCTGTTGGCGTATTTGAATTCAAGAATTTTGAAGCAGGTACCGCGGGTATTTCTAAAGCAATCGCCGAGTCTGCAGGCTTCTCTGTAGCGGGTGGTGGTGATACACTAGCGGCCATCGACAAGTTTGGTATTAAAGCCGATGTATCTTACATCTCTACGGGCGGCGGCGCTTTCCTAGAGTTTGTAGAAGGCAAAGTATTACCAGCTGTAGCCATGCTTGAAGAGCGTGCAAAAGGCTAAGAACGTAATCGGGAGCGCAGCTCCCGATTTTCTGTATTAGAATACTCTGTTACAGAAACAAGAATTTTTAATCAACAAGACTAAATGGAACCATTGCTATGTCTAAGATCTTTGACGCAGTTAAACCAGGTGTAATCTCTGGTGATGACGTACAGAAAGTTTTCGAAATTGCTAAAGAAAACAAATTCGCACTACCAGCTGTAAACGTAGTTAACACTGACTCAATCAACGGCGTACTAGAAGCTGCGGCTAAAGTTAAGTCTCCAGTTGTTGTTCAGTTCTCTAACGGCGGTGCAGGTTTCTTCGCAGGTAAAGGCGTTAAACTTGAAGGTCAAGGTGCTCAAATCCTTGGTGCTGTTGCCGGTGCAAAATATGTACACGCTGTTGCTGAAACCTACGGTGTTCCAGTTATCCTGCACACTGACCACGCGGCTAAGAAATTGCTTCCTTGGATCGACGGTCTTCTAGATGCTGGTGAAGAGTTCTTCGCTCAAACTGGTAAGCCTCTTTTCTCTTCTCACATGCTTGACCTAAGTGAAGAGTCTCTAGAAGAGAACATTGATACATGTGCTAAGTACCTAGAGCGCATGGCTAAAATGAACATGACTATCGAAATCGAACTTGGCTGTACTGGTGGCGAAGAAGATGGCGTAGATAACTCTGACATGGACGCATCTGAGCTTTACACTTCTCCTGAAGACGTAGCATACGCATACGAGAAACTAATGGCTGTTAGCCCACGTTTCACTATTGCTGCTTCTTTCGGTAACGTACACGGTGTTTACCAAGCGGGTAACGTAGTACTTACTCCTACTATTCTTCGTGATTCACAAGCTTACTGTGCTGAGAAATTTGGTATTGCACCAAATGCACTTAACTTTGTATTCCACGGTGGTTCTGGTTCTTCTGAAGCAGAAATCCAAGAGTCTATCGGCTACGGTGTTATCAAAATGAACATCGATACTGATACTCAGTGGGCAACTTGGGATGGTATCCGTACTTACTCAGCTGAAAACTTTGACTTCTTACAAGGTCAAATCGGTAACCCTAAAGGTGCTGATCAACCTAACAAGAAGTTCTACGATCCTCGCGTATGGTTACGTGCTGGTCAATCTTCAATGGTTGCTCGTTTAGAAAAAGCGTTCTCTGACTTAAATGCAGTAGACGTACTGTAATTTAGTCATTTAAGGCTATATTACTTAAGGCTCGCTTTGGCGAGCCTTATTCGTTTTAAAATCACAAGTAAATGGTATTAGATGGATTTATTTCAGCCATAATTGATGAATTGTACATTTTAATTTACGTTTAAAGTGGTGCTCCACCAGCTATTTGTTCACTTATCCTACCTCTTCAATTTTCTCGCTTTTAGTTCATGATTGTTTTACTTTAGCTTTATAAGCCAATGAATTTTCTATATTTATAGTTATAGTATTAAGTGTTTTCCTAAGCTATTCAGGCTCTTATGTTTGATCTTAGGTTTAGATTAGAAAAATTCATTCGTTAAACTAAGGTCTATTGACTAAAATTTATACTCTAAGCCCTTCGATATAGGCTGAGTCGCTGGCTGCGGATAGCGGGCGTGTTAAATAAAGATTGAAAGGAATAATCAGATGGAACAGAGCATTGCAACATCAAATGCAACGATTGTATCAATACAAGGACAAGCGTTTGCAGTAGATGCCCAAGGCAATATTAGATCCCTGCAACCAGGGGATAGTGTTGTGCCTGGCGAAATGATTATTACTTCCCAAGGTGCGCAACTTGGCTTTTATTATGGTGAAGACCAGTACCTGCTTGGTGACAATAGTGCTACTCAACTTCCCAATGTTGATATTGCAGAAGGCCCTTTAAGCGCGGCTAACGATCTTGATGTAGACGCTTTGCAACAAGCCATTTTAGAAGGTGCTGACCCAACGGAGTTGTTTGAAGCGACTGCGGCTGGTGGCGCTCCTACTGCTGCGGGTGGTGAAGCCGCTGGCAACGGTGGGTTTATTACGATCGACCGAATTGGTGGAGAAACCATTGCTCAAACTGGTTTTGATACCCAAGCTCCCCAAGTTTCAAATAATGTAGCCCAAACTGACTCTGATGCAAATGCTCCAGAACCGCTAGCAGCAATCGATAACTCTCAACCTGAACCCACTCCCCCTGCACCTAGTCCCGATCAAGCACCAACGATTACGCTTACTGCTGGAAGTATTACTGAAGATTTAGTGGATGCCGACACAGTTATTGCTAGCTTTACATCAAATGATGCCGACGGTGATGTTTTAAATCACAGCCTGCTAAATGATACTGACGGTTTTTTTGTTATTGATGGAAACGAAATTAAGTTGAGTGATGCGGGTATTGCCGCGGTTAACAATGACCAACTCAATTTAACGACTTTGAATTTAACCATTCAAGTTGAAGCTAATGGCCTAACGGCTTCTGATAGCGCTTCCGTCGAGATTGTTAGAGTAGACGACGAGCCCGCCACACCTATAGATCAAGCTCCAACGATAGACGTGGTTGCTCAAAGCGTCACTGAAGATGCAGTGAGTACAGATACAATTGTTGCTAATTTTACCTCAAACGATCCAGATGGAGATGTGCAGACTTACCAGTTGTTGAACAACGACGATGGTTATTTTGTGATTGATGGTAACCAAGTCAAACTCACCGCTGATGGCGTGGCGGCGATTAATAATGACAGCTTAAATCTGACAAGCTTGGATTTGACCGTTCAAGTTGAAGCTAATGGCCTTACTGCCACTGATAGCGATACGCTTAGCATTGTAAGGGTGGATGACGAACCAAGCACACCTGTAGATCAAGCTCCAACGATAGATGTGGTTGCTCAAGGCGTCACTGAAGGTGCAGTGAGTACAGATACAATTGTTGCTAATTTTACCTCAAACGATCCTGATGGTGACGTGCAAACTTACCAATTGTTGAATAACGATGACGGCTATTTTGTTATTGATGGTAACCAAGTCAAACTCACCGCTGATGGTGTGGCGGCGATTAATAATGACAGCTTAAACCTGACAAGCTTGGATTTGACCGTTCAAGTTGAAGCTAATGGCCTTACTTCCACTGATAGCGATACGCTTAGCATTGTAAGAGTGGATGACGAACCAAGCACTCCTGTAGATCAAGCTCCAACGATAGATGTGGTTGCTCAAAGCGTCACTGAAGATGCGGTGAGTACAGATACAATTGTTGCCAATTTTACCTCAAGCGATCCAGATGGAGATGTGCAGACTTACCAGTTGTTGAACAACGACGATGGCTATTTTGTTATTGATGGTAACCAAGTCAAACTCACCGCTGATGGCGTGGCGGCAGTAAACAGTGATGCTTTAAACTTGTCTGAACTCTCCATTAATGTTCAAGTCAGCGCGAATGGACAAACCGCAGCTGATAGCGACATCGTGAATGTTGTTCGTGTGAATGATGCACCGGACACCGATGCGGTGGTACTAACGCCGATAGCAGAAGACAGCGGTGCACGTACTATCACCAGTGATGAACTGTTAGCTAGCGCAGGAGATATCGAAGGTGATGACTTAACGATAAGTAACCTGCAAATTAGCGCGGGGAGCGGTAGCTTAGTTAATAATAACGACGGTACTTGGACTTACACGCCAGCTGCTAATGACGACACAGAAGTGAGTTTCAGCTACGAGATCACCGACAATGGCAGTACAGATGGCGCTAGTGACCCGCAAACGGTAGACGGTAGTGCCAGCTTAGACATTACTCCCGTGAATGATGCACCGGACACC
>NZ_JAUORQ010000012.1:0-157802 GCF_030548085.1 Agarivorans sp. 2_MG-2023
ACTAAAACAGTGGGTTAAGTTTCGCTTCGCTACACATTATAACCCACTATTTTAGTCCGCTTAGTGCGGCGTTATGTTGCAGGAGTAATATGAATTTTATACCAGCTACCGAGGAACATTTTTACGGAATATCTGCTTTAGTTCCTACGGCTGAGGAATTGTATAGAATCTACCCAAGTGCGACTTTTCCTTTGGATAAAACACAATTAAATAAACTAATGATTGAACGTAAAGATCTGACTGTTTTGGTTGTTAATGAGCAGGTTGTAGCTTTTGCAAATTTATATAATGTTACTGAAAATGTATCGGCATTTATTGGCAATGTAGTTGTTGCTAATTCACACAGAGGTAGTGGCATAGGTAAAGCTTTGATGTTACATATGTCAGAAATTTGTATTGATAAATATAATGCTAGTGTCCATTTAGCAGTGTTTAACTTCAACACGAATGCTTTATTATTATATTCAAAACTTGGCTATAAACCTTACTCTGTTGAAGAAAGAGTTGGTTTTAAAAAAGAACCAGTAGCACTATTGCACATGTCGTTGAGTTAGCAACATAACAAGTCAATTTAAACGGAACTAAAACAGTTTGCCATGTTTCGTTCCTCAACAAGTTTGGCAAACAATTTTAGTCCGCTTAATGTGGGCGTTGTATAATCGAGCTATGAGAATAATTTTTCTATTTTCAGCCTTTCTTATCGGCTGCTCAGAATCAAAAATAGATTCCTGCTTAGATCAAGGTGGTAGCTTTAATTACGAAAAATGTAAGTGTGACTTCGAGGAAAACCATGGGTATAAAGAGTCGCATAGCTGCAAATAAGTCTAGCTTTTTTGTAAGCATGTTATTTGGCTTATTACTGGATATTTGATAATGCATCTATCCTGGCAGCACAACCCCCAATGTGAAATTCATTGTGAAGGTACTATGTATTGGGGCTATTGGTTTATGTTGGGTTTTTCAGTATTTATGCTGGTATCTCTAGCTGTATTTAGTTTAATTTGGATATTTAGCTATGTCAAAAGCACATAACAATACGTGCCAGCCGGACAATGTAGTTGATCCGATTCAGTAGACACTTCATTCGAACAAGATGAGGTGTTTATGCCAGCTTATAAAACAGGTAAAAAACTCAGCAATACTCGGTGGAGTTTAAGGCCACTGCTGTCAAATTAACTCACCTAGCGGTTGCTACAGTTAAAGGTGTAGCGGAGTCACTTGATATCCTTCCATTCAAGTTATCTCGGTGGCGAAAGAACTATCGCAAGGGGAAAATCATGTCGGATAGAAGACGTTATATTTTTAGGAAAGTCTCGTGATTACAAATTTTAATGAGTTTCATCAGGCACTATCAAAATACAAGAATAATATTGCGTGGGTTTACGGTTAGCTCTGATCCCAACAAAAGTATTGAGGAGCAAATGCGTGACAATGAAGAATTAGAAGTAATCACAATTTCAAAGGATTATCGTAAGATCCTTCTCCAAGAGTTGAACTTTTATGGTATCAATACGTCATCTATTTACCCTGACTTAGATGGCTTATCTAGCCATATGAACTGGATTGTTGAAAACAACATTTATAGCCTTGCACCAGAAAAAATATAACGTGGCGTTAAATGCCATACGGAGGTTCAATGGAAATTGAAGCGTTAAAAGTTCCATTCAATGGCACTTCGATTTTCGTTGATAAGATTGAATGGAATAGAGAAAGCGACACTAGAATAACAGTCGTTTTAGAATCGACGAGTGAAAGAGCAGAGGTAACTTTTAATAGTGACTTTGGTATGCGGGTATTAGATGAACTAGATATTGCTAATTTTTGGAGTAGTTCTAATACTTCCATTTTACGAGAAAGTTGGCTATTCAAAGTAAAATCTGGAGGTTGGTTTGATTTTGAGTCTAGCAGAAATGATTTTTACTCTAGAAATCAAGAAGAAACTCTCGAGTATATTATAACTAGCCATCAAGACTGTGTATCAATAATATGTTTGGAAGAGCCGATTGTCACTGTAATAAATAGCATTTAACGAGACGTTTAAACGGAACAAAATCTAACTCGTTTATACCCTACTCTGAGTCAGCAGAGTTGCTGACTTACTTATCTCTCTTTTAACATGTTACAGCCGCTCTCAGAACACTCCCGACAAGCCTATTTACACCTTGCATGTCTACCTTAGGGGTGAGTATCAATACTGTGATGTTCGCATTCAAGTTGCAGATCTAACTTTCATAAATCACTATTGATTGATTTATTATTTATATAGTAATGCGAGTAAAAAATGTTATTCTGATTTTTAGAACATGACTGATAAGAGGGGTCTTATGACTACACATAAGAAGAAAGGGTTCACCCTGTTAGCGATTAACTTTGTAGTACTAATCATCGCTTATGTGCTGTTAAAACTTGAGATAGGAGGCTTGCTTCCTGGGATTTTAATGGTGAGTGAGTTTTTTGTAATTATCATGATTGCAGTTCGCTATTTTGTTTATGACGAGAATGAAACACCTCAGTCTGTGCTAGATGACTTTGCAAAAGATGTGGCTAAATCTGAGACGGATATTTACAAAATTCGTTCAGGTCGAGATTGAAGAGTTGCCATTTCGGCACATGGTTTTTGAATAAAAATCGGCTAACAAGCTACTCCAAGGGGTAAAATGGAACAGCCCTCAGCGAGGCTTTAGTTGTAGATTCCTTTTGTTCAAAAATGTTTAAGAACGCCAGTGCAAACCTTACCCCAACCATTCTCTTGTCACGCAGTTTTCGTCAAACTGATTTTACTGCCACCAATATATTCAATAGGCGTTTGGCTAGTTAGACAAGAGAACGCCCCGTAAGCGGCCTTAGCCTCTCGATTGCCGAGCGAATAAATCATAGATAACAAGCTATTAAACGTTATGGGGAGCTGTACTTTTACACACGTTTAATGATAAAACCCACATCAAATAGTTACACAACAAGGTTCTATATAAATGAAAGGCGCAGGTGGAAGTTCTGGTGGCATTGGGCACTTTTTTATTGGTTTAGTCATGATGTGTGGTGGTTTCTACATGCTGCTAAATGCCATTTCGGTTACGTCTAACTTTGGTATGGGATCGAGATTATATAACTTTAATGCCTTAGGTGGATTTAGTGTTACCAGCGGTACCGTTATGATCCCCTTTATTTTTGGTGTGGGCTTAATTTTTTACAACTCGAAAAACATCTTAGGTTGGGTACTGTCTATAGGCTCTCTTGCTGCACTGTTATTTGGCGTTATATCTAGTGTTCGCTTTAGCATGCGCACCATGACCTCTTTTGATCTTATCGTTATTTTGGTTCTTGCTGTGGGTGGTTTAGGGCTATTTTTACGCTCACTTAAAACCTTAGACGCACGCTATAGCTAGTAAAAATCTACGCTTAACCAACTAAACCAAAGGTAACAACACAACGTGCTATAGCTCGCCAGTTAATACAGCGATGGGCTAAAGATAAGTCGGTATTAATATTACCGACTACGCCCAGTGAATGCTAAGGCATCGAGTCACCAAAGGATGTTGGTTGCAATATATGGACTCTAAGCGAGTAATGCTATTTGATGCCAAACGGTAACAAATTGAATCTGACATATTCCCCACTTAAAAACCTAATTCTAGTCTCTATAGATGAACTCGAACAACTAGCAGTGCTCGAAGGTGGCAAGTTAACTGATTGAAGTTTTAACCGCATACATTGGTAGTCGCTGTTTATTTAACGTAAAGCCCACACTCCCCCCGCTTTTGCTTAATCCCAAGCTAAACCCATCAATTTTGTATGACTATTAAGTAAGTCCCTCAATGGTGCTATCGGCATAGCTAGGCCTTTCATGCTTAAGGTCTGTATCTGAACCAAGCTCACAAATTATTTATATGTATTATTAAATTATATTAATACGATCACTTTTAATTGCTATTTATTGAGTAAGATATTGGTAGCTTATTTTCTGCTCAACTAACACTAAACAAAGAAAAGGAGATTCTATGTACCCTAGAAAGTGCTTATCCGTTGTTCTGGGTTTAATTCTTGTAGGATGTAATAGCAGCACCGATTCCCCTGCTACGCCAAGCGCCCCTGTTGATCCGCCTGTAGTGATAGACCCACCCACTGAGCCCGATCCCTCTACGCCAGATCCCACCGTTCCAGAACCGAGTTTTGGTTTACCCGAAGGTGTACTCACTGTGCCAGATGTTTCATGTAGCCAAGTATTTGATTCAACATCAGCGCTGGTAGATGCCACCTCAAAAGAAATGGAAGCTGGCACTACCCTTTGCTTAGCCGACGGCGAATACAGCGGTGATTTTACATTTAGCTTTGGCGGCGCTGGCACACTAGACAACCCCATAACAATTGCCGCGCAAAATCCCGGTAAAGCGATTTTAAAAGGCGGTGAAGTGGGCATTAACATGGGCGGTTCTTACACCCAACTGCAAGGCCTAATTTTTGATGGGGTGGAATATGGCAGCAACCTCATTGCCACCCGCTTTGGCACTAACGATTTATGTAACCATTGTCGGATTAGCGAAATCACCATTGTTGATGCTAAGGCGCAAGATGACTATGGCATTTTGGTACATATTTACGGCAAAAATGTCTGGCTTGATCATAGCGTGATTAGCGGTAAAACCGTGGCAAACCCTATGATTTCGTTTAACCGTTGGGTAGATGATGCTTGGGATGAAGCCACTAAACTGGCCGAACTTGCGCAAGGCATTGTGGTGTACAACAACTACATTGCTAACCGCCCGCCAGCAAACAATAAAATGTATGCGGGCAGTAGTGATAATGATTATGAAGCGATTCGTACCGGCTTAAGTTTTACCCACCATTACCCAGGTGATTCTTTTATTGTGCGAAACGTATTTGAACGCATTCAAGGCGAAGCCGAGGTTATCTCTAACAAAGGCTCTAATAACCTAATTGCTTACAATACCATTCGCAATAGCTATGGCTCGCTCACCAATCGCCATGGCAATAGCAACAAAATTGAACACAACTTTATTCTTAGTGAAGATTACCCGCTCTCTGGGGGAATTCGTATAGCTGACGACGGCCACTCGGTAGTGAATAACTACATTGAGGGAGCGCGTTATCAAAATACCAGCCATCATGGTGGTATTGTTTTGCTTGGTTATGATGGTGCGGGAGATGGCGACAACGGCTATCAGCAAGTAGAAAACGTGCACGTTGCCAACAACACCATTGTAGACAGCGTAAATAGCTTAAATATTGATGGTGGGGGTAAACCTCAACAGCCAAAGAATATTTACTTAGCCAACAACTTGATAGACCACGCCATTGGGCCGGTAATCACCCAAGCTGAGCGCGGCATGCTGCCCGATTCTAACGTGGTAGGAAATATCTTTTACGGCCAATCTTTTGCCGATGATGATGCCGTAGCATTAGGCACAGCAGGCATTGAGTTTTACAGCGCCAACTTGGAAAAAGGCGCAGATAATTTATATCGCCCTTCTGCTAGTTCCCCCAATTTAGATGCGGTAAGTGACTACAACAAAGCAGATTTTGCCAATGTTAGCTTAGATATGGATGGCCAAACACGTTCAACCATTAGTAGCGTGGGCGCCGACGAAGTACTCGCTAGCAGCATTGCCTTAACACCGTTGAGTTATGAAGACGTAGGCCCAAGTAGCTACCGTTTGAGCAAGCCACAAGCCACCATGCTTGAGACTAGCATTAGTAACCCCGCCTTTGATGATGGTTTAACAACTTGGGCCAACAGCGGCGCAGAGTTAGTGAATGGCAGTGAAGCCTTTTCGCGTAACGCCAGCGCCAAAGTGAGTGGCACTAGTCGCCTAAGCCAAACGGTTTCACTTACGGCCAATACGCCTTATGTAATATCGGCCTTTGTTAAAGGCAGTTATCAGCTTGCCTTGGGCGATTTGGTCAAGCACTCGGGTGTTGCTTCTAGCAGTAAATATCAGTGGGTAAGCGCCGAGTTTAACTCTGGCAGCGTAACCGAAGCAGACATAAGCTTAAGTTTGCCCGAGCAAATTACTACCGATACCGAACTAGCAGACGGTCATTTAGGTGAGTTTCGTAGCAACAGTGGCTCAAGTACGGTTTGGCTACAAAATGAGGGTGACAGTGCAGGCTTAGGTGATGTGGGCAGCTCAGGCGATACCGCCTTTAGTGATAGCGGTTCTGCTAGCAGTGGCTCGGCACGGATTCGCTTTAAGAAAAGCGGCACTAATCACAACTTTGCTGCTACCCCTGGTTTATCGCAAATGGTGGCGAATATTCCGCAAAATACAGATTTACGCTATTCACTTTATTACTGTGATAACAAAGGTGATAACTCATTAAGTACATTACATTACGGGCTTAAAGATTCTTCTGGCGACATTGTTGCTGAAGCTTTCGCTCATGTAAAAGATCTTAACGATGCACCACAAGGCGCTGTAAAAAGCTGCTTTAAGCAGGTGAGTTTAAGCGTTAACTCTGCAGCCAATACCAGCCTAGAAGTGTTTGCTTACATGACACTAGATACCAGCACTTACAGCGAGGCTGAGATTTATGCTCACCAGCAATTTACTGACGACGAACTGGAAGTGCGGATTGACGAATTTAGCTTAACTTACTCGGCAGCGCCTGATGGCGCTAGCGAAGGTTATTTTGACGATATTCGATTAATGAGCCGCCAAGATTAGCCCCTCCCAACAAAAGAGCAGTAGTTAGCTACTGCTCTTTATTGCTATTTAGCGACACGCCTATTCAATTAGTTAGCTATTTGCTTAGCCACTATTGGCAGGTGTAACCAGATACAACATTGCCGTTTTTATCGTAATACTGCGGCGCATTCCCAGTGCCGTTAAACGCACTTTGGTTGTAGCGAATATTAGTATTAGTACCACGTGCAGTACTTGTGCTTAAGCCACAAGGCACATTGTAAAATGAGGCGGTAACTTGATAAGGATTACGCGTGGTAAATTGCGACGCATCATTGTCTTGAATCACCAAGTTAGAAAAACCAAAACCTAAGATGGTGTTCTCACCAGTGCCCTTAAAGGTATTTCTTACCAAGGTAATGTTTTTACTGGCTTGTGCGTGATTTAACGGTGCGTGATGATCTTGAAAAGACAGTACATTAATTCCAGTGGCAAAGTTACCCGACGCACCCACCGTAATGGTGTTACTGTCGACAACAATATTGGCAGCGTTATGCTCTACATTAATACCAGCGGTAAAGTTGTTTTCGATATCAGCTGAAGAATTAATATCATCTTCAGTGGTGCTTACAGTGTTACCAGACACACTTAAATTAGCCACTGTAGCCAGCGCAATACCAAACTCATTCGCCCCTTCCACTATGTTGGAGTTAACCTGAGAGCCGTTAGCAAACACCACTGGTTTATCACTAAACTGAGCACGAGCAGCTGCATCAAAGAAAGGAATATTGGTAAAACTTGGCGGTACATACACGCCGTCGTTACCGGCATCTACCGAGATCCCCAAACGCACTCGATTACCACGAATTCGGTTATTAGAAATGTTTAATGTGCCGCCGTTTAGCACCACGTTATTGGCATTCACATTCCATACATTGTAAACACGACCAACATCGCGAAGCAGCTCCACGCTGCGATTCACTTTTATAAAATCGTTGTTACTAATGGTGAGGTTGTGAGGGATCAAACCAGAAGACGCAATACCCACAGGTGTGTTTTCAAAGGTATTGTTCTCAATGGTGATATTAGTAATTTGCTGGTAAGCATCTTCGTAAGGAATGTTAATTAGTCGCGCATTTGAATGATCGTTACCGGCCTCTGCGGCTACTTGCGTATTGGTATTCTGACCATTTTGGTCAATCAGCAGTAAGTTGCGAATGGTTACGTTATGGCTTTGAATATTAAACAAAGGCTGGAAACCGTCTGTAGACGTTCTTATCACTCTGCTCACTCGAAAGCCTGAATCACCTTGAATTATCACCGGTGTTTGTACATCAATCTGTTGGCCAGTAAATATGCTGCCTTGAATGGTAATAACGTCAACACCAGGTCCATTATTTGCGGCATCAGCTAACCGTGCTGATAACTGAGATGCGCTATTTGCCGTAAAGTTTGCTGCGCTCACTCCATGACTAAGTGCTAAACCCGCCACCAAGGCAATTAAGCTAGGCTTGAATAGGCAACGAGGTGACAAAGATGTATTCCAATTTTTATGCGCAATCATAGACATGAATGACTCTCCTTTGGTTAAATTCAACGCAAAGCTAACACCACTCATCAACAAAAAGAACATAATTGGATTACCAATTTTATCTTTTGTTAACCTATCTGCAGAAAATTTTATTTATCTATTTTAATAATAAAACTGAGAACTCAATCACTACAATCTTTCGTAAGCAATGCTTAATGAGCAAAGAATGCCAAGTAAACCACTAATAAATTGTGCAAATATAGGCAAGAACAGTAGTAGACCAATGACTTGGTTTGCGCTAAGTAAAGGGAAGTATTGTTGAATGTGGGCATCTAGAAGGTAAAGAAAACAGGTTAACCAAATTGATCTTTAGTTAACGCTGGCAGCTCTTTTGTTGATACATTAACTGATCGGCTTGCTCTAAGGCGCTTTCAATGCTGGGGAAAGCAGCAAAATCTACGTCTAATAAGCCAAAGCTAAAACGTAATGTATACGCGAGCTTATTCTCTTCTGCAGCCGCTTCTAAGTCTGCGGCAAAGCGCTGCAAAATCTCTTTGGCATCGGCAGCTTCGGTGTCGGTAAACAACACCACAAACTCATCGCCGCCCATACGAGCAAACAAATCAGACTCGCGAAACGAACCACACATTTGCTCAGCAAATAGTTTAAGCGCTCTGTCTCCTTCAGCATGACCATGCTCATCGTTAATCGGTTTAAACTGGTCTAAATCCATGTAGGCAATAGCCAAGGAAATCTTTTGGCGACGACACATGGCATAAGAGTAGTCAGCCAACTTCATAAAACCACGTCGGTTCGAAATACAGGTCAACTCGTCGGTACTGGCCAACTGTAAGGCTGCTAACTCTTGTTCCACCATAACCGCTAAGTCATTTAAAGCGACTAAATCGTCGGCACTTAAACTTTTCGGTTTAGTGTCAATAATGCACAAGGTTCCAATTTTTTCGCCATCGGGGGTGGATAACGGATGACCAGCATAAAAACGAATGTGCGGGTAACCGGTAACTAGAGGATTATCGGCAAAACGAGGATCGCTAAGCGCATCTTCAATTTGAAAGGTTTCATCACCCAATATTGCATGGCCACAAAAAGAGATGTCGCGAGGTGTTTCACTGGCATCAACGCCGAAACATGATTTAAACCACTGACGGTTTTCATCAACCAAGCTCACCAAGGCAATCGGCACGTCGAATAGTCGTTTAGCCATGCGCGTAATGCGATCGAATCGCTCTTCTGGCTGGGTGTCCAAAATATCGAGCTCTTTTAACGATTTAAGCCGACTATCTTCATTTACTGGTGTACTTGGTGCTTGCATATCCAACTTCTACATTGGCCGTAAGATTCACTATTGGCTGTTAAATCAACATCCTAGTTATCGTATTGCCGTTAACAATCATTCAAATTTAGTATCTACGGCAAGTCAATAAATGGCAAGTTTATTAATAACAAATATGTCTATATGTAACATAATTGTTAAGTAGCCTTACAAGTACCGTTCCTGCCAAGGCAGAGACATTCGCTAACATGGCGGCTTTTGTAAGCTAGGTAGAGCTTTCCATTTTGCAAGCTTGTTGGCCTTAAGCGGGCGTATTTGTCGCCAAATAAACCACCAGGTTAGACGAGAGCAATCTGTTTGCTGGGCTTGCTCTGCTAATCTGGCCCATTTATCGGTACACAGGTATTCACTCAGCTGCTGCGTAGCGCTGTACTCGGTTAATCGTAGATAGACCAAACGGCGCAACTGTTGTTGATTGTTAGACACTAAAGCCTGCACAAACATTACATTGCTAGGCAAAGGATGATAGCGGTAATAAGCCCCTATTCGCCAAAGTAACATCGCCGCTGCAAGCAACACTACAAGGCCAACAGTTAAGCCATATTGATGAGCGCGAAGCCAAGAACTCAAACTGTGTTTTACGCTAAAACTCCGCCCCGGCAGACTCAAAACCTTGAGGCTATTGCTTGATGTATCCCACCAACTTAGCATTAACGGCGGCAACACTAACTCACCACCGCTTTGCAACAAATACACTTGCTCTTGCTGTTTAAGCGAACGGTAGTCTCCACGAGCACTACTATCGTTGAGGTGATTGGGTTTTGGGTACATTTGATAAAGCTGATTGAGCTCATTATCTAAAAGATTGGGCAACAGAATTGATAAGGTATTTTGCCCGGTGATTTGTACCCGTCGAGTAATCGCATCACCGGCAATCAACTCACTATTGCTAAGCAACCACTCTTGGCTTATTTCTATATCGCTGGCCACTGCCCACTGGTCATTTTCATTAAGCAAACCCGTTGGCATCGTCGCATTGAGCTTATGTGGCTGAGTGTACACAAGTCCGCTGGCCTCTTTACCTGGCGCTGTAGACACTTTAATTTGCAAAGGTACCGCGGGAAGCGTGTACTCACCAGAAGCCTGCGGATATAAGGTTAGCTCCCAGCGCTGGCGAGACCATGTTTCACCATTGCGGCGCTCGGTGTAGTTAGTCGCCAGTAAGTTACGCTGCTTAGCAATCAAGTTAGGCACATCGATATTGCCGATGCGCGTTCCACCGGTGAACCAACGTGTGGTAGCCACCTCTATGTATAAAACAGCCTGCTGTTTTACAGCAACGTTTAGCACCTTATCAGAGGGTTCATCGCTATCCCCTAATGCTACCCACGACCTTACTTCCAGTTGCTTATTAGCAATCAGTGAATCTAATTCGTTGGCGCCACTTGGAAAGCTACAAAATACTGCGCTAACAACCAACAAGAACAAGCAATAGTATGTGTTTACCGCTCTCATCACTCTTCTCCTTTGCTTGCTAGCTCAGCCGCTTTAGACACCGCTTGTTGTTGCTGAACGCGAAATTTGCTTCTTAAAAACAACTTGGGATCGGCTTCAACCCGCTGTAACCATTTATCCGCTAACTCTTCACTGCCAAGCAGCTGTTCAGCGGTCAGCGTTTGGTTACGCATATCATGAGCCATTACCTGCTCATCGGCGCCGTCTGAAGTTTGTGGCTGGTCATCGGGCAACGCTATAGAGCCTTCAGGCTCATCTGGAGAACTGGTTTGGCTTTCACTAAATTGGTTAATTTCATCAATGATTTTTTGCACTTCTACCAGATTATGCTGAGCGGCTGAATGGTTAGGTGTTTTATCCAAGATATGCTGATAGAGATTACGAGCCGCAATATACTCACGCTGATGAGCTAAGGCGTTGGCGGCATAAAACAAAGCATTGTTAGACTCTACTTGTAGGAAGTACTGATGCGCTAAATCAAAGCGCTTAGCATAGTAGTAAGCCACGCCCTTATCCAAAGGCTGAGTATAACGCTCGGCTGCTTTTTCATATTGGTATCGATTAAAATACCACTGGCCTTGTTGGTCGCTGGTTAGCCACAAATTCATCCAAGCTTGCTGGCTTTTACTCCACAACGTTTCCTCGGTGAGCGGTGCTTGTGCCTTGCTTTCGACCATGGTTGCAAACGCATTCGGTGAGGTGGCTAGTGATAAACCGACACACCCCACTAAACACCATTGCACTAACCAACCGCGCCTAAACCACAGTAAAATCAGTATGCTAAATGGGAACAGCAGGTAATACCCCATGTCTTGCCATGGCATGGCGGAGTCGCCACTTAGCTGCATGTGCCGCTCTACTTGCTGGTTTAGCCATTGAACATCGTCTGCGTCGATAGTGACTGACTGCATACGCCCATTGCTGGCACTTGCGAGCTGCTTTAATGACGCTATGTCGGCTTGCCCACTATTGCTGTTGGCCATAGTGAGTATCAACAATTGCTGTGGATGTTTGGCAAAAAATTGCTGGTAAGCACTTATCGCTTCAGTATCAACGCCATCGCTAATTAACAGCACAGACCCAGTTTGTTGGCTAGCTGCAAATTGCTGTTCGATCAACGGAAATGCGCTGGCTGCAGACTTACCACTTAGTGGCATAATATCGGGGTCAATGGCGGCTAAAAATGGCGCAAACACCGCTTTGTCTTCAGTGAGCGGCATGGCTAAATGAGCAGAGCCAGCAAACACCACCAAACCGGTTTTACCCCCTGCACGCAGCGCTAATAAATCAGAGACTTTCTGCTTTGCCCGCTCAATACGACTGGGGGCAATATCTTGCTCCAACATAGATAAACTGTTGTCGAGAACAATCAATAACGAGGCTTTGTCTTCACCAAAAGGCGAGGCCTGTCGCTGCCACGTTGGGCCTGCACTCATTACAATAGCCAGCAGAGCCATTAGCGCTAACAACTTAAGCGGTAATAGCTTTTTCCATCCTGCATCCCCAACAGTTAAGGCTTTACGTAGGTGTTTAGGTAACTCAACCAGTGCTTTGCTCTGCTGCTCGCGCTGCCAACGAACCCATACAATGGCCGAAAATGGCAGTAAACACAGTAACCACCATGGGCGAATAAAATGAAACTGGCTTACTATTTGTTGCCAAAACAATCCATCAAACATCGGTGTCACCTCTCGCTAGCTGGCGAAAAGTCATCACTGAAAAGGCCAGTAAATACATTACTAATACCAGCGCTATTGGGTAAAAATGCACGGCTTGTTTGGGCCGGTAACTAATACTGTTAAACAGCTGTGGTTCCAACTCATCAACTTGTTGGTAAGCCTCATTTAACTGTTGCTGGTCTAAGGCTTGAAAAGAGCGACCGCCGCTTAAACTGGCCAAACTATTGATGACATCCATATCTAAGGCTGCTTCTCCAACGGTATTTGGATCGCCCATGGCAATGCTATGAATACGCACACCTTTAGCGGCAGCCACTTTGGCTGCATCTAAGGGCTCGACAAAACTGCCACTGTCATTACCATCGGTAAGCACTATCACTACTTTCTCGCGGTCGGCATCATCGCTATTTTCAAAGCTTTTAATTGCTAAACCCACCGCATCCCCTAAAAAGGTGCTCTGCCCCGCCATTGCGACTTCAGCTTGTTGCAACAAGGCTTGCCAAACCGTTAAGTCGGCGGTAAATGGGCTTTGAATAAACGCTGCATCACCAAATAAAATCAACCCTAGTCGGTCGCCTTTACGCTGTTCGGCAAAGCTATTCAGCACACCTTTAGCGGCATCTAAACGGCTAATAACTTGCCCTTGTGGCGACATAAAGTCTCGTTCATCCATAGAGCCAGAAAGATCTAATACCATCATTACATCTCGTCCTAACTGCTCTCTAGTTTGCGCTTCGCCCAATAACACCGGCTTAGCTAACGCACTAACCACTAATAACCAACTCAGTAGCAAAATCACCCGTTGCCACCAATGCGGCCGTAATTCACTGGCACCAGAGCTGGGTTTTTCATCTAAGGCTTGCAGTAAAGAGGAAAAAAACGGTACTCGAATTGCGCTTTGCTTGGTGCGATAAGCAGGCAGTAAGCGATAAACCAATAGCGGCAGTGGCAACACCAAAAACCACAGCGGTGCCGTAAACTCTAGGGTGTTGACCCAAGCAATACTAAGCATGATGCGCCGCCTGTTTACGCCAAAACGCCCGCAGAGAAAATGCCTTAGGCCCTTGGTGGTGGTTTAACCAATGCTCGCTCAGTAACAATAACTGGCTCAACTGTTGCTCGCTCAACACTTGCGACGAATCAAACAAACTACGCTGCCAGCGTTCGCCAAGTGGCTTGCTAAAGCCTCCATCGAAAAACTGATTGCTGAGTAGCGTTGACGTCGGACGCTCAACCACAAGTTTTTCATCAAGCAGCCCTAAAAACTCATGGCCACTGGCTTTAGCCATACTAGGTTCTAAATAAGCCAATACGGTTTTCAGAACAAAAAATACTCGTGTTGCTTGCTGCTCTATCGGTAACTCGCTAACGCCAGCTAAGGCGCTTAAGGCTTCTTTTCGATAACGGTTCAGCCAACAAAAATGTATGTACTTCGCCAGGTGAAAAACCGCAAACAACACCAAACAAAGGGCGAGCAACTGCCAACCCAGGGTTTGCGGCCACCAGCTCACCACTGGTAAAACATCAATTTCAGCAAAGTTTTTTAGCATGTAAGAGCTAGGCGGAATATGAGTGCTCATTTCAAGCCTCCCAAGCTTTTACAAAACTGACTAATGTGCTCACCGCTAGTATCCACTTCAATCAGCGGTAAGTTTTTTAAGGCCATTAGCTGTTTTAGCTGGCTGTGTTTTAACTCACCTTGCTTTGCCAGTTGTTGGTTAGCTTTGGCCAGCTTTGCCGCGCCTTGTAAGTTAATTTGCGATTGACCGTCACTCAGCACCCAATCTTTACTCTGGCTGGGCACCGCGTATTCCATAGGGTCACTAATCAATACTGCCAATACATCGTTATGTTGCTGTAGGTATTTGAATTGGGACAATTCTTGCTCGCTGGTGTGCTGCCAATCGCTCAGTATCACAATGATGTTATCTTTAAGCTTTAAACGCATAAGCTGTTGTAAGCTGGCACTTAGGCTAGATGTTTGAATGTCTTTGCTGTGCGCGCTTAAGGCTTGGTTGTGTTGACTTAAACGCTCCAACGCTGCGAGTAAACGTGCTTGAGCACGCTGTGGCTTTATTGAACTAAAACTGTCACTGCCATTTATCATCCACGCTACGCGGTCGTTATCTTTCAAGCTTCGCCAAGCGACCAGTGCTGCTAGTTCAGCAGCCACTACCGACTTCATGGTATCTAAAGAAGAAAAAAACATGCTGCTGCCTTGGTCTACACACAGCATCACACTGCGATCTTTCTCTTCGGTATAAGCGCGTACATGTGGTTTACCGGTGCGCAGGGTCACTTTCCAATCTAGGTTCCGAATATCGTCACCTTGCTGATAATGGCGTAACTCTTCAAAGTTAAGTCCTCGCCCACGAAACTTAGAACTATGGCGGCCGCTTAATACACTGCCCGACTTTAGATGCGGCAATAAGGAAAATGCGCCAATTTGGCCGCGCAGCTTAATTAAACGAGAATACTGGGCGTAAATTCGTCCATCACTATTATGTGATTGCGGTTTTAACAAGCGCTGATTGCTAGCCTCGACCATAGAAACTCCTAGGCAATTAACACATTATCGAGCAAGTCATTGACCAGCTGCTTGGCGTCACAACCATCGGCTAAAGCTTGGTAACTTAAACTAATTCTATGGCCTAAAACAGCATGAGCAACAGCGCGTACATCGTCTGGTAATACATGCTTACGCCCTTTTAGCCAGGCATGGGCACGTGCACATTTGTCTAAGGCAATGGATGCGCGCGGGCTGGCTCCGACTTCAATCCATTGAGCAAGAGATGTCTCTGGGTAGCGTTGCGGATGACGCGTAGCCATCACTAACGCCACAATGTAGTTCTCCACCACTTCAGACACCTCAATCTCTGCTAATTCGGCTCGCCCAGCTAAAATCACCTCTGGTGAAATGTGTTCTATTTGCTGCTGTTGCTTCGCTAACTGCTTAGCCGATTCTTCGCCACGCACTAAACGAATAATCTCGCGCTCAGCCTGGTCGTCGGGGTAACTCACCTCCACTTTCATAATGAAGCGATCCATTTGCGCCTCTGGCAGCGGATACGTGCCCTCTTGCTCAACCGGGTTTTGGGTAGCAAGCACCATGAACAGTGGCGGTAGTTGATGAGTTTTATCACCGACTGTAATGGTGCCCTCGGCCATGGCTTCGAGCAGTGCTGCCTGTACTTTGGCTGGCGCTCGGTTAATTTCATCAGCCAAGACTATAGAGTTAAACACTGGGCCAGCTTGAAAACGCAGCTGGGGTTTGCCGTTTAGCTCTTGGTAAACCTCGGTGCCGGTAACATCTGATGGCAGTAAATCAGGCGTAAACTGGATTCGCCCAAAGGAGGTATCTAGCACATCTGCCAGTGCTTTAATCGAGCGAGTTTTAGCCGTACCGGGCAAACCTTCAAGCAATACATGGCCATTGGTTAGCAAACCAATCACCAGCGATTCAACCACATGACGCTGACCAATAACCGCCTGTTCAACTTGAGATATTAACGAGTTAACGGCTAATTGAGTGTGTTCCACAAAACCTCCAAAATATAAAATACTGGCATTACTTACTTCAAAGAGTGCGAGAGTAAGCCGCAAAAACTACAAGGTAGATTGAGAATATTTGTTCTGTAAATCCTGATAGATTGACGCAGGCGCTAATGATTTAAGTTTGGCTAAGCAAGGCTTTGCCAAGGGATCGTTCTGCTGGATATACAAATCGCATAAGGCATAAAGATGCTGAGGTGATTGGCTGTTTTCAACGGCATGTTTAAGCAGAGTTATTGCTTGCTGCGGTGCATTTTGCTGAATAAACAAGGCATAAACATAAGAAAATTGCGGGTTATTGGGGCTAAGCTCTACTGCGCGCTTCAGTAAAATACCGGCTTGTTTAAGCTGTTGGTCTCGGTAAAAAGACAAACCCAAGCTATGAGCAATCGCACCACTTTTGGGCATTTCTTCTAAACCGCTCAACAACGTCTTGGTCGCTTTACTGTTACTTCCTTCCACACGGTAAATCTCGGCCATTTGAATCACCGCCTGTTCGGTTTTAGGCGCTACCGATAACACTTTTTGATAGGCTTTAATGGCTGTAAGATTGCGCTGCTGATATTGAGCCACTAACGCAACTTCTAACCAGGTTGCAACGCTGTCATCAGCTTGCTGAATTTGTCTCAGATAGTGGTCAACGGCCGGCTGAATAGCTTGTTGCTGCTGACTGTTTAATTTTGACCATAGCGGCACCAGGCTTCTACCTGCTGCGGCCTGAACCTCGCCAGATGAATCGTTCACCAAAGGAGAAACCACGTCCCATTTAGCCACCTCACTCCATTGCTCAACAGCGTCGATAGATGCCAAGCGCAGCTCAACATGCTGATCGCGGCTGGCTCGTGCAATCGCTATTAAGGCATTCGCTCCAGAAAACTGCCCTAATTGGCGAACGGCTTCGCTACGATGTTCAACTGATTTATTGATGTCTTGAGCCAACTGCGATAACGCTAATTCAGATGAATCTTGCGTATTTTGTTGGCTACTTATTGCCGGGCCACTTATTGCAAAGCAAGCTAATGCGAAATTTAAACACAAACTTTTCAGTGATAAAAACGGTGTCATTCAATGCACTCCTAAACCAGGGAATTATTCGTTACAGTGTCTGTTTCGCTAAACGTTCGGTGCTAAC
The DNA here is from genome assembly GCF_030548085.1 of Agarivorans sp. 2_MG-2023. Classification (NCBI taxonomy): domain Bacteria; kingdom Pseudomonadati; phylum Pseudomonadota; class Gammaproteobacteria; order Alteromonadales; family Alteromonadaceae; genus Agarivorans; species Agarivorans sp. 2_MG-2023. The sequence continues at coordinate 17,345 of NZ_JAUORQ010000012.1, forward strand.
TAACTGACTGTGCAACAAGTAGATCTGGTCGGTTTTAGGGAAGCGGTTATCCTGTAACCATTGGTTCAACCCATATAATAGTTCGGTTTTACTCATCTCACTGATAGACGACTGATTATCTAAGTAACCTAACAAGTTTAGGTCACTCGCCAGCTCTGGCAACGCGGCACTAGGTGCTAATAACGCTTTAAAGCTGGGATGCTCCATCATCTCTATGGTGTCGTAATTGCTTTTAGCTTGAATGTAAGCCGCTTGTGCTTTCTCGAAAGGTTCTTGGCATTCTGGTAACTGTTGCTCACGGTTTTGGCAGCCATTAAATAGCTGCGCATAGGCAGTGTAACGGCTAGACATGGTTTGGTAGGCTAAGCTGGTTTTCTCGCTTAGCGCCTCTTGCGGAAACAACTCATTTGCCGCTGCCAAAGCTGGCTGTAATAGGCCCAGCAATACTGTTACTACAATATATTTTTTCATTTTTTGTTCCGCTTACTTAAAGGTTAAGGCCATTGCCGCGCTGTTAATTTTTTTATGTACCGGGTAACCCATGGCTTTCACCATAATGGTGATGTACGGGTCTATGTGGCGATAGAATTGCTTCCAACCCGTACACAAGTAACTTAGTCCGCGCTCACCCTCTAGGGTTTTAAGTATTCGGTTTTTCGGGCACTCTCCAAAACAGGCAAATTGGTAATCACATTGGCGGCATTGCTGCGGTAGGCTGGCTTCTTTGGCTTTGCCAAACTGCTGCTGTTTTTCTGAAAACTGTAGCTGCTCTAAGCTGCTATCGTTAATGTTGCCTAGTTTGTATTCGGGATAAACATAGTGATCGCAAGAAAATACATCACCGTTAGATTCAATCGCTAAGCCCTTGCCACACATAGGTGCGTGGGTACATAAGGGGTTAACTCGTCCCATCCATGTTTCAATGCAAGCTTCAAAATAGGGTACGTTGATTACACCCACGTCGCTTTGAAACCACTCGTCGAATACTGCACATAAAAAGTCGCCCCATTGTTTTGCCGATACGCACCACGCCTCCATGATTGAATCTGGGTGACTAGGGTCTGTTTCCGGCATGCTTACAAACGGCGTTTCACTGGCAGACCAACATTGAGGAGCGGTATTACGAAAGCTTTTGGGTTCAACAATAGGAATAAACTGCATTTGCGGTGACTTAACCACATCACGTAAGAAGCGATAAATCTCTACTGGCGCATTGGCCGATACATTATTTACACAGGTCAGGGTGGCAAAATTGACTTTATATTTGTGCAATACCTCAAGGCCCTTCATGGTTTGGCGAAAGGTACCACGCCCCGCCTTATTGGTTCGGTAGGTATTGTGTATCAGCTCTGGGCCGTCGATGCTCAAGCCCACTAAAAACTTATGCTTGGCTAAAAAACGCCCCCACTCTGGGGTTAATAAGGTGCCGTTGGTTTGTAGGTTATTTTCAATACTGACACCCGGTGGGCAGTATTGTTTTTGCAAACGCACCACATCACGGAAAAAGTCGACACCGAGCAAGGTGGGTTCGCCGCCCTGCCAATGAAATACAATTTCTGGAAAATTATGTTGCTCTATGTAACTGCGGATATAGGTTTCTAACATCTCAGCATCCATAGCCGGACTACACCCTTTTTCGTAGTCAAGTAACTGCTCTTTTGAGAGGTAGTAACAATACTTACAGTCGATGTTGCACTTTGGACCAATTGGCTTGGTCATTATGTTCATCCGTTGTACTGGTTTTCCCTGAAAAAGCTGAGCTGTTGAACTTGTCATCACGCGTTACCATCGTTAATTCTTAAATAAAAAAACGCTACCCCTAAATAAATTAGAGGTAACGTCCTTGTTCTCAATTTAGTTGCTAATTGCTACTTGTATTGAGCGTTCTGCCAAATGTTCATTTTCTCTACAATTTGATCGATTGAGAATGAACCAGGCTGCTGACGTGGTGGGAACTCAATAAAAGTTTGTAACCACTCACCCGTTACTGCTGCCCCCATGTATAAGTATGGTACGCGGTCAAACATCCACGCTTCATAGGTTCCAGACGTTAGCATTGCGTCTTCGTAAGGGTCTTGGCGAAGGTTAATAATGTAAGGAATGCGGAGTTCTTTCATCGGGCATTGCCATACTTGAAAGCCTGTGCACTCTTGTACGCTATACAGTACTTTCCAATCACCAATACGAACACCTGATACATCGCCGCCATCGGTGACATAGAAGAAGGTTTTACGTGGCCAATCGCTGTTATCATCGGCAGTAGTGCTTTTGCCTTCTTTCAGCTTAGGTAACAAGTTGTAACCATCTAGATGAACTTTGTAGTCTTTGCCATCAAGCTTGGTGCCTTTTTTAAGATCAGCAGCAATGTTTTCTTCGCCTACAGCCGCCATAAAGGTTGGCATCCAGTCGTTGTGAGCGCCAATTTCGTTAACCACCTGACCAGCAGGAATCTGTCCTGGCCAGCGAATCATTGCAGGTACACGGAAGCCGCCTTCCCAAGTACTGTTTTTCTCGCCGCGGTAACGCGCTGTTGCGCCATCAGGCCATGAGAATTTTTCTGCGCCGTTATCGGTGGTGTAAGACACAATGGTATTGTCGGCAATCTCTAGCTCGTCAAGCTTATCAAGTAGTTGGCCAACCATATTGTCGTGTTCAACTAAACCGTCGCCATACAAACCGCCGCGCTTAGATAAACCTTTAGACTCTTCTTTTAAGTGAGTCCAAACGTGCATACGGGTTGAGTTAAACCAAACAAAGAATGGTTTTTTATCTTGGTGTGCTTTGTCGATAAACTGCAAAGTTGCCGCTAAAAACTCTTCGTCTACGGTTTCCATACGCTTACGCGTTAATGAACCAGTATCCTCAATACGGCCATCAGCGTATGAGTGAATCACCCCACGAGGACCAAATTTTTTCTTAAACTCTGGGTCTTTTGGGTAGTCAGGGTTCTCAGGTTCTTCTTCCGCATTTAAGTGGTAAAGGTTGCCGAAAAACTCATCAAAACCATGGGCGGTAGGTAATTGCTCGTCACGGTCGCCTAAGTGGTTTTTACCAAATTGGCCAGTAACATAACCTTTGTCTTTAAGCATGGTTGCTAGCGTTGGATCTTCAGGGCGCATGCCCTCTTCTGCACCAGGAATACCCACTTTGGTTAAGCCTGTGCGCATTGGGTGCTGGCCCGTAATAAAGGCTGAGCGACCTGCAGTACAAGAGTTTTCACCGTAAAAGTCGGTGAACAATACGCCTTCATTGGCGATACGATCGATGTTTGGCGTCCAGTGCCCTGCTTGACCACGCGTATATGCGCTAAGGTTATCTATCCCAATATCATCTCCCCAAATGGCGAGAATGTTTGGTCGAGATGTATCGGTAGTGGCGAAACTCGCAGTAGCCGTAGAGGCTAACGCAAGCCCTACCGCCATTTGAATTAAGCTTCTTTTTTTAGTTATCAGCATGGAATTGCCTTTTTACAGTCTTCAAAACAACAAGGAAGCGTTAATGTAGTGAGCGAGCTTTGGGCTGTAACCAGTAGAACTACGTAAAAAATCGCAGTATTCACTGCCAATGTTATTGAGATCATGTTTTTTGCGGGCTATCGCCAGTAATGGAGAAACCTTGCAGACACTAAATTGCATGCCTAGCTCTGCTTAGTTAGAATCGCCGCGAGCCCCCCACAATGCAGATAGAATGACTAAGCAGAGTTTTGACGCCCAGTTTGAGCAGTTATTGCTTACCCACACCTCGCGTTTAATCGAGTTGCCTAACCAGCAATTTGAGAAGATGTTGGAAAGATCTGCTGTAGAAGCACTAGAGCTGTTTAACTTAGATAGACTAAGTTTGTACCCCGCTAGTCGGCCACAAGTAAACCTCAAGCAATACATTACTATGACTCGAGCGGCCGGCATTCCTAACTTTCAATTGTCGTTTTATGAAGACGATGCCGAGAGCTATTTTAACTCGTTGCGCAAGCTAAAAAGCATTACTACCTTTTCTGCGGATGATTTTGCTAAAACCGACAATGGCGTACTTAAACGCTTGGATAAAGAAGGGGTTCGTTGGCACGCCATTATCCCATTAGAAATTCATGGAAAGCTGTGGGGAGGTTTATCTGTAAGTAGTTACGATGAAAAGGTACAAGCCCCCGATCATGAACAGCTATTACGCTTGAAACTACTATGTCAGTTATGGGTATGTTCATGGCGCTACGCGATTTTGTCGCGTAACCTCAGCAAAGAATCTAACGAGATAAGCTACGTAATAGACCCCCTCGCCGCCTTAAGTAAACGGCAGCTGCAGGTACTTAGTCATCTGGCTGCAGGTCGTACGGCTAAGCAATGTGCTGAACTGCTTAACCTTAGTCACCGAACGGTTGAAACCCACAAGTACCGCATCATGGAAGCGATAGGCGTTAAAACCAATACTGAGCTGGTTAAGTTTGCAGCTCAGCATGATTTGATTGCCTACTAAGGCCTTAATCCAAGTTTAAAAACCTACCGCAACACCTAACCAGACGCTGGTATCAGTTTCTATTGGTGAACCGCCATTACCATTGTAGTGTACTGCCTTTATGTAAGGTGAAATGTTAGAGCCCGCTACGTTTTGCGCATAAAAGCCGAGCTCATGTTCATTCCAGCGATGCCTGTCGTCCACAATCCCTTGCATCGCAAATACATCATCTCGCGTGACATTATGGTGGGTATAGTCGTAAGCCATAGTAATGCTATGCGTTAAATCTACCGCTATACCAGCCTTCGCTTGTAAGTCGGTATAATCGGTCGATTCGCCAAAGCTCATATCATCATAAACGACAGTGCTGCCTTTACCTTGCTCCCATGCACCACCTAGGTAGAAGCTGAAATGCTCACCGAGTTGTTGGTTAAACAAAGCGGTAGCCATAAAATAGTTATCGCTGCTATGTTCAAATTCTTGCGGCGCGTCAAAGCGGCCATATTCTGCGGCAAACCACATATGGCGGGTATCATCAATATCTACCGTGCCGCTCACTTCTAATGCCGCCCAACCATCATCATCCATCATTAATTGCAGTCGCGCCTGTTCCGATAGCGCCATGCTCACACCACCTTCCCAAACACCACTGTCGTTATACTGAAGATAGGCACCAAAATCAGGGTTATATTGATTCTCGATATCGGCGGCATTAACAGTCAATGAGGTAGCGCTTAAAACAGCTAAGGCGATTACAGATTTATTCAAAATGATTCTCTTCTTTATTTTTATAATGTCACTAGGTGACGGTATGCTAGCTCTAATCAAAGCCAAGCTATTTGGTAAATAGTCCTACCCATCGATAACCGTTTGGGCATACCGAACTACTAAATGTTAATGGAGTGTTTCGCCCATCCATCGATACGCAATAACTCCCTGTCGCAGAACCTCGAATACTGTCAAAAGAGAAAGCATTAGCACTATTAAGCTGAACAACACTGATAATCAGGGCGATTGCTACTCTTTTATAAACACGTTTAGTCATTGTTTAATCCACAAAAAATTGCCCAAGCTCCGGGCATTAATATAAGGACAAGTTTTACCCGCCCTTTTCAACGCTAAAGCCAAGCAAGGCTCTACAACGGGCAATAGAATACCTAGAGAGGAGCAGTGGATTAAGTCGGCTGAGTGACAAGGGTTGTTTCACTAAATGAAACAATTAAAGAAATGTAAAAAGCCGGCCATAGACTGAGATATCGCTATGGCGGCTAATATGTTTTAACGCTCCTATTTGGGCTGGATGGCTAAAAAGCCTGCAATGTGCTGATTTACTTGCTCACTGTATTCATATTGCAAAGCATGACCCGCTCCCTGCACCAACACCAATTCACAATGACTGCCTAAGGCTTCTTTTACTTTGCCAGCCTGTGAAACTGGTAGCTGCTTATCGGCCGTCCCCCATAGTAATAAACATGGGATATTTTTGTCTGCTAGGGCGTAATAGCTCGCCATCATAGGCTCTTGCATTAAGTCGCGCAGAGTAGCCAATAAAGCGCGCCGATAGCCAAAGTAACGTAACGGTGGCTCAAACTGCTGCGCCCAATCCAAGGCGTTTTCAGGATTCGATAAATCCTCTAGCTGCTTTTTAGCCAAGTTCGGTACAAAAAAGCTGTAGGCAACATACTCGCCTATTATTGGCGTCGGCATCGGTGAGATATGAGGAGGGGTATTCAGTGGCGCGAGCAAAATCAAGCCTGCAACCCGATGTGGGTATTGCTCTGCAAAACTCACACAAATTGCCCCTCCCATCGAGAGACCCGCCAAATATACCGGCTCTTGAATCTCTTGGTCGTCTAGCAACTCTACGATTTGATCAACAAACAATTGGCGGCTGTAGCAGGTGTTAGGCCTTGCGGAGTATCCTCGACCATACAAATCAAGGCTAATCACTTGGTAACCTTGCTGAACAAGGCTATTCACATTGCGCTCCCACACATATGAGAATGCGGCAAAACCGTGCACCAATATCACCGTAGGAGCGGTTTTCTGCCCTACTCGATGAAAATGCACTACACCGAGGCTTAATTGAACATGCTGACCAGGGAGATCCTCAGGCTCCAATTCGTCAAGTTCAAAGACTTCTTGGTTACGGTAGAAAGGCAAGGCAAGGGCTGCCAGTAGCAGTAAAAACAACAAAAACTCTATCAGATATAGCATCGTCATTCCTCCACTTAAGGGGTAAAACCACTATACAATAAAGCCAGTTAAAAAGGAGTTAATGTTGCTGAAATTATGACCAAGTTAACCTCATTTCAACACTAACTCTTTATCCACACCTAATTGGTGTTATTTGTGTGATCTTAGGCGAGTATCGCGCTTACCACGGTACCTCAATACCCATTTCTTCAATTAAGCGAGCCACTTCTTTCCACGCAGATTTCTTTTGCGTCATATCAAGTTCTTCACCAATTAAAAAGTCACGGTCGCCAGGTGCATTACCGTGGCCTAACAAGGCTGCAATAGACATCCATACATAGGCTTGTTCTGGATCTTCATCCATATTTTCGCCTTCAAAGTAGCGTAAGCCTAATAGATAAGCCGCATCTTTTTGTTTGTTTAAAGCTGCTTGGTTATACCAGTATTCAGCCTGACCAAAATCTTGCTCTGTGCCTAAGCCGTCCCAGTAATGCTCCGCTAATAAAAACTGCGCTTCACCATCTTGTTGCTTAGCCGCAGCGGTTAGCCACTTAACCGCTTCCTCAGCTTGTACTCCTTGGCTGCTTAAGCCTTCTCGGTACAACACTGCAAGTTGAGTCATTGCTGCAGGGTTACCCGCCGTAGCAGAAGTTAAATAATGAGCCAAAGCGGTATCGTAGCTTTGTTCTGCGCCTTCGCCCTTATGAAACTGTTGAGCTAATTCGAATTCTGCTTGAGCGCACTCTTGAGAACATTCTACGGCTGGTACTTGTTGGTTTGAACTATCACTAGCGTTATCTGAACTGCTACAACCGGCAATAAACGCCGCTGCAATACAGCTTGCTAGGCAATACATTGTTTTTTTCATTTTTTATCCTTTGTTGACCGTTGCCTAATGACCAAATAAGACAACGCGGCAAAGCTAACACACTAATCCCTTTAGAAAATAGTGAATAAATACTTATTTGCGATGAATCAACTAGGAGAGAAAAAATAAAGAAACAGGTGTTAAGATCACAAAGTTGCTGCTAATCGGCTTTAGCAGCAACCTTAAAGTGAATAAAACGTCTATTTTACGCAGTTATCAAAAAAGGTAACGGTGGCTGGCCAATCGGAAAATACCCCCACTAACTCCAGCTCTTTCTTTAGTACATTAAGTACTTCAAGTTCTGGGTAGTCGGTGTAACGACGTTCAATGGTCCACGTAATTAAGTCTAAACCTTCGGCCTTAAGCTCTTTGGCGTACTCGGTCGCTACAACCACTCCGGCTTGCTGCTCAACCAAAGACGTGTAAATTGGCGCAACAATCTTGATACCTTTAGCGACAATCTCAGCGGGGCTTGGTACACCATCGAGTAAGTAAATAAGGTAAACCGCTTGTTCACCAAATTCTGGGTTATTAGCAATCCAAAACTCCACATCTTCAATAGAAAATGACTGAACGTATACTTGGCTTGGCTCAATGCCCGCCTCAATGTATTCGTCGATCATTTTCTGAGCGAACTCTTGCTGAGTAATGCCAGCTGCAGCTAGGTCTTGGGCGCTAGGCGTTTTCAGTTCTGGGGTCATTTTCACACCCAGCTCCTTAAACAAGGCAATGCTCTCTTTGTGAGATAACAAGGTACCTGTATCTGCATATAAATCGCTACGAAAACTCGGTGTGGCATCCATATATTCTTCAACAGTTGTCGCCTGTTTGTTGGCGGCATCCATTTTACCTTGTAAGGATTTATACTCTGCGAGGGTGAAATCTGAAGTACGACACTCCGCAGTGGCATCTACCCCATTTACCGTATCAGCAGGCGTAAATGGAATAGAACATTTAGCCGCCAGCTCAGGCACAGCCAATACATTGGTAGTAGTATGTAAATCAGCATGCGAATGACGACACACCAACTCAGCATCTTTGGTAAAGGCAACGTCACATTCTAATACGCCAGCGCCCATACGGGCTGCGCCAACATAGCTTTCACGCGTATGCTCAGGAAACATTAATGGCGCACCACGGTGACCAATTGAAAAATCACTCACTGCGTAGCTGTTCATATCGTCTACACAAGCTTTTAGGGTGTCTTTTAACTCTCCCTCAGCAAGCTGATCCACCAAAAAGGCTGGGCGAGGACCAAGCTGTACCTTTGAAATAGCACCAGACTTAGCAATTTGTACCGGATTGTCATCGTCATTACAGGCGCTAAGAAGAACAAGTGGGCAGAGAAGCATGCCTAAGTGAGTGAGTTTCATTGGCTAATATCCTTATTTTTAGTTTATTTAGTAGGTTTACTAGCCACCCAGTTAAGTGGGGATTGATTGCAAAATGATGAACAATTGATGTTGAATTTATGTCGCTGAATTTACTAACAAAAAACTAAATAAAAAGGCCAGCTTATTAAGCTGGCCTTGGTAGTTCCTTAAAGGCTTTTAACGATAATCAGGAATCGAGCGATTCCAAGTGACTAAGCCTTTCGCATTTGCCTTGCTTTGCCAATAGCTGGCTAATCGTGGGTTTACCTCGGTGCCTAAACCTAAACGATAATAATAGGCTAAGGTGTTGGCAGCAGGTTTTGAACCTTGTTCCGCAGCTAAGCTAAATAGTTCAAAGGCTTTTTGATAATTCTGCTCTACTCCACGCCCGTAATGATACATTCTGGCCAACCCCCACATGCCTTCGCTATTGCCGTTTTGCATGGCTTGTTCAAACATTTTCTGCGCTTTACTAAACTCTCGCTCGCCATACACGCCATGGTAATAAAGCAAACCTAATTCGCGGCTAGCGCTAGGGTGTAAACTGTCGCTGGCGACTTTGTAATAGTCAGCGGCTTTTTCAAGATCGGCTGGTTGATAGACACCTCGAGCGGTTACTTTACCGACCCAATAAGCAGATTCAGCTCGACCGTCATCGGCTAATTGCTTGTGTATTAAATAACAGCGTTGTTCTTGATTAGGTTTAGCGCACCAATTTTTAAGTTGTTGGCTAGTAAGATCTGTTTCTGCAGTGGCGTTAAATACGGTGCCGATTAGCAATATAGAGCAAGCTACACACCAAGTGATGAGTCTATTCATGATGTTTGTCCTTCAGCAATAAAGTGCATGTGGGTTAAGGTGGAAACCACGTTAACGCTATCTACCATGCAGTTTTGACGCCAAGTATAAAAGCCATATATTACAGCAACATCTCAAAACTAAAATGACATAGACACCCAAAATAGAGCATTAACCACTAACTTAAAGCACCAAAATAGTAATTATTGAAAAACATAATATATAAAATGAATACATTAATTCGCCAACACAGCCTTACGCCACTGCAAAGGTGTTTGCTTGAACCACTTCTTAAAACTGCGAATGAAAATAGCCGGTTCTTGGTAGCCCAACATCATAGAAATATCGCCAATAGAGAGTTGGCTATCGAGCAAATAGTCGGTCGCCATGGTTTTACGTGCGCCTTCCAATAAATTGGAATAACTGGTTTGCTTCGCTTTTAAACGCTTTTGTAATACCCGCACTTGAACACCGAACAACTCAGCGACATGCGCAATGCTGGTATTGCCGTCGTATATTAAAGCGGGAAGAATCTGATAAATCAGATCATCGATATCTTCTAATCGATTCAAGGCTTCGTTGCTTTGCTTTCTTAAGGCATAACTCGGGAATACCTGGGCGCCTTTAACGTGTGCCCAACGTTTATCAAACACAATGGCATTGGTGGCTTTGTTGGTTTTAATCGGGCAAGCAAACAGCTCAGACAACTCATCCACATGACTAAAAGAATGATCTAACCAAGCTTCATTAATTCGCCACTCTTCACCAAACAAGGTTTTAAAGGTTCGAAATACGCTGCCTAACATGGCACGGTGCATCGCATCACAATTGAATTGGTCACTAAAACACAATGAAAACTCAGCGCGTAGGGTATCCCCTTGTTCAACCAGTTCTAGTTCCGTTCCACTCGATTGAGCATTAAGAAAGGCCTTCAGCATATGAATCATCGCCTCTAAATTTGGCATTTGCTGCACGGCCACGGCTAATACGCCTTGCTTACGCAACGGCATAGTTAACCCGCATTGAACACTGGCCAAAGGCTTGTCGGCGTATTGATCCGCCACCGTTAGCAATTTGGTGAATTTTACCTGGCTCATCAAGCCGCCCTCACGCAGCAATACGCTAGGTGAAATATCAGCCTCGGCTAACAAGCGATATTTGTCTAAGCCTTGTTGCTCTAGTAGCTCAATCACTGATTTAAGCGCTGATACCTGAAATAAGTATTCTTTCACCTTGCACTTCCTTGTCTGGCTCAATCATATAAGTATCTCGGCAATTCGTTAAAAGTCAATTTTAGATTGTTGTGCGGTTAAAATAGCGGCAAGTTGAAAAGCCGAGTTGTATTTCAGATTGTTTATTTAGCTGTCCATACACAGCATATATTTAGGATCAATAATGACTAGAACACTTAAAACTATTTTTGCCATTACCTTGCTTAACCTATGCGTAAGCATGCCAGCATTGAGTAAAAGTGCTGCTGAAGAACGCGCGGAGTCAGACCAAATGGTTCAAGAAAGTTTGGCCGACTTTAAAAAAGAAAATGGCGAATTGGCCAGCAAAATTAACGGCGCGGTGGGGTATGCGGTATTTAGTAATGCAGGCATCAACTTGTTTGTTATTTCTGCTGGCGGCGGCCATGGTGTGGCAATAGATAACATCAGTGGTAAACGTACTTACATGAACATGGGCGAAGCTGGTGTAGGGTTTGGTGCAGGGGTTAAAGACTTTAGAGCACTAATGGTGTTTAAAACCCGAGAGTCCTACGACAAGTTTGTAGAATCAGGATGGTTATTTGGTGCACAAGCTGATGCTTCAGCTAAAGCGGGTGACAAAGGTGGATCTGCAGAAAGCGAAGGCGCGGTAGGCGATGTAGAAATCTACCAAATGACCGAAGCAGGTTTATCGTTAGAAGCTACCATTAAAGGCACTAAGTTCTGGAAAGATAAAGATTTAAACTGGAATAGCTAGGTAAGCTAGCTTTAGCTAACAACTAAAGCTAGTTTTGTTAGTAAACATTTTTCACTCTCTGTTTTCTATTTATCGGACACCAACTATGAAGCTATCAACATTAAGCAAAACCCTGAGTGCAACCATTATCACCATTTTTACCACTGCCGCCTTCGCGCAACCGGTGAGCTCTTTAAACGGTTTCTTCTCTGAGCAAGGCGAACAAGTTACTCCGGCTAGTTACCCTACTGATGAAACCTCTCATCAAATGCTTAAAAACCAAGATTTGGTAGGCGTGAATACTTTTTTGCACAAGCGCCAACTCACCCCCACCGATAACCAACCAGTAGTACGTATGAACCGCGATACCTACTATTCAATGGCAGTTGTTGATGTCTCTAAAGGTGCTAGCATCATTATTCCTAAGATGCCGGAAGGAAAATATGTATCGGTACAACCGGTCACCGAGGATCACCGTATTCAGCCAATGTATTACGGCGCTGGCACCTATGAGTTAAGCACTCACAGCGGTGACCACCTTTATTTGGTTGTGCGTTTAGACGCAACCTTAAGTGAAGAACAAGCGGCGAAGATTCAAGATCAAATGCAGCTTAAGGCCAACAGCGCTAAAGCATTTAGTGCAGAGCCGGTTAATCAACAGTCTTTCAAGAAAGTAGAAGATGAACTCAAAGCGCAAATGCTCGCTATTTCTGAGCGTGATGGCAAAAACGCCCTTACAGGCATGTTTACCGCACCAAACGACGATTCCAACAAACTGTATACCCAAGAGAAATACCAAGTAGGTGCAGCGGTTGGTTGGGGCGGCGCACAACAAGCAGACAACATTTATGAACTGTCGGGCAATTATCCTGCGGATACCTGTCATCAAGCCACCTTTAAAGACCCCAAAAACCACGCATTTTGGTCTATTACGGTGTACAACAAAGCGGGTTTTATGTTTAACGACTTAGCCAACCTAAGTTCAAATAACGCTAAGCCAAATAGCGATGGCACCTATACCATTAGCTTTGGTTGTGGCGAAGACGCCATTAACAACATTAAGACCGCCAACGACACCGGGGTGTTTAACCTGGGCGTGCGACATTATCAGCCTAGCGACATGATTAAAGTAGATGGTTATCGCATTGTGCCACTAGTAAAAAGTGTTAATTAGGCCCAGTTAACAAGACCCAAACAACCATAAAAAAGCCGCTTAATAGCGGCTTTTAATTTGCATTTAGTTGTATTAATTTGGCGATTAAATACCCGTGCTCATGGTGTACTCAAGCAAGCCAGTATGTTGCTCTATTTGTTCCCCCACTACACTAAAACCCTGCGATAAATAGAACTGGTAACTCGCAACATTTTGCTTATAGACTGCCAAGGTTAAAATGCTGCGCTGTTGTTTAGCATGAGCAATAAGTTGCTTACCTATCCCCTGCCCTTGGCTCGCTGGATCCACAAATATTGCAGCTATATGTTTCTCACTTAAGGCGTAAAAGCCAACCACCTTACCTGCTTGCTCGTACACATAGGTTTCGGCATTAGGTAAATAAAGGTCTCGCATATTATCTAGTTGGTCTCGCCAAAAGCTGGCTTTTACAAAGTCATGTGCTTTAATCGAAGCGTCTAACCAAATATCTAACACCTGCTGTGTATCTTGATGTTGGAAAGGTCTAATCATTTTGTTGAGTCTTTGTGCGTTCTAATCAGTAGATAATACCGCATTTCGACACTTTTGGCGTTTTCATATCAATGATGTTTTGATGAATATTCTGTGAGCAAAAAAGGTCTTAGGACCTTAGTAAGGATAAGGCTTTGTGTGCGTATTTTGATGAGATAGAATAAGCACTAGTTACCTCTTAAGTGTTAAGCAGCAATGAAACTACTTGCAGATAAAACCGGTGAGCAATTCCTTACTATTCTCGAAGAAGATGGTGATAAGCTTGTTGTACAGTTTATTTCTAACGAGGGTCTTAAAAAAGGTCAGCCATTCAAAGACTCACTACGCAGCCTGTTGTTAGTGGGCTGGACACACCGAAGCACTTCCACCGCTATTGGTTTATATCGCTTTAAGCAAGGTTATCTAGAAGATGCCCATGTGAGCTTTGCACTGCATCAGCTTTACCCTCTTGGTCGAAAAGTAAAACTGCCTTCGGGAGAAATAGCCCAAATAGCCAGCTATGCCAATACCCATAGCGACGGCTATTACATGTACTTAAGAAACACCCGTGACCAACAATTAAGCCGTTTAAAAATAACTCCCGATTGGCAATTGCTGCCTTCTACAAAGTTACTTGCTTTGCCGTATTTCCCTAAGCCTAAAACTCAACAAGAGCTTGATGTTATTAGCGATTACGACAAATGGGCTTGTGGATTTTAAGGCCGCTATTTAGCCTTAATTATTGAAATTCTTCACCGTGGTTTTCTAAAGTACGTAGTTGACATTTTTCACATTCAACATAACGGTCAACAAGGTCTAAGGACGCGCCCACTGCGCTAGCAGTGCCGCCAAAAAATCCTTCTAAAAAGGCTTTAAATTGCTCCATTTTACTGCTGCCATATTTAGAAGGCTTTTGTTTAACGATTTCTTTGTGTTCGGTTACTTTCTCACACTGTTGGCAAAATTGTCTGGTCATACTTCAACTCCATGTTAACTTCTGATAAAACCTTAAGCCATTAAATACAAAGAACAATTCCGTCCTATCATCACCTACTAACAGATTGTGTTAGCAAGCTTTAAAGAGAAATATTCTGTACTTACCCCAAAGCATTATCTAGAAAATATCAGCAAACTCAAATTTAATTGATAAAAACATCACAAACAAAGATGACACAGATTAAAGAAACGACCAATACAGTATTTAAACCCGCACTTAGTGCCCTTCATTCTCCATTTCCTCTACAAAATCATCGAGTTCTTTTCCAGGGGAGTGACTAAATACGCGTTCTAGGTGGGTGAGTTCGGTGATTCTATCAATGCGGAAATTGCGAAAAGCGTCGCGTAATTCACACCATCCTAATAGCGTCCAAGTACCGCGCCAAAAGTAGATAGCTAAGGGGCGTATGATGCGTTTGCTATCATCGGCCTTGGCATCTTTATAGCTAATCTCTAGGTATTCACGTTGCTGAGCAGCAATACGCAGGGGATCGAGGTATTTAAATTCATCCCTATCAATGTAGAAATCGGGGGCGAACATAAGTGATTGGTATGCCTGTAAGCGCTGTGGTAACACCGCTTCCACTTTTATCATGGCCTGCTTAGCCGCCGAGGAAAGCTCTTTACCCGCCCAGGTTTGCACCATTCGCATGCCAATTTGAATGGCTTCTAGCTCGTGTTCGTTAAACATGAGCGGTGGCACATTCACCTCTTGGCGTAATAAATAACCTACACCTGCTTCGCCTTCAATAGGAATGCCACTTAAGCATAGGTCTTGTATATCTCGGTAGATGGTTCGGGTGGAAACTTCGAGGCGCTCGGCTAAATCTTGGGCGGTGGTTAAACGCCGCATTCGAAGGATTTGTACTATTTGAAATAGCCTGTCTGCCCGTCTCATAGTTTTTCCATTTTGCTTGAAGAGCAAACACTAGCCCAGACCTGCAGGCTGAGCTAGCTAAATTTGCTGCGCATCATTCAATCTTTACTAATTTGAGTCTATTCAACCTTTGACCATAAACCTACTTTGTTACCTTCGCTGTCAACAAACAAAGCAATGTAACCATGCTCACCTTCATTAATCGCAGTAAGAGGTAGCAAGATTTGCACACCAGCGTCAGTAATTTTATTTACTAGCGGGCTAAGTTTTTCACTTAAGTGCAAGTACAAAGTACTGCCATCTAAACTTGGCTTCATCATTTCATGTTTGCATAGGCCAATGCTGGCGGCTTCTGGATCTTCGGTCTCTAGAATGGCCATCTCCATATCGCCCATATTCTCACGGCGAAAGGTTAAGTCGAAGTGCTCAGCGTAAAAGGCTAAGGCGCGGTCCATATCGGCGACGGCGATCTCGCCCCATACTAACGGTGCTACTGCTAACATAATTAACTCCTTGCTGTTACCTACTTAGCCCCCATGGCCAGCAGGTGTTAACACTATAAACACCTCCTACTGACAGCTTACTGTCAGTAGGGTTGCAGCAGTCTGATTTTATTTCCCTTACCTAAATCTTGTTCTAGCGCTAAGAGTTGGCAACTAGTGGGTAATGCATAGTGCCAAGCTATTGAATATAAGTGGCTTATTTGCAAAACTTCTGGCGACAGATTTATCACTATTAACACAAGGAAATGTGAGTGGCTAAGTATGAGCTAGTAAGTTTAGGCGCGCAAAATGGCAATAATCGTGATAACTACGTGGTAGCTAAGCTATGTAAAGCCTTAGACATTACACCAGCAGCGGCGCAAAAATACCTGCTAGAAGGCAATGTGCTTAAAGAGAACCTGTCTTTAAGTTTGGCCAAAAGTTTAGCCGAAGTTTTTAGTGAGCATGGCTTACAGGTAGAGCTTAGAGAAATGGCCATCAGTGATGCAGAGTTAGCTAACGCTAAAAGCCATACCGAGACGACTAAGCAAAATACCACTCCCAAACTAAAAGCCGATTTTATAAAACTATTAAGCGGCGAATTCCCGCGCTCTAGCGTAAGCCGTGAATACCGTATTGGTATGGTATGCACCTTACTTATCAGTATGATTGCGCCAGTTATTTACTTAGCCATGTTACTGGGCTTAATTAGCTTCTCAGTGTTTTACTTCTCTGTACTGGTCAACAACATTGGTGATTTTTCTAATGGCATAGCGATTCAAGCGTTACTGGTGGTGCCCTACTTTATTGTTGCCGTACTGATCTTATTTTTACTTAAACCTTTGTTTGCCACTTACCAACAACCCAAGCGTTACCGCCTTCAAGCAAAAAGAGCCCCCGCCCTTTTTAACTTGGTATATGTAATGTGTGACAAGCTTTCAGTGCCTCGCCCTAGCGAGATTTGCTTAGACACCGAGGTAAATGCTTCGGCTGGCGGCTTAGACGGGCTAATGAGCTTACGTAAAGGCGAACTGCGCTTAACTATAGGTTTACCCTTGTTAACCGGTATGAATATGCGCCAGCTTAGTGGTATTTTAGCCCACGAATTTGGCCATTTTGCTCAGGCTCAAGCAATGCAAACGCGCTACATTGTGCAAACCACTAACAACTGGTTTTACAGCCGCGCATACCACGCTGATGAGTGGGATTTACGCCTAGAAAAATGGGCTGCGCAAGAGCACATGCCCTTGGTTATGTATATAGGGATTATCGCCGCTAAGTTCTCGATTCGCCTTACTCGCTTTTTATTTAGTGGCCTGTTTAAACTTAACTTTCGCTTAACCCAGTATATGTCTCGCGCCATGGAGTTTGACGCCGACAGCTACGAGAGCCGCTTTGTTGGCAGCGATCAGTTTAAGAACACCGCCATTGAGTTACGCAAACTCGCGCTAGCCGCCCAAAAAGTATCTGATACCAATAAATTAGCGTGGAATGACAACAAACTACTCGCCAATATACCGTTGGCGATTGCCAATTTGGCAGCACAAACCAGCAAAACGCAGTTGAGTAAAATTGAGCAACAAATTCAACGTGGCGAAAGCTCTCCTTGGGATAGCCACCCAGCGGATATAGACCGCATAACATTTGTTACAGAGCGTAACGACAAAGGGATATTTGAGAGCGAGTTACCGGCATCGCTGTTAATTACTGATATAGAGACTTTGTGTGAATCGGTTAGTGCTTTTTCCTACACCGGCCAAGGCATAAAACAACCCAGTAATTACATGGTAAGTAATGATACTTTGATTGAAAATGAGCAACAAAAACAGCAAAGCGGCGAATACCTAAAACTGTTTTTTGGCGATATGTATAGCGGGCGCTTTTTCAATCTTTCTACCCTGGTAGAAAGTAAACCTCAGGGTTTAGCTGATTGTATCGAGCAAATAAATTCTCGCTATGCCCACGTTGCCACTCAAGAACAAGACTACTTTAAGCAACTAGACACCTTGCGAGTAAGTTCATTGCTCAAGATTTACTACGAAGCTAATCTCCCCGTAGAGCCTAAAGACTTTGATTTACTTGCCAATAACCGGGTAGATGTCGCGAACCTTATTACCGAATCAAAAGCCGCAATAAAGCAACACCAAAATGAGTTTAAGCACTTTGATAAGCTGCTTTATCATCGCATCTTTTTAAGCCGCGCTTTAATGTCTGCACAGCAAAGTGCCAGATTGGATAGCCTGCTCAGCGCGCTGCAAGGTATGGCCAAGTTAGATCCCATTATCAATAACCTCGAGTGTTTTCACTTTATACTCGACACCCTAGTTAACTTGGATGACCAATGGCAGGACAAGATTCATTCACGCTTGTTAGGCCAGGCTAACTTATGTGCCTTAGAATCAAACCGTTTAGCCATTGAAGCCAAAAACGTCAGTCTGCCTGACCCTAAATACCCAAACCTTGCAGAGTTTATTGAGGGTTGGAGTGGTGGCGTGCTTGAGTTTTCACCAACAACGCCACCATCGCAATACATGTATATTTGTGAGCAAAGCTATAAAGCCGCTAGGTACAAACATTATTGGCTATGTGCCGAACTCAGTCAGCTGTGCATGGAAGTACAACCTACGTTTGAGCACTCTCCCCTTACCCCATCAAAAGAGGCACAGCTTGAATGTGTGTAGTAGCTGGATAGGGAAAACAATCGCTGTGGGTAGATAAACGCGTCAGCGAATTTAAACTGAAAACGAACAATTTTGTACAAAACCTTCAGCGTGATCTACGTTATGATGAACGTTCAATCAGGCCAGCAAGGAGGTAAGCCAATGGCAGCAGAACAAGCACGTTATCAGCTTGCCGAAGAGCTAGGTGGCATAGAAATTCTTAATGCCCGCTACGAGAAACAAAACTTTTCTCGCCATAGCCACGAAGGCTACACCATAGGTGTGATTCAATCTGGTGCTCAGCAATTCTACCGTACTGGCGGCAACCATATTGCGCCGCAAGATAGCATTATTTTGGTGAATGCCGATGAAGTTCATACCGGTTGCTCAGCCTCTGAAGGCGGATGGTCCTATCAAGCTATGTATCCTACGCCCGAACAATTTGAACAACTCAGCCAAGAGTTAGGTATTAAGTCTCAGGGGGCGCCTTATTTCTCACAAGCCGCGGTAGAAGATGCGCTGGTGGCTAATTCGTTACGCAATACCATTGCTACTCTTGAACACTCCAGCAATCGCTTATTACGCGAGAGCATGGTCTATTCTAGCTTGAGTTTATTGTTGTCTAGGCACAGTAAAACTCGCCCGCTATCGGTGCTAAAGAAGGTGGCTGACAGCAAGCTAAGCGTAGTGAAGCAGTTTTTAGATGAAGAACCCGAAGCAGACGTATCCTTAAGTGAACTGGCAAATCTGGTTAACTTAAGCCCTTGTTATTTAGTTAAACAGTTCTTAAAGCAATATGGCATTCCGCCCCATGCCTACCAAATTCAGGCTAGGCTGCGTTTAGCTAAGTCCTTTTTACGCCAAGGTAACAAACAACTCGATGTAGCACTACATTGCGGTTTTCATGACCAAAGCCACTTTAGCCGCCACTTTAAACGCGCATTAGGCATTACACCTGGCCGTTACGCTAAAGAATTTCAGGCTTAGGCCTTTCCAACCAGCCGCTTTTTCAAGGAACAATGTGAATAGTACTGAAACCATTCTTCATCTCAATTGGCCAAGCAAGTGTAAAGCTTTTGCCAAAGGCGCGTTAGCCGTTTTACCCTTAACCATAGCGGTTATTCCCTGGGGTATTTTGGCAGGCTCTTATGCGGTAGAAGCAGGCTTAAGCCCGCTGCAAAGCCAAGCAATGTCGGCCATTTTGTTTGCGGGCTCTGCCCAACTGGTTGCTACCGGCATGTTTAAGCTGGGTGCTGGATTAATGAGTATGTTACTCACCACGATGCTTATCACTTCTCGGCATTTTTTGTACAGCATGGCCATGCGCCCTCAAATTAGCCCTTTACCCTTAAAGTGGCGTTTGTTGTTGGGGTATTTACTTACCGATGAACTGTTTGCCATTGCCAATAAAAACAAAGGGCAACGCTTTGATCCTTGGTATGCACTGGGAGGTGGTTTAAGCTTTTATTTGGGGTGGAACATAGCTTCGGCGGTGGGCATTATTGCTGGCGCTAACATTGAAGGCCTAGATAGCTGGGGCTTAGATTTTGCCATTGCCGCTACCTTTATTGCCATTGTGGTGCCTAACATCAAGCAGCCATCTGGCTTATTGTGTGTATTAATTGCCTTGGTTAGCTCGGTGGTGTGCGAGTTATTGGCTATTCCGGGTGGTTTGCTCATCTCGGCGATCTTAGCCATGGGTTTGGCCACCCTGTATGCAAAATGGCGAGGAGAAGAACAATGATTTGGTTAAGTATTTTTGCCATGGCGGCCATTGTATTTGCTAGTCGTTATTTGTTTCTAGAGCCCAAAATACCGCTGCGCTTAAGCAAAACGGCGCTGCAATTCTTAAGTTATTCCGCGCCAGCGGTGCTTACCTCTATATTTGCTCCTATTGTATTTATTCGTGAAGAAGAGCTAAGTATTGGCCTAGATAACCCTTACCTACTGTGCGCGATACTCGCGACTATTTTAGCGGTAAGCACCCGCAATGCTTTAATCACCACAGTAATCAGCATGGCAGTATTTTTTGTTATAAACTAAAAATGAAATAGTTATATATATCGTTAAGATTGAATTATCGCTCAGAAATCAGCCGATTAATTCCATAATCTGCTATAATCCTCTCCCACCAATGCACATGTAAGTGATGTATTGGCGCATATAGGCGCTAATATCACGTGCTTTATTTGGCTGTTTACTCCGCGTGGCTCAATCCTACGCAAAGCTTACACATTCATAGATAACCTCGAGTTTGAACGAATGGTACAGCAGTCACCGCTATTCAGTGTCCTGAATACGCGATCCAATATAGAGTTTTTATGAACACCGCTAAACAAATCAACCCACCCGTTTTTTACTCATCGTTAATTATTGCGTTAACGATTGCCCTATTTGCTGCGATCTTCCCTGATATCTCTGGCGCTAGCTTTAGTCACATTCAAACCTGGCTAAGTACAAACGTAAGTTGGCTTTACGTATTGTCAGTCGCTATTTTCTTAATGTTTGTTGTATTTGTTATGGTAAGTCGGCTCGGCGATATTAAATTAGGCCCCGACCACTCTGAACCTGACTACAGCAATGTATCTTGGTTTTCTATGTTGTTTTCCGCAGGAATGGGCATTGGTTTAATGTTCTTTGGTGTGGCCGAACCCGTGATGCACTACATGTCTCCGCCAGTGGGCGATGCCATAAGCATTGCCGCGGCGCAAGACGCCATGCGTATAACCTTCTTCCATTGGGGTTTGCATGCTTGGGGCATATACGCAGTAGTCGCTTTAGCACTGGCCTATTTTAGCTACCGCCATAAACTACCTTTACTGCCTCGCTCTGCCTTGTACCCACTGATTGGCGATAAAATTCATGGTCCTATTGGCCATGCTACCGATACTTTTGCGGTGGTAGGCACCCTATTTGGCGTAGCCACTTCATTAGGCTTTGGCGTTCAGCAGCTCAACGCTGGCCTACATTATCTATTTGGTTTACCGCAAACCGAATGGATACAATTGCTACTTGTCGTCGTGGTTATCGCCTTAGCCACGGTGTCGGTAGTGCTAGGTTTAGACGGCGGCATTAAGCGACTATCTAACCTCAACATTATTCTGGCAGTTGCCCTGCTGGTTGCGGTTTTAATCTTTGGCCCTACCGAGTTGTTATTGCAATCATACGTGCAAAATACCGGCACCTATATGAGTGAGTTGGTGAACAGTACTTTCAACTTATACGCCTACGACCGTAAAGAAGATTGGATTGGCGGCTGGACCTTATTGTATTGGGGTTGGTGGGTATCTTGGTCTCCGTTTGTGGGAACCTTTATTGCGCGGGTTTCTCGCGGCCGCACTATTCGTGAATTTATAGTAGGAGTACTATTTATTCCTACTGGTTTCACCTTTTTATGGATGACCGTATTTGGTAATACCGCCATTCATATGATTGCTGGAGACGCTGCTAGCTCATTAGCTTTAGCAGTGAACAATGATGTAGCCACTGCCATTTTTGTGTTCTTTGAACAGCTGCCACTATCGTCGTTATTATCGGCCATTGCGGTACTGCTTATTACCACCTTCTTTATTACCTCTGCAGATTCTGGTGCCTTGGTGATTGATACTATTACCGCTGGCGGCGAAACCAATACACCGGTATGGCAACGTATTTTCTGGACCTCAGTAATTGGTTTTATTGCCGCTGCATTGTTGTTTGCTGGTGGGTTGTCGGCACTACAAACCTTAACCATTGCCTCGGCATTCCCGTTTATGTTTGTTTTATTGTGTTTCTGTTATGGCTTATTTAAAGCACTTAAACACGACTACATGCTGCAAAATAGTGTGCAAACTCACAATACTTCAGTGCAATTTTCAAAAGCCAATATCTCTTGGAAAGAACGCCTAGATTCGCTGTTGGTGCACCCGCTTAAGCCAGAAGCCGAAAACTTTGTCAGTGGCGTAGTGCGCCCAGCACTGACCCAATTGGTAGAGCAATTTACCGAGAACGAGCTTAACGCTAAACTGATTGAAGACAGCGACAAGATTCGCTTAACAATTTACAAAGAAGAAGCCGAAAACTTTGCTTACGGGGTGCGTTTACGTCACTTTATGCTACCAAGCTACGCCGATGAAAAGCACAACGATTACTACCGAGCCGAAGTGTTTTTACTGCAAGGTGGTCAGCAATATGACGTATTTGGCTATACCGAAGACCAAATTATTGCAGACGTTATTAGCCAGTATGAACGCCACTTACACTTTTTATACTTGGCCAGCTCTGAGATTTTAGAGAAAGAAGAGAGCCCAATGCAACAAGCTCAGCATGAGGCACAAAGCGCGAGCTAACATATGAAAATATAAAAAGCCGGATCTTTTGATCTGGCTTTTTTATTTAGCTCTAGGGTGAAAGCCTAGTCTTCTAGCCACGCTAAGGCGGCTTGCTCGTGTTCAAATACTTGCACCTCACCAGCAATAAACCACTTACCGACTTTTGAGGCCCACTCAAGCCACTGCTGATGGCCTAATATGGCAATTTTTTCAAAGCTATGGCCATGTTTTAATCCCAGCTTTAAATCATCCCAGGCAGCGCGCATTTCCCAGCCTTCAAGCTCACTGGCATCAAAAAAACCGCGAATTTGAGGGTGTTTAACCTCGGCTAAAGCCGATTCAATAATCGGCGTGATGGTTTGATAATCTTGATGAGTAAGGGTGCCACAAGCTTTAAATGAGACCAGCAAGCGCGTTTCTAGCCGCTCAATGCCCACTGTTATACCGTGTCTGCGAATAGTCATAAGTGCTTCCTTGTTAAGCTAAACTCGCACTACCAGTATGGTAAAGATTGGCGCACACTCAAGCCGAATTGCTTGGCATTAACAACAAGCAATAAAACCCGCGTTTAGGTTTGATGTTTAGCCGATTTAAATGCAAGATCCTACAAATGAAAGATGAACCGCTACACATTCCACTGCCCTCGTTAATTCGTAGAATTGGCGGTAACAATGCCAAACTAGCCAAACAACTGGCAGACGCAAATAGCTGTGCAATAAAACGTATTCGTCGCTCACGTAATTGGCAGCTAATAGGCTCGGAACAAGCCGCTATAAAACTGTTAAAAAGCTTAAGAGAATTGCAAGATGAAGGCATGCGTTACTTAGTGACTAAGCTAGATGAACAGCTCAAGGCTTTTCAGGAACAGCAAGAACCTAAACACGACAGATTACTGCGTTTAGTGAGTGAGAAACCCAATATTACTTTAAACGAGCTCATCGAAATAACAGATTGTACGCTGGCAGAAGCAAGGCTAGCGCGATTTGAATCGGAGCTATAACTTAGCGACAAAAAAACCATGACCGATTGGTACGACTACCATAGATAAAGTGTAATAACTATCCCACTCTGGCCTTACAGCAACCTTCTCATTGGCGGCATATATTTCTCAGCCATTATTTTTAGTTATGACTGACTATGTTGCAGTTTTGACTCACTGATTTCTTGGCAAGGGACACAGCGTTGAGCATCAGGTTTAATCTTAAGGCGCTCTGCAATCGAGTCTCCGCAACTACTGCAATAAAGAGCATCTTCATCTTTGAGTCGCTCTAACGCCAAGTCTATCTGTTCAAGGTGTTGCTGATTTAGGTTATATAAAGCTATTTCATTTCTTTGAGTCTCGAGTTTTGACGCAAGATCACCGGCATCGGTTAGATCGCATTTGCTTTGGGCATTACTCGGCTTCTTATTGTGCGCTAGTAATTTTTCTTTATCCTTTATTAACTTAGCTCGTAACTCCACCAAAATATCATTCATAAAAAACTCACTTATTCTAACCAGCAAAATCTTATCGAGGGGGACTTCCGCATAATTTGTCTTTTTAGTTAAGGAAGTACATAGGTAAGCCATTCTGTATCACTGAAATAAGCGAAGACTTACACAAGCAAGCTCATAAATATAACCACCGCTAATAGCAGTGGCTTTAAACGCCATGAGATACCAAAAGTTATTCCAGATTACTTAGGCTGTCAAAGTTACTAATTCGTTTCCGTTCAAGAACAAGCTATTTAAGTAAGCTGCTCCCACAATCGCTCTACCTGCTGAAGCGTACTTGCGTAAGGTAAGTGCTCACAACGGCCAAACCCACTGAGTTGACGTAACTTAAATTTGGTAGACCAAGGGCTGGTAATGCCGGTTAAGAAGCGGCAGGCCATAATCGGGCTTAGCTTGGCTTTGTTGCCCGTACTAAGGTGCTGGTGTAAAGCTTGTAAGTCACTCAGTATTTGCCCGTCGTTTAGTGCAACGCTTGCAGTGGAATAAGCCAATTTAGCCACTTGACCTTGGCACACGCTGCAATGGCCACATTTCTGGGGGGCATTGTTATCATCAAAATAACGCGCTAACTGGTAGCTTAAGCAGCTATCTAGCTCAAAAAAGCGAACGAGCTGAGCGATCCGTTTTATCTCTTTGGTTTGGGTATCATTAAAGTAAGCACTTAAACGGCTAGCCAGTTCTGGCTCTGCTAAGGCTTGGGTATTCACTTGATACACCTCGGTAATTTTTTTGGTTTCCAGTTCAATTAAGCCCTGCTCCGCCAAATACTCTAAGGCGGCAACGACTCTTGAGCGCTCGGCTTGGTATTGCTGATACAGCGTATCAAAATTAAGGCTTCCCCAAATTTTCTTCATTTGGGTATGTTCAAAAATGGCTTGAATGAACTGCAAGCGCTCGCCAGAAAAGCGCGCTAATACGGCATTTTTGTCTTGTAAGAATTTGTATTTAAAATCGGCATAGTAAGCATATAAAGGTTTAACTAAACCTTGTATCTCTAACTGCACCAACAAGGTTTTTAAGGGTAATTGGCGAATATTGCTTAGGTTGCACAGGGTATTTATTTGTACTTCCCACTGCTGGTTTTGGCTTTCTTCTCGAATGTTGTTTAACACACTCTCTACGCCGCTTAATTCTGGTGTATCACCATAAACAAAGTTCTCAACCGTGGTTAGGCCGTCTAAATTTGCGAGCGTTAAACACTGCGAAAATTGCCCATCGCGCCCTGCTCGGCCAATTTCTTGGCTGTAGTTTTCTATAGATTTGGGTAAGTCGTAGTGCACCACAAAACGAATATTGCTTTTATCTACCCCCATGCCAAAGGCAATGGTGGCTACCACCACTTGCACCTTGTCATTCATAAAATCATTTTGAGTTTGCTGGCGCTGTTCGTTAGCAAAACCGGCATGGTAGGCCACCGCATTTATGCCTTGCTGCTGTAGGTGTTTAGCCACCTCTTCTGCGGTGTGCTGCAAGGTAACGTAAACAATTCCTGCCCCGCTTTGCTGGCTAACAAATTGGCTTAAGGTTTGATGTCTATCAGCACAGCTACAGGCTTGCACCGACAAATCTAAATTAGGACGGTAGAAACCAGTTTGTACAATGTCTTGCTCATTAATCGCAAACCGCGCGGCCATATCTAACTTTACTTTTTTAGTAGCAGTGGCTGTTAACAGCAGCACTAAAGGGATATTAAGCTCTTGGCGATACTGCGGCAGTTTTAGGTAATCCGGCCGAAAGTTATGGCCCCATTCAGAAATACAGTGCGCTTCGTCAACCACCAACATCGACATAGGCACCGATTGAATAAACTGGCGAAAGCGTTCGTTTTTAAAACGCTCTACCGAGACCATTAAAATCTTGGTTTTGCCGCTACGAATATCACTCATTACCTGCTTGCTTTGCTCTGGGCTTAGGGTTGAATCTAAACTGGCTGCGGCGATTCCTTTAGCTTGCAAAAACTCTAACTGATCTTTAATCAACGCCAATAAAGGTGATACCACCAAAGTAAGGTGTGGCAGTTGTAAAGCGGTGAATTGGTAACACAAAGATTTACCAGAACCAGTGGGAAATATCGCTAAACACGAGCGCTGTTCCAGCAAACGTTCTACCACTGGGGCTTGCCCGTGGCGGAAGCTTTCAAAGCCAAAGGTTTGTTGTAACTGGGATAAAAAAGCGTCGCTCATGTTGTGTTTACTCGTGAGTGTTTAAAAAGAAAATTTAGTTAAAAGCATCGTACAATGCGTGCGCGGCCAAGCCAGTAAACACGCTAATAGTCACACTTAGCAAAGTGCCCAGCATAACGTATTCGGTGAGTTTGCGGTCTGACTGCCCGGTTAAGTCACCAAATCTAAAGATTGATTTGGCCGCCACAATAAAACCGATGGCCGCAAACTGGTGCAGCAACACACAGGTTACAACTAAGCAGCGCTCAACCATGCCAATTGCCTGGCCAGCCATAGGCAAATTTTGCTCTGGTTGATGGGTAATCGGGCTCCAACGCTGTAGAACTAAGGCCAACAATTTAGAACTTGGGCTAAGTATCAGTAGATACGCTAAGGCAATAACTAAAGGGCCTGGTTCTAGTAGTTTTTGGCTTAACTCGTCTACCTGTTCCCATGACTGCGTTAACTCTACCACCAACAACAATAACACCAGTATTTGCGCTAATTGTCGGCCTATAAAGTAGCGGCTTGTATCGGGTAAATACGCGCTCACGCCACCAATTAATACACTTGCCACCAGCAGCGCTGCGGTTGCTACTAGCAAAGACACACTGGCACCTATTAAAGCCCACGCCAGCAATATAAATATCAAGCTTAGAACCAGTGCTCGACCATATAAATTGGGCGCAGCAAATTTTAATTGCTGAATATTGCTCGCCCAGTTAGCAGGCATACAATAAAACTCGAACAAGACATAGGCCAAGCCGATGCTAAGAGCGAATTGTGCTAGCTGTTCCATAGTAAAACTCATCCATAAGTTGTTTAAAAAAGTGTTTGTACTCGTCTAATAATTGATATTGCGATTGATTAAGCAGCTTGGTGGCATTTACCCGCGAACTGCTTAGTTGCTCGGCCAAGGCAGCATGGCTAGGCTCGGCCAATTGCCAATATAAGAATAAGGCCTTGGCCTGCCTAACGGTAAGTTCTTGTATTTGACGATCGGCAAACTTGGTTAACAAGGCAATACGCTGCACAAACTGCTCATTGTTATTAAAAATGCCTAAGTAATGGCGCTTTAAGCTATCCAGCCCACGCCCAGAGAGAATAAAGGCTTCGCCATTTGAGCGAGAAACGTACTCCGCCAATGGGTCAATTTTACCAATACCAATGCCTATTCGCGCATCAAAATTTTGTGCATTACTGCCATAAGCTTTTAAACCTAAGCGAATGCTTAACGCGCACTCTAGGGCCTTGCGTGGGTCGTTTAGCACTAACTGAAAAGCATCACCCCGAAAAATCTCGTAGCGACACTGATATTGCTCACTCGCTTGCGCTAAGTGTTCACTTAAACGTTGTAAAACTTTGGCGAAGTCTTCGCTACTCAGCTCACTAGAGCCCACTAAGTCTCCGGTAAGCACTGCTACTTGTTGCATATTCAGGCCTATATTTACTGACAGAACAAAAGTAACCCAAATTAGTTACTTAATCAAATGTAACCATTTAAAGTTACTTATTCTTAAGTAACTCTGTTATTCAAGCTTTCGCGCTCGGTGATACTGACTTTAAACAGGTGATTTTGCTGGTAATTCACACACCAACAAACATCATACAAATATAGGCAGATAACGCCGTAGCGAACTAACAAAAACAATCACTTAACCACTAAGTTAAACCTTGAACAAACCTTTATATCAAAGCTTAGCCAACAAAAACCTACCGCTACTCACACTGCCAGCCCAATAGTACAAAATACTCATCAAGCAAGATTCACTCTCGTATTTGTATGACTAGTTCACAAAATGAGCATTTTTGTATTATAAAATTACCTTTTGCAATGCGTAGCTGATTTTTTAATCACTAAGCTCGCTAACATTAAATTTCATAAGTTGATTATCAATTTTATGACATGGCCATTTACTTAACAGAAGCAGGTAAGCAGTAGGTCTACAAATAGTGGGGCAAGCTAAGGATAAAACCGCTCGTCTTAGTTTGCCTAAATGTACATTTACTTTAGCAACAAGGTTTTCCAATTAAGGATATTAGTGATGAAACCTATTGATAAACACGCTGCATCGAACAAGTTCCTGTTAAACAACAATGCCCTGAAAAAATCAGTGTGCTTTGTTGTTCTAGCGTTATCTTCTTCGTTAGCAACTGCTGCAACGTTCAACATGCAAAAAAATGAAACGGGCTACTCTATAGACGGAAACGGCGGTGCCGTTGACGGGCAGCAGCTATACCTATGGACCACCAATACCACCAATACCAACCAAAATTGGGTGCAAATTAGCCATGGAAGTGGTTACTACTCCTATAAAAAAGAAGGCACCAGCCTTTGTTGGGACGGGGGTTCTGGCGGTGCAAACAATCAAGCCGTCACACTAGAAGTATGTGACGCCAGCAATTACGACCAACACTGGAAAAAAGTAAAAGTCACCAGTGGTACCGAAATCTACCGCATCGAAAAACGCAATGCTCCGGGCTACTCGATTGACGGTAATAATGGAGCGGCAAAACGACAATCACTCTATCTTTCGCCCTCAAGCAGCAGTGTTAACCAACAATGGGAACTCACCAGAACTGATACTACATCTGGTGGCGGCTCAGGTGGCGGCAGCGGCGGTGGTGACTACAACTTAGATGCCTCTAAAGCACCTTCTGCAAATTTTGATTTATTGGATTGGTATTTGAGCATTCCAAAAGATGAGGGTGATGGTTACGCCACGTCGATAAAAGAAGTTGAGCTAGCAGCCAGTTACGAAGATGCCTATTTTTACACCGGTAGTGATGGCGGCATGGTGTTTTACACGCCGGTTAAAGGGGTAACCACCTCAAGCGGCACAAAGTATGTACGCACCGAATTGCGTGAAATGTTGCGCCGCGGAAATACCTCGTATTCTACCAGCGGAAAAGACAACAACTGGGCGTTTTCAAGCATACCAAGCAGCAGCCAAAGCGCCTTTGGCGGGATTGACGGCACGCTAGACGCTACCTTAGCGGTAAATCACGTAACTACAACCAGCTCAAATAACGAGCACGTTGGCCGTATTGTCATTGGCCAAATTCATGCTGAAAAAAATGAACCTATCCGCCTTTACTACCACAAACTACCGGGTAACAGTAATGGCGCCATTTACTTTGCCCACGAAACGTCGAAATCAGACGGTGGTAACGAGACGTGGTACAACCTACTTGGCAGCATGGTCTCATCAAACGGTAATTTAAGCAGTACTTCAAACCCTTCTAGCGGCATTGGCTTAAACGAAGAGTTCTCTTATACCATTACGGTGAATGGCGACTCGCTAATCGTAAAAATCAGCCAAAATGGCAGCCAACTCGCCAGTAAAACCGTCAATATGTCGGGCAGTGGTTACGATGACTCAGGCAACTACATGTACTTTAAAGCCGGTATCTACCTGCAAGACAACAGCAGTAACGATAGCGACTACGCCAAAGTTACCTTTTACAAGCTAAGCAATACCCACAATAACTACAACCCGTAAGTTAAGTGTTTTAGGTATTTAGCCAACAAAGTAAAGGCCGCTAACAAAGCGGCCTTTTTTAACAATGGTGTGGGCTTTGCTGGAAGACATTAAGCCGGAACATAAGTGCTAAAAATGAACAGTGCTGTATCAGCGAGCTATCTCATTTTCGCCTCACAAGGTATTACCACTCCCCTCCCCAGATAGTGCGATTTACCCTTAATGTTTCTTTCTTTGGATGGGAAAATACTGTGATTATACTCATGTGATATGCAATTCCTCCTTTTCACAGGCGCTTGCATTCTTTTCTGCTGATGTATTTGTCATTTTTCGAGCTAGGCGGCTGATGACGCTCAGGAAAGGTGATAATCTGTCTTTTATCAAATGTATGATAAGAGGAAAAATGCATTGTTTAAACAAGGAATTTTTCCTCTTATTAAGCTGTTAAGCCTCTGAGGGAGTACCGTGGACTTATTGAAATTACTAAAAGATAAAGCTGAATATTTCTCTACATCTGAAGATGATAGAGGAGTGTCCAGTGTAGTCACCCATATTGAAATTGCAGAGCGACACTATGAAAATGGTAAGTCTGGAGATGACTATCTATTCAATGATGTCATCTATAGAAGCAACCAAGCTTTTGAAGGCGCTCTTAAAGAAGCGTACCGAATAATTACCGGAAGTAACCCAAACAAAATAACACCACATAAGATTGAAAAGTACTTTGAAGAAAATGATGTTCTAAAAGAACGAGTTCTCCAGTTATTTACAAACTATCGAACGGAATGGAGAAATAAGTCAACCCATGATTATAAACTCTATTTTTCAGAGCAAGAGGCTTTTCTAGCAATAGTGAATATTTCTGCATTTATAAATATTCTACTTGATCAAATGGCTCAAAAACGAGCATATGACAAAGAGGACAATGAGCTTAAATCCTCTCCGCCAGCTAAAGGCACTAGCTCCAAAAACAAGCCTCTCATAGAGCGAGTGGTTGAACTTTTAATTTCGTTTTCGAAAGAAGTTCCAGATAAAACTTCAGGCTCTATGATTCCAAGAATCACCGAGGTCGAGCTGATTGGCTCCCTAACAGCATTCTTAAATAACCTTGCTGAAGATATCAATGTGTTTTCGGAGTATTCGATATCGAGAAAGCAAAATGGCCGAAATTACTATGCTGACTTCTTCCTGCAAAGAGATGCTGAGAAGCTGATAATAGAGATTAAAAACCCAAGTCACGGTGTTTCGCGCATACTGAGTAGTGGAACCGAGCAGCTACTAAACTATTTAACCGCATCAGGGGTTACAGATGGTGTCCTCTACATTCCACCACTACTAAAGAATGAAGAGCTGGAAATATCTAGGGTGTCTAAAATAATCGGAGATATTACGTATAATTTAGTCCAAATATACCCCAAGAGAAGACTTAACAAGTCAATCCAGCCGACCGCTGACGCGTCGGCTGATTGAGGCGTTAGCTGCCACTTCAAACTCATGCGTAAGGATGCACCTTGACTCTAGATAAGCTATTCGAATTGTTTGAAAAAACTTACTTTCACGAAATGGAAGTAAGAGAGAAGTTAATTGGTCGTGTTCAACTAAATTTTGCCCTTCTTGCTGCCGTATTATCTTTTGTTAGTTATATGGTAAGAATGGTCGACTTCGAACAAAAGACTGTCGTAATAATCACTTTTTTTATTCTAATCTCACTGATTATAATCTTATCTTTCTTCTGCCTTAAACATTTATTAAAGGCGTTTTGGGGAAATGAATATAAAGGGATGCCTTCGCCAATTGAAACAGATGATTTTCGTGATGAATTACTGAAACATAAAGGTTCTATTGATGAATACAATACTAAATACCCCGACAATCTTCAGGAAGTAGTTGTTATCAATGATTCAATGAAAACTTATTTATATGAACACTATCGAGATTGCGCTACACATAACACTATTATTAATGATACTAGATCAAGTCATATTCATCATTCGTTTAAATGGCTTTTGTTTTTAGCCATACCCTTTGTGTTATCAAGTATAGTATTTATCTCTGGTAATCTAGATGTATCATCACCACGAAAAGAAACCCCGATAGCCGATAAGTCCGCATCAAAAAATTTACAAGATATAAATAAAAACTTAGTTATATTAAATAAAAGTTTAGTTACGTTTAGTAAATCGGTAAACGAAAGTGTCACTAACCCGGACGCAAATAAATTACTTGTCAGTGAGTTACTTGAAATATCTAATAACCTATCTAGCATAAATGAAACATTAAAAGGAAATAAGCTTATGTCTAATAACCAAACGCCACCGCCACCAGTTAAGCCTTCTCAACCACCAGCTAGAAAAGTTATCGAAAATAATGCACCCAAACCTAAAATGTAGGATAAAACATGACTAATAAACCTGTTCCACCACCACCGCCGGTAGCTCCAAGAGCGCCTGTTACAAGAACATTAAAAGATGAAGTTCCACCACCGAAGAAAAAGTAGCAGCTAACAAGCCAATCAAGGCGGGACTGCTAAGTTTCGCTTCGCTACACATTTTAGCGAAGCATTATCAGCCCCTTATTGGGGCGCTGGAGGATCCCCTCATAAATCTTTCAGTCCCGCAGAGTGAGTCAACCAGCGAAACTCGTTAATTGCCCAGCGTATTCGCTGCTCTGGTATGTCGAAGTCAGGCCGTCTTCGCACTTCTTTGCCTAGCCTCACGATTGATAGTACCGCCCGTTTTCGAATGGTATTTGCCTGAAAGTGTCGTTGCCAACCTATATGCTGAGCAACCAGCCCTAACCACCATAAAGTGATTTCAGCCAGCATCGCTATCAGCAATAGCACGTCATACCTGCGCGGACAGCGCGACCGGCTATGGCGCAAGCCAAAGCCGTATTGGGGGCTTTTTAAGTCTCTAAAGGTTTCTTCTATTTGCATCCGTTTTGCGTATAACTTCGTCACTTGTACCGCGTTAAATAATTCAGGGGGTAAATTGCTGGCCAGTACCCAAGGCTCTTTGGCTTAGCGGTGATACAGCTTCTTGGCCGAGTGATTGTTACCGGAGCGGCGGGAGCGTTTATCTTTACGGTGCTTATCGTTAGATTTGAAGACATATAAATGACAGGGCATGGGTTTCTTGCGGGCTATCTGTACTGCGCCAATATAGCGTGATTTACTGCTCGCCGAATCATACAAGGTTTTAGTCAGCACCCATTGGTCACTGAGCTGGTAACAGACCTCACCACGTAGCCTACCCAGCCAATACCAACCGTAAGAGGCCACTTCTCTAAACCACGTGTTTCGGTATCCCGCATCAGTGATAATCAGCGGTGTACAGCCTTTGGGCAACACCTTCGCGAGTTCAGATAGAAACTGATTGTGGCTACGTGGAGCATTGTAATCTTTGAACTCGAAGGTGCGTTCATACAAGGTGATAGAACGGCCCTTTATTGAAACAGAAGCGCGCAATGTCATCATCCGTAATTGCTCACGAACATCAGCCCAATCAACCAAGACCACTGGCATGGGGTTAGCGCCGCAAATCTGCCGAGCATGCCACTGGTATATCGCTAAACGTTCACTATTTAAATGGTGATTACCGAGCAAACGGTCGATACGTTTAATGCAGTGTTTGGGTGAGGTACGGCTGGTGATATTCCGCCCTAGCTCGGTGAGAGACAGTTTATCGCCATCCAAGAGTGATGTAGTGGCAACCATCAGAGAGTTAAGGCGTTTTTTGTGAATATTAGGGCATAGCTCAATAAGCATTTGGTGTAGAATTTGAATTTCGCGCATCCCGACTGCCTCCGTGCAGGGTTAGATAGAAAAGGTTTTTGGCGAAATTAATTAGATCAAACCACGGGGTGCGCGTCTACTTATATGAGTTCTCAGAGGATTATGAGGGGATTCGCTAGATTGGGGCGTTTTAAGCCCACATAGAATCGAGTGATGATTGTAAGAGAAGAAATGTTCCAGCCAATCCTTGAGGTGTCAGATGCGTTTCGCCCTATCTGGAATGAATTTATTGAGGAGTGGAAAGATGATGATGAACTTCCACAGTATTTAGCTTTGGGAGACTTGGCGCGTTATATTTCAAGTTTAATCTCTGAGTCAAACATCGAGGAAGTTAAGAGAATATTTGCTGTCATCGAACGCTGGCACTTGGAGGGCGATTCATATGTAAAAGAAGCTGCCACAGTTGGAATTCTGGAAGACCTTCAATATATAAATGTAGTGGGTGAAGGGGTTCCGGAAAAGATAGAACTGTATTTACTCCCTGAGTCAAAGAAGTGGTGGTTAAAAGTCTACGAATTTTGGGAAGAAAGTAAAATCATTAGTGAGTAAAGCTTATAACAAACAGCTCAAGCCGACCTCCACTGCGTTGGGCGTTAGGCTTTTCGGAGGAAATTTGGAACTAAAGTACGCTAAATCAGAAGATTTGAATAAATTTGCGAAGCATGTGCCGATCAGCGATGAAATTACAACGCAATTACTCAAAGGACACTTGTTGGTCGAAGAGATTACTCGTGACTTGCTTCAAACTCTCTTGCTTAACCCCGATGCCTTAAAAGGCAATAGTGGTACTTCGTTCGATTGTCATCAAGTAATCTGTCTAGTGGAGTCGTTGCTTCCCTGCTGTGAAGATACAGAATGGGTTTGGCTTGCAGCTAAAAAGATTAACAAGATCCGTAACTCTCTAGCGCATCAATTAGAGCCTAAAGGGCTAGACCATATGTTGGGTGATTTTTTAAAACTTGTGCAAAGTAAATCACCTCACTATCAACAGATTAAGCGAAACTTAGATGTCCCTAGGCGAACTCTGATTTACGGAGCTCTCTTGGCACTTTGTTCTGAGTTATCAGCTTTGGTAGAAGAAGTTGAGACCAAAGCCTAACAAGCGCTTCAAGTTGATTCGTAACGCTTGGCACCTTTGGTGTGAATTTTGGTTTGTATGATTACGGTTTAAAATTTGGCTTCAGTGGTGCGTAACTCACAACTTAAGCGGGCGTTATATTTCAAGGAGCACTTTTGGCAGTCACTAGCAATAAATTAGCCGAGCATTACACTTGGGGAAACCAGTGTGACGGTTGGCATCTTGTAAAATCTGAAAGCCTAAGTGTAATCCAAGAAAGAGTGCCTTCTGGTTGTTCTGAATCTCGTCATTTCCACACCAAAGCAGAGCAATTCTTTTTTATCTTATCTGGTATTGCAACTATCGAACTTGAAGGAAAAACCTTCAGAGTAAAACCAAATGAGGGTATTCATATCCCTGCTGGTTCAAGGCACCAATTGAGTAACCAGCATGAAATTGATTTAATATTTACAGTAACATCCACACCACCAAGTCATGGTGATCGAATTGAAATATAACAAGGAATTCAACACGGACAATGTAGTTGATCCGATTCAGTAGACACTTCATTCAAACAAGATGAGATGTTTATGCCCATTAGCTAGGCGTTACTCCATCAAACCTAACACATTTTAGTCCATAAACGTGTTAGGAAATGATTCCTCTTGATTCCCTCCGACAGACTTAACTAGCAGCCGCCAAACGCAATACTGGTTTGTCATTAATCGGCAAGTGAATCAGTGCGGCGATAAAGGCCAGCGCTACGGTTGACCACCAGATAGGTTCGTAAGAACCGTAGTAATCATAAATACGTCCGCCTGCCCAAGCGCCCAGAAAACTGCCCACCTGATGGGTAAAAAATACTAAACCGTACAAGGTAGAGAGATACCGCGCACCAAACATTTGTCTCACTAAGCCAGAGGTTAATGGCACAGTACCCAGCCAACAAAAGCCAATTGCCCCGCCAAAAATAGCCGCGCTGCTCTCGGTAACCGGTAGGGTGACAAATCCGGCAATCACTAGGGTTCGCATTAGGTACAAGGCCGACATAACATGGCGCTTACTAAACCTATCGCCCATTACCCCCCAGAAATACGAACCAAAGATATTGAATATGCCCACATAAGCCAAGGCCATTGCCCCGGTAGTTGCGCTTAAATTTTTATCGGCCAAGTAACTCGGCAAGTGCGTAGCAATAAACATTACATGAAAACCGCACACAAAAAAGCCCGCATGAATCAGCCAATAGCCTTTATGAGAAAACGCCTCTGATAGAGACTCTTTTAGCGTTTGCTTGTCGTCTAATACAGCTTGATTGTCAGTGCTAGGTTTTGCGGCTTTCATGAACATGGCAAAGGCAATCATTACTGCACATAACAAGGCAAAGCCTTGAAGAGCGCCCTGCCAACCCACTTGGCTCATCATTAGCTGGGCACCAGGTATCATCGCAAACATGCCAAAAGAGCCTGCCGCAGTGGTTAAACCAAAGGCTTTGGCGGCATGTTTGGCCGGTACTACTTTTGCCACTGCACCTAATACAATCACATAACTGGTGGCACTTAGCCCCGCCCCAACTAATACCCCTAGCGACAAATACAGCATGCTGGGTTCAGCTGCGATAGAGCTTAGATACAGGCCTAAAGCATAAGCAATAGCACCTAAAATAATCACTCTTTTAGGGCCCCATTTATCGGCAGCCATACCAACAAAGGGCTGAAATACACCAAACAATAAGTTTTGCAGCGCAATGGCAAAACTAAAGAACTCTCTACCGAGCTGAAAGTGCTCAGACACTGGCATCATAAATATGCCAAAAGACTGCCTAATGCCTAGGCATATCACCAGAATGCCAATGCCTAGCCAAACTAGAATGGGAAATCGAAAAATACTCATTGTGCCTTCTTGCTTACTTTAATGATGTTGATGATGAGAGTGATGATGGCTGCTATGCATGCCTTCATCATTCATTTGGTGGCAACCGCTATTCATAGCTTGCTCGGCCAACAGCTTTAATAAGCTTGGCGAGTGATGTACCAGCAGCAAAGACAAACTCAACAAGGTGAGTATTCTTAATACTTGAGCAAGGGTAGATTGCGAAAACATGGGCCTTATTAACTACAAACAATAAAAAGAAGCGCGGAGTGTAAGGAAGTCGATGACATGTTCCAAATGAATTTTTGTCACTTAAGTTATGCAGTGAGCGCATAGTTTATTTGTTAGGCAGCGTTTGTGTATTTCGATCTATAAATCAACGCTGAAATAAGCGCTAAGCAAAACCAAAAAGCCAGCGACAATTCGCTGGCTTGTTAGTTTAAACGCATCAAGTAGGCCCGCTTACATGGGTTTGTCTAAGCTAAAACTAAAGCGAGTACCCTCGCCTAAGGTTGATTCAACACTAATAGAAGACCGGTGCAACTGCACAATTCGCTTAGCAATTGCCAAGCCTAAACCGCCGTGCGAACTTTTATCTTTCGCGCGATTAGCCGCGCGATAGTGGGCGTCAAAGATATGCGGTAAGTCATCGGCGGGTATACCGGTGCCAGTATCACTCACGGTAATTAACAGTTTGTCACTTTGCTGTACGGGGCTAATTAGCACCTTAATTTCATCGCCATCACTACAATGGCGAATCGAGTTTTCCAGTAAGTTAGTAAATACCCGTTCAATGCGTTGAATGTCGGCACAGGCGAGCAGCGATGGATCTTGCGGGTCGACACGCATGCTTACGTTCTTTTTGTGAGCGGCTAACTCGAGCTTTTGAATGACATCTTGTGCCAACTCGGCTATGGCCACTGGCTCTTCGTTAATGGTGGCGGAGTCACTGTCGAGGTGAGCAAGTTCAAATAACTGCTCCACTAAACTAGAGGTTTTACGGGCGCTACTCAATGCCACTTTAATCAACTGCTCGCCTTCTTCGGCCGACAGATCTTTGTGTTTTAATTGCCAGGTTTCTAAATAGCCCTGCAGCGATGCAAGTGGTGTACGTAAATCGTGAGATACGTAAGAAATAAGCTCGCGGCGCAATTGGTCGGTATCTTTTACCTTTTGGTATTGGCCTTTAATGGTGGTGGCCATGTCGCTAAATGCCGCCCCCAGCTTTTGTACTTCGTCGTGTGAGTTATCTTGCCAATGCCCCGCTATGTTCGAGCTTTGTTCCAAACCCACATGCTGGAATTGATCAATATCTTTAGCCAAGCGACGCAAAGGTTTGGTGAGCAAACCAAATATAAGAAACACCACCAGCAAACTAAATCCAAGGATGAACAGTAAGCCCAGCATGCTCAGCTTCATTATGTGGCTGCCCTGCAATAGCTCAGCCACGCTATCGTATATTTCACCACCAATGATGATGTACAAGTAACCTTTAACAGTGCTGCCTTCATGAATTTCAGCTACCGAAAAAATCTTTCGTCGGCTGCTGGAGCGAGGGTCGTCTCCAATAATCGGCATGGCGCTGTCGCCATTAATAAAGTGGCGGATCGGTTTTAAGGCTACTTGCTTACGTTTAATTTTGCTGGGATCTGCTGAGTAGGTCACCACGTTGCCGCTGGTATCGAGAATATAAAACTCAAAGCTAGGGCCAAGAATCATCATTGAATGAAAAGCTTGTTTAATTGCTTTGGGATCGAGCTGCCCGTCTTTGAATAACTGGCTGTCGTGCACCAAATGTTCGGCCAATTGTAGGTGCAGCTTCTGCTCAATTTCATTTTGGTATTGCTGCGAGCTTTGGTGAGCCAAACCTAGCAACAGGCCACCAGCAAGGATAAAGCACACCACTACCGCCAGCATTAACTTGCTGTAAAAAGAACTAATAAATTTAAACATCATTAAACTTGTACCCTACTCCCCACACGGTGAGCACATATTCAGGATTAGACGGATCGCTTTCTAATTTAGTGCGTAAGCGGTTGATATGAGAGTTCACCGTATGTTCGTATCCACTGTGTTTATATCCCCACACTTGGTCAAGCAGCTGAGCGCGACTAAATACCAACCCGGGTGACTTGGCTAAGTGATGCAGTAAATCAAACTCGGTAGAGGTAAGTTCTACCGCTTGCTCACGTACCGACACTAGGCGGCGGGCGACATCAATAGTTAAGTCTTTCCATTGCATCACACTGGGTGCAGGCTGGTTTTGACTTTGAATTAGCATATCTACTCGGCGCAACATGGCTTTAACCCGCGCTTGTAGCTCGCGTACACTAAAGGGTTTGGTGAGGTAGTCATCTGCGCCCATTTCTAAACCCACCACACGGTCGGCTTCAGAGTCTCGAGCGGTAAGCATTAAAATTGGGGTGTTTTGTTGTTGCGCGCGCAGTTGGCGGCAAATATCGAGGCCATCCATGCCGGGCAACATTAAGTCGAGAACGATTAAATCAAAGTTGTCTTGGCTGGCTTTGGCAAAACCTTCCGAGCCGTTTTCACAACTTTCTACCTGATACATCATGTCACTCAGGTTCATGGTGATCAGATTATTAATATCGTGGTCGTCTTCAATGACCAGGATCCGAGGGGACATACAGGCTCCTTTCCTTGTATTTATAGACAGACCAAATAGTTACGCCCGCACCGCAGCACGGGCGTAATAACAAACAGTATTAGTTGGTACGAGTAATAACTACGCGCCCAACAGTGCCTGAGATTCGATGATCAGGCAGCAATACTGACATTGCGTCGTCGGCTTGGGTTACTAGACCGGGATGGCGAGAAACTTTGTTCATCGTATCATCTCGGGCTGCGTTAAAGCCTTCGCCGCTGTCTGCTGGGCCAGGAATAGAACCCATTGCTTCACTGTTTGCTTCCGTACCAGCATCGTAAGCGGGTAGCGTGTAACTCATGCTGTCGCCTACCATTAAGCCTGAAACATCAATCGCATTCAAACCAGTAAACGCATCATTTGTGTTTACCATCATGCTTGCTAGGGATAATTTCATCTCAGTGCGATCTTCAGCACTAATCATTAGTTTTTCGTAGTTACCTGGGCCAATAGCCCCTGCACCTAGTACTGCAACGTTGGTATCGGTAAACATCGCTGCTAAGTCGGCAGCGTTTCCGCCTTCAGCCATGGTTTCTAAGGGTACACTTGCAGATAAACCTACCGACCACAAACTCATCGTAGCACTGTGTATACCTACCACTACTGGCGATAAAGGTTGTGCTGCGGTGTCGTTGTACACGGTGACTTCAAAGTCTAGTGTATCGGGTGGCAATACAACAACGGTGTCATCATCACTGCCACATGCACTTAGTCCTGCCGCCATTACCGCTACGGCCAAGGCTCTCTTTGCAAAACTTGAGATAGCCATAGATCCTCCTTAATTACTTAACGGTAACAACTACTTTGGCCACTGGGTTTAACCAGCGGTGAATACGGCTATCTAGATCGCTCATGCCGCCAGCTGCGTCTTGGTCACCTACGTTACCCGGGTGAATATGAATTTTGGTATTAGCTGAAGCTGTTGCTACGCCGCTACCACCAGTACCGCCGTTCATGCCAGGGTTAGCTGGAATACCTGGAACGCCAGACATACCGCTTCCATCGACAACTAGCTCATCGTTGACTTCGGTACCAGCGTCATAACCATTCATGTAGAAGGTATAAGTGCCGGCTTCGCTCGGAATTTCCCAGCTATCTTTACCCACAAAACCATCGTTGGTTGGCAATAACATTGCCACGATACTGAGGTGAGTATTACTGCCAGTGTCTAAATCACTAACCATTGCGTATTCGGTTGGGGCAAGTAAGCCACCAGCAGGGTTAGCCGATGAAACAGCAGATATACCGTCGGCAATGGTTTGTAGACCAGAGATATCACCACCTTCAGCCATTGCTTGCAGAGCTGAAGAGGCGGTTTGCCCTACTTTGAACAAATGTGCGTCAGAGGTATGTGCAGTAACTAATAGCGGTGTGTAATAGATACCTTGGGTAAGGTTAGTGATTTTAACGTCTACCACTGCGGCTTGGCTTAATGTACTTACAGCAATCAATGGCATTGCTAACAAAGATGACTTGAGATCCATGGTTCGCTCCTTTTGCGGTCCTTATTTAACAGTCAAATCCAGTATAAGAAGCACATGTCCCAACCAATTCACAGAGTTATCACTTTTTCATCACAGAGTACATTTTCAATTTAAATCAAATGGTTAAGCTTAAAATTTAATTAAAAACATTCCTTTTATAACGGTAAAGATAAATATCTACTGACTTAAATAGCAATAATAAATACCACTTTAGTGGTATTTATTGCACCGCTTTGGTCGTTATTCGGCACCAAAGTGGGTGAATAATCTGCAAACTCTCCAATCCCAAAGCAAACAACAGCCTAAAAAATACGGTAAATCATTGTTATTAAACAATTAACTAAATAGTTATTCATACAGAAAGTTCTCGGCTCATTTGTTGCAAATATAAAAATATAGATTCAATCGTTTCATTTAAAATTAACCCGCTAAGGAAGCCCTATGTTTACTTTAAAAAAATTGATTGCTAGCGCCGCTATCCTAGTCTGCGCCCTAACCAGCACTGTAAGCCAAGCCGACCAACTATCAACACTTATGGAACGCGGTGTACTAAAAGTGGCGGTACCTCAAGATTTTCCTCCTTTTGGATCTGTGGGTAGTGACCTACAACCAATGGGCTACGACATAGATATGGCGCGCTATTTAGCCGAACAATTAGATGTAAAGCTGGAGTTGGTGCCAGTAACCAGCGCTAACCGCATCCCTTACTTGCAAACCCGTAAAGTTGATTTAGTGATTTCCAGCCTAGGAAAAAACCCAGAGCGCGAAAAAGCCATCGACTTTAGTGAAGCCTACGCGCCTTTTTTCTTAGGGGTATTTGGCGCTGAAGATGTAACGGTAAGCTCGGCCAAAGAACTTACAGGCAAAACCATTGGCGTAACCCGTGGCGCTGTTGAAGATATTGAGTTAAGCAAATTAGTGGACAGCTCAACCACCATTAAGCGCTTTGAAGATAACAACACAACGCTGTCTGCCTACCTATCTGGCCAAGTTGAACTGATTGCTACCGGTAACTTGGTCGCTACAGAAATCGCCAAGCGCGTACCTACCCGCAAGCCTGAAACCAAGTTTTTACTTAAAAACTCACCTTGTTATGTTGGTGTACTTAAAGGCGAACAAGCTTTAGTAGACAAAGTGAACGGCTTAATTGCCCAAGCGAAAAACAGTGGAGAGCTAGAGCGCCTATCACTGGCTTGGTTTAAAACCTCGTTGCCTAAAGAGCTGTAAGACAAGGAGCGCGTAATGAGCTACCAACTGGACTTTAGCGGCCTACTGCCCTACTTACCCGAGCTCGCCAAAGGTTTATTAACCACCGCCGAGCTAACCGTGTATTCCACCTTTGCAGGAATACTGCTTGGCACCGCAGGTGCGGCAGGGAGAATAAGTAACAAAGCTTGGTTACGGTGGCTGATTAGCGCGTATGTAGAAGTGATTCGTAATACCCCTTTTATTGTGCAGTTATTCTTTATCTTTTTTGGCCTGCCAGCGCTAGGGCTTAAACTTAGCGCATGGCAAGCCGGCTGTTTAGCCATGGTGATAAACCTTGGCGCTTACCTCACCGAAATTATTCGCGCAGGGATTGAAGCCACCCCAAAAGGCCAATGGGAAGCGGGGAAAACCTTAGGTTTAAGTCACTGGCACATTTTTAGTCGCATCGTACTTCCTACCGCTTTTCAAAGAATTTACCCTGCGCTAGTGAGCCAATGCATCATAGTCATGCTGGGCTCTGCTGTGGTATCGCAGATATCGGTAGAAGAGCTCACCTTTTCCGCCAACTTTATACAATCGCGCAATTTTCTCAGCTTTGAATCCTATTTAGTAACAGCACTAATTTACTTATTGCTCGCCATTGCCATGCGCCAGTTGTTCGAGTTAAGCGCTCGGCGTTTATTTAAAAACCCGGTCTTGTAGGAGCCAATGTTTATGATGCAATTTACTGATTGGGACATTTTACGCAACCTGCTACTCGCCGCTCGCTGGACCATATTGCTGTCCCTTGTCGCCTTTGCTAGCGGTGGCTTAGTCGCGCTAATGCTTACCTTTATGCGCATTAGCAACAGCCCTGTTTTGGCCGCACTGGTAAAAGGCTACGTGGAGCTGTTTCAGGGCACACCTTTATTAATGCAGCTGTTTATTATCTTTTTTGGTTTATCGCTAATAGGTTTAGATGTTAGCGCTTGGACCGCTGCCATTATTGGCTTAACCCTATTCACCAGTGCCTTCTTATGTGAAATATGGCGCGGTTGTATAGAGTCCTTACCCAAAGGACAGTGGGAAGCTGCTAGAACCTTAGGCCTTAGCTTTTTTCAAACTATGCGCTACATCATTTTGCCGCAGGCACTAAAAGTAGCGATTGCCCCCACCGTAGGGTTTTCAGTGCAAGTAGTAAAAGGCACCGCACTTACGTCAATCATCGGCTTTGTAGAGTTAACCAAGGCTGGCACCATGTTAAACAATGCCACCTTCCAACCCTTTAAAGTATTTGCCTTAGTGGCTGTACTGTACTTTTTATTGTGTTTCCCGCTGTCGCTGTACAGCAAGCATTTGGAGAAGAAACTCAATGTCACTGGTTAGTATCGAAAACATTCATAAATATTATGGCCAACACCACGTATTAAAAGGTATTGATCTAAAAATAAAAGCTGGCGAAGTTATCTCTATCATCGGCCGCAGTGGTTCGGGTAAAAGCACTTTATTACGCTGCGTGAACGGCTTAGAGCCTTTTCAAAGCGGCGCGATAATTGTAGATAAACAAGCCGTAAGCGAAGATGAAAAACAGCTTAGGCAACTGAGCCGCAGCGTAGGCATGGTGTTTCAAAACTTTAATTTATTCCCCCATATGACAGCCGGCGAAAACATTATGCTGGCCCCCAAATTAGTATTGGGAAAAAACAAACAAGAATGCCTAAAACTAGCTAAAGAAGTACTCGAAAAAGTGGGTTTAGCGGACAAGTTTGATCAATACCCCACCAGTATGTCTGGCGGCCAGCAGCAGCGGGTGGCCATTGCGCGCTCGTTAGCTATGTCGCCCAAAGTATTGCTGTGTGACGAAATTACCTCGGCTTTAGATCCCGAACTTGTGGGCGAAGTGCTTAAGGTGCTTGAGCAACTGGCCGCCGATGGCATGACCTTAATATTGGTGACCCACGAAATGAACTTTGCCCGCGACATAGGCGATAAAGTGGTGTTTATGCATCAAGGAAAAGTGTGGGAAACCGGTGACAGCAAACAGGTTTTTGCTCAGCCGCAAACCACAGAATTACAAAGCTTTATCTCAGCAGTACTCTAAGCTTTAGCAAACCAATCTCGTAAAAGGAATGAATCATTTATGACTACATCGGCCTGTGCGTTTAACCAACGTATTGTTGAACACTATTCGCAACTTTCTGCTAAAGCGCGTTTAGTGGCCGACTATTTACAGCATCATCCCGATAAAGTGTTGATTCAATCTACCGCAGAAATTGCCAGTGCTTGCCACGTCTCTAAAGCCAGTGTTAGCCGTTTTTTTCGCCAGCTAGGTTACCAAGATCACCAACAAGTATGTGACGAGCTTAGACAAGAGCGCGAATGGGGCCAGCCGCTACTCACCAGTGAGCCCAGTGATACTAGCGAACATAGTGATTTAGCGGCCATTAGCCAGGTGTTCAAGCAGCTAGAACAAATGGATTGCGAGGCTCTAGTGCAGCAAATCGGCCAAGCCAAGCGTGTCACCATTATTGGTTACCGCAACAGCTATCCGCTGGCCATGCACTTTCGTCAGCAGCTAATGCAGTGCCGTAAGCAGGTACATTTACTGCC
The DNA here is from genome assembly GCF_030548085.1 of Agarivorans sp. 2_MG-2023. NCBI lineage: Bacteria > Pseudomonadati > Pseudomonadota > Gammaproteobacteria > Alteromonadales > Alteromonadaceae > Agarivorans > Agarivorans sp. 2_MG-2023. The sequence continues at coordinate 61,768 of NZ_JAUORQ010000012.1, forward strand.
TATTCCCGGACAAAGTATTGGTGAAGAACTAGTGCAGTTTGATGATAAAGATTTGGTAATTCTAATTGGTATTCGCCGCCGTCCTAAAATATTTGCAGCGCTGATTGACCAATTGGAGCACCTTAATTGCTTGCTGATCACCGACCAAAGCGGCCAATGCTATCGCTCTAAAGTAAAACACTTGCTGGTGTGCCCAATGAGCAACCATTCGCCCCTAGATAGCTACGCTGCACCCATGAGTTTACTCGCCCATTTAAGCAATAAGGTCTACGATTATTTAGCACACTCGGCGCACACTCATAGCCACCAAATCAGTAACAATTATCAATTATTAGACGAACTAGAACCACACAACTAACAGCCTGTTGTTCCCTATTCCCTGACACAAAGCAGAGAGAAACAGTAAACAGCAATGAAACAGTTGAACCAAAACTTTAAATTAAGAGCCAGTTAGCTCATAAAAACGCCACCGCGTAACGACATAAAACTCGATAAATAAGGATACACATGAGTCAAGTAATGATTGCCGAGCAACCTGCCAACGCCCCAGCTTTTAGTCAGCAGTTTATTAACCTAGCCGACCAACGTTTAGGCAGTAAAGTGGTAGCGGTAAGTGATGATTTTTTTGCGGCTGCTGACCGTATGCTTAACCATCTACCGGCCGAATTTTATCCCGATAAATACGATGATAATGGCAAATGGATGGATGGCTGGGAAAGCCGTCGTCGCCGTGACTCTGGCCACGATTGGAGCATCGTTAAACTTGGCGTAGCTGGCAGCGTTAAAGGCTTACAAATAGACACCAGTTTTTTCACCGGCAACTATGCGCCCGCAATAAGTATTGAGGTTTGCCATTGCGAAGGTGATTTACCGGCAAACGATACCCAGTGGCAAGCACTATTGCCCGCCAGCGCCTTAAGTGCCGACAACAACCACTTTTTTGAAGTAAGCACCGAGCAAGCCATTAGCCACGTGAGAGTGAATATTTTCCCCGATGGCGGTATCGCAAGGCTTAGAATATTTGGTCAACCTGCGGCCACCGCGAACAGTGACCAACGCATTGATTTAATCGCCCTTAAAAATGGTGGCCGAGTGGTTGGTTTTAACGATGCCCACTACGGCACGCCAAGCAACTTATTGGCACCAGGCAAAGGGGTAAACATGGGAGATGGCTGGGAAACCCGCCGCCGCCGCGAACCCGGCAACGACTGGTGTATTATCGCGCTAGGCCAAGCAGGTAGTGTTGAAGACATCGACATTGCGACCACCCACTTTAAAGGCAACTTTCCCGATAAACTGTCTATTCAAGCCGCCAATATCAGCGACCCTAACGATTTGAGTTTAATCAGCCAGAGTATGTTTTGGGAAGAGTTACTGGCGCCCCAGGCTTTAAGTGCCGACAACGATCATCATTTTAGCGAATTAAAGCCCTTAGGCGCTATTAGCCATATTCGAATAAACATTTTCCCCGATGGTGGGATTAGCCGAGTACGACTTTGGGGCAAAGTAAAAGGTAATAATTAATGCTGGAGCTAACACTCGAACCGCTCACCAAAGCCGCTTTTGCGGCTTTTGGTGACGTGATAGAAACAGAAAACACCGAGCACTTTGCGATAAATGGCGGTTCTACCCAGCGTTATCACGATTTAGCTAAATTGCAGCACAGCGGCAGCCACTCAGCAATGATTTGCTCTATCTTTCGTGGTCAAGCATTTGAGCTACCACTCACTATTTCGATGATGGAGCACCACCCCTTTGGTAGCCAACTGTTCATGCCGCTATCTGATCGGCCTTATGTGGTTGTGGTGGCCAGTGCTGGAGCACTAAAAGAACAATACATTCGCGCTTTTTTAGCTCAAGGCAATCAAGGAGTTAATTACCATAGCGGTGTTTGGCATCACCCTCTTATCAGCCTGCAGCAAACCAGTGACTTTTTAGTTATTGACCGCAGCGGTAAAGAAGCTAACTGCGTTGAAAAATCCTTAAGTGCCGCGATACGTTTAATCGCTTAGCTTAATTAAGATGCTTGGCCAAAAAGTCATACACCATGCGCAAGCGCCTACTGGTGTTTAGCTCACGATGCACCACCAACCAAGACGGCGTAGCAAATGCGGGTAAATCTGCAAAAGCGCGCTCAACTAAGGGCTCGCTGTCTCCTACGTTCTCCAGCATAAAGCCTATGCCTAAACCTTGTTTAACCAGCTCCCATTGCACAAGGTGATTACTCACCGACACAGGAAAGTTGCTTTGTTCAAGCGCAAAGCCGGATTTACTTAACTCATCGATTAATTCATCACTTTTACTAAAACCCAAAAAATCCGCCTTAGCTAAACTTGTTATCGTACGCGGCTGAGGCCACTGCTGAAGATAAGCCCGCGCAGCATACATATGTACATTGATGTCTTTGAGCTTACGCGCAATCAGTTCAAGCTCTTTGGGTTGATAGGCGCGAATCGCAATATCAGCTTCTCGTCGCAATAAATCACTGCTGTCATTACTGGCAATGATTTCTACGCGGATCCCAGGTGCATGATCTCGTAATTTAGCAATAATTGGCGGTAAAATGTAAGCCGCGACCGCTTCAGATGCTGAAATACACACATCGCCCTCAATCGCTTCTGCGCGACCAGATGCAGATAACGACAAACTGTTCGCCGCATCGCCCATCGCCTTCACGTGTGCCAACAGTTCCAGCCCACTGCCAGTAAGTTGTAAGCGCCCACTCACCCTTTCAAACAGCGACACACCCAGCTCCTGCTCCAAGGCGCTAACTTGCCGCCCAAGTGTTGGTTGCGTCATATTCAAAGCTCGCGCCGCAGCCGACAAAGAGCCCTCTTCAGCAGTCACCAAAAAGGCTCTTGCCCGATTCCAATCAAAGTTTATTGAACGCCAATCCATTCGAATATGCATACCTAAGATACATAAAACTACATTGTTATAGCTTTATTGCATGGTTACTATTTACCCATTAGCAAGACAAAGCAAATATTAAAGGGAAGCACTCGATGGCGGCTAACGTTAAATTTTGGGATAAACATGCTAAGGGCTATGCCAAGCGAGTAATTGCAGATAACCAAGCTTACCAATACAAGCTAGAGCAAAGTCGCCAGTATTTTTCCAAGCAAGCCACCGCTATAGAAGTAGGTTGTGGAACCGGCTCAACAGCGCTGTTGCACGCCCCCCACCTTAAACATTTACTTGCTACCGATTTATCGTCGGGAATGCTAGACATTGCCGAACAAAAACGCCAGCAGCAAAACATCGGGAACGTAGATTTTAAGCAAGCAACGATTGAAGGTTTGGATGTAAACGAACCGGTAGATGTTGTGCTAGCACTTAACCTGATTCACCTTCTTGAAGACAAAGATACCGCCATTGGCAAAATAATGACCTGGCTAAAACCGGGTGGTGTATTGATTACCAGTACCCCTTGCTTAGGCGACAGAATGAAGTTTTTTAAGGTAATAGGCCCGATAGGTAAAGCACTAGGCCTAATGCCTTTGGTTAAGGTGTTTACCGAGCAAGAGTTGCTTAACAGTTTTAATCAGCAAGGTTTTAGCATTGAACAGCAATGGCGACCTAATAAAGCCATTTCTAGCTTTGTAGTCGCTCGAAAACCAAAGGTAGAATAGCGGTGTTTACACCGCCGCTTTGAGTGGATTTTCGCTTAGGCATTCTGCCAACACTTGTTGCAACAAAAAGGTTTCTCGCTCAACCGACATCCCCGCTTTCGGGTTATTTTCCATGGTGTCTAGATTGTGCTGAATAGCGTGATGAATGTTTAACCAAACTGGCTTCATGCCATTGTTGATTTCATAGTCTTCTAACGCATTGTTGCCCAGCTCATCGTCAATTTCACACAGATAACAATAAGACAGCATATGCATATAGTCAGCATCATCTTTATACCAGGGGCGATATTCTTCATAGCAGCCAAAGGCTTCTATATTGCGAATATTTTGTGCACCAGTTTCTTCACTCAATTCCCGCTTTAAGCCAGTAATAAGGTCTTCACCTTGATCCACGCCACCACCAGGTAGTGTGTAATCATGATAACGCTCGGTATACATCAGCAAGATATCGTCACCCTTCAACACAATCGCACGTGTCGCAATACGCTCTAAGGCCCTACCCGTAAGGGAGCCTAAATCGGAATGGATGGTTGATTTGAGTAAGCGCATAGTGATTTAGCTGATTGAAAAATGGCTGGCGAATTTAGCAGTTAAGTCCTAAACAAGCAAACCCACTTTATTGCGGTGACTTCGGGGTATAAATAAAGTTTTTTATTTATAAATATTTATGTCGACAAATTTTACATAAGACAAATAATAAGTCTTACCTTAAATCTTAACTACATGAAAAATAAAGGATAGTTATATAGGGCTTGATTCTTGCTTTATCGAGTGTCGAAAAATAATTATAAATCATTGGTTTAACTAAGCATCTTTGTAACAACATTGAAGGAATATACTTGTGCAAAAGACATCTTTAGCATTAATCACAACAGCGAGCCTCCTCCTTGGGTCCTTTACCGCTCAAGCCACCATGTTGAGCGGATTTGGTGGAGACGCTGGTTACGGTGAGCTAGCCATGGGCAGAAATGATGATGGTTCATCGAATCAACTCGACCTGCCCTTTGAAATTAACTACTTTGGCAATAGTTACAATGAGTTTTTCGTAAACAACAACGGGAACATTACTTTCGAAAGCCCATTAGATGGCTTCACTCCAGTCGCCTTCCCCGTTGCCGAACAGCCAATGATTGCGCCATTTTGGGCTGATGTAGATACCGGCTGTGCTGAATGTGGTGAAGTATATGTAGGTAGCCCTTCTGACGGTGTAGTAGCAGTTACTTGGGATAACGTGGGTTACTACGATGAAAACTCAAACAAAGCTAACAGCTTCCAAGCTGTACTGATCGACCGTTCAGATACAGGCGCAGGCAACTTTGATGTTGAATTTCGTTACGACAAATTAGAATGGACTACTGGTGATGCCTCTAACGGCTCAAACGGCTTAGGCGGCACCCCCGCTCAAGCAGGTTATGATGCTGGTGACGGCGAAAACTTTTTCGCTCTGCCTGGTTCATTTAGCGAGAATATTTTAGATCTCGTTTCAAGCTCTAATACTGGCGAAGATGGCGTATGGCGCTTTGCTATTCGCGAAGGCGCGTTACCAGGTGCAACCCCTGATAACCCAATAATGCCAGTAGTAGTAGATGGCGGTTGGGGTTTTGAATTCAACGTAGATGCCGATGAATTAGTCTTTATTGATCCAGATGTAGCGGTTGGTTACGACTACATTGTTGATTCAGGTCCAAACATTCGCACGGTTACGCTACCTGCTGGTTTCGACGACGATATGTTCTTTATCTGGCTATGGACTGGCGTAGATTGGGAACAAGTTGCCAATTTAGCTGCTGGTGATGTTTATGACTTTGGTGTTGATGGTGTTGACCGTTTCCGCGTAACGGGCATTGACACGTCAAACGAGCTGGACCCAAATGACGAACTAGCATTTGTTACCGGATTAACTTTTGCTGGTTCAGGCACCGTTGCCATGCGCCAATTACCAATTCTAGAGTTTATTCCTGGCCCAGGTAACGCAGTACCAGAACCTAGCACTTGGTTGTTGATGTTAGTAGCAGTAGTATTGTTACTTAGCTCTCGCAAACGCAGCGACTCTGCACCAATAAGCTTAATGCCTGCATAAGCTAAGCGGTTAAAAGTAAGGGAGCTTAAGGCTCCCTTTTTTGTTACGGACAACTTATGAAAAATGTATTTATCGCTTTATTTTCATTGCTTATCACTAGCACCACCTTAGCTGAAGATTTTGAAGCGTGGACAGTTAAATGCCCACCGGGTAAGCCCTGCGTAATCACTCAAATGATTATGAAGAAACAAGGCGATGCAGCAAACGTTATAGCCGGAGTGAGCTACTTCAATCATGCAGAACAACCCATTTTAAAAATTAGAATTAGCGCAAACGCTGAGCCTAAAAAGGGCTTGGGGTTAAAAATTGATGAGCAAAAAGCCCTTCATTTGCCTATCACTACCTGTGACAACAAGCTTTGCGAAGTTAATGTAGTCGCCGATAGGCAATTGATAGAAGATCTACAGAACGGAAAATTGATGTCGATTGCCTATATCCTTAAAAGTAACCAGCAACAAACTGCATTTCCGGTAATACTCACTGGCTTTAAACAAGCTTACGGCTCTATTCAATAAATAAAAAAAGGCCTCGCAAGCGAGGCCAAACACCACAGGGAATGTGGACTTGCACAAACATTTTTTGCTTTAGCTTTTTCGCAAAAAATGAAACTTTAAGAACTTACGGTTACTAGGCTTGGGTAATCGGTATACCCCTTAGCGCCACCACCATATAAAGTATCTTGATCTAATTCATTCAGCTCTGCGCCTTGCTTGAAGCGCTCTGGTAAATCGGGGTTAGCAATAAATGGCGCGCCAAAAGACACCACGTCAGTACTATCATTTGCAATCGCTTGTTCTGCACTCTCTGCGCCATAGCCACCGTTTGCCATATATGCACCTGCAAAACGACTGCGTATTTGGGCAAAACTAAAGCCTTCGTTATTCGCGCCAGCAAAGTTTTCAACAACATGTAAGTAAGCCAAATTCATTGGGCTTAACTGCTCAGTTAAGTAGTTAAAAAGAGCTTGAGGCTTGCTATCAGACATTGAGTTGAAAGTACCGGTTGGCGAGATGCGAACTCCAACTCTCCCACTCCCCCATACTTCAGCAACAGAAGCAGTAACTTCAAGCGTCAAACGCGCTCTATTTTCGATAGAGCCACCATAGTTATCGCTACGCTGATTAGTGCCATCTTTAAGAAACTGATCTAACAAATAGCCATTGGCTGCATGCACTTCTACGCCATCAAAACCCGCTTGCTTGGCGTTAATTGCCGCTTGCTTAAATTGCTCAACAATTGAGGCTATTTCATTACTTTCCAAAGCACGCGGTGTTTCAAAATCTAAAAAGCCTTGCTCGGTAAATGCTTGGCCATCTGGCGCTATGGCCGAAGGTGCAACGGGTAACTCCCCATCTAACTGAATAGCTGAGTGAGAAATGCGGCCAACATGCCATAGTTGCAGCACAATTTTTGAGCCCTTAGCGTGCACCGCATCGGTAATGGCTTTCCAACCTTGAATTTGTTGCTCGCTGTGAATACCCGGCGTAAAAGCATAACCCTTACCTTGCGGTGAAACTTGAGTAGCTTCAGTAATAATTAACCCGGCACTGGCACGTTGTTGATAGTACTCAACGTTAAGTGCCTGAGGTATATCACCAGGTTGGGCTGAGCGCGAACGCGTAAGCGGTGCCATCACCACCCGATGCTTTAAGCTAATATCGCCTAAGTTAATCGGAGAAAATAAGTTTGCTAGAGACATAATTAATTCCTTTCAGTTATCACAAAATGGCTTGGCTGGTTTATCTATTACTTAGCGCCAAATGGCTTTCGGCTTTAAGCCAATATTCGGCGTACAATTGATTAAAGTCGTCGACCACTGAACGCTGCACCGCAGGTAAGGCCAACAAACGCTCGCCTAATCCACTTAAGCGAGGAAACTCGGCCAACCAATCTTTAGCGTATAGCGTTTTCGTGGCCGCGAAACGGGTGAATAGAGGAGCTAGTGCAGTATCGATTAAGGCTAAATCATCCCCATTAAAATAGGCGTTTTCACTGGTAAGGTTTTCTAAGCGGCTTAGCTTGTCTTTTAGGCTCGCTAAGGCTGAATGGTAATCGTCTTCATTTTTCGCCATCGACGTTTGGTACTGAGCCATTAACACTTGGCTAGCATATTCAATCCACCCTCGATCTTTGGCTTTTTGCAAAGGATCTGTTGGCATCAACGAGCCTTCGGTAATTTCATCTAGAAACTCATTAATTACTGCTGACTCAAACAATACTTGGTCACCGTATTTCAATACTGGTACCTTGCCTAAAGGTGACAGTGCGAGAAACCAGTCAGGTTTGTTAGCCAAATCAACATATTGTATTTTGAAGTCGATCCCTTTGTGCAGTAAGGTAATCACCGAACGTTGAACAAAAGGGCAAAGCTTAAAACTAATCAGTTCAATACTTTGATTGGGCTGGTAGGTGGTGGGCATGATATTTTTCCTTGTTGTAACAAACAAATATTCACCTGGTTACCAAATACAACTTCTGTATCCAAACGAAACATAGTATCTTTTGGTAACTATAAGATTGTTTTGACGAACTACAAGTACGCACAAATTAGATATTTAGTTTCCTAGAGGTGCCTAATGTTGGATTCAGCGGCTTCCAGCCACGAAAAAAAATATGAAGTTTCTGAGACAATGCATGAATGTCCGGTGACTACTGCCATTGATGTGATTGGTGGAAAATGGAAAGTGATTATCTTGTATCAGCTACGAGGGAAAACGCTTCGCTTTGGTGAGTTGAAAAGAGAGATCCCTAAAATCACTCAAAAAACGCTAACCCAGCAACTGCGTAATTTAGAAAAAGATAAACTGATCGAACGAAAAGTATATGCCGAAGTGCCGCCTAGAGTGGAGTACACCCCGACGTTTTTGGCCGAACAACTAAACCCAGCCTTAGATTTATTATGTGCTTGGGGAAAAGACTATCAAAAAGCCCACGAGTGAGCTAAATACGCCTCAGCAATACATCACGTATCAAGCCAAGTGCGTGCTTTAATTGTTCAATATCTTGAGTGGCCATTAAGCTTATCCGCACTGCGGGTCTTTGTTGGCCTTCAACACTAAAATGTTGCTCACCGCTAAGGTGAATATGGTGTTTTAGCATCACCGCTACAAAGGCTTTACTGGTCCAGCCTTGTGGCAAGTAAAGCCAAAGATGATAAGCACAGTGCTCAACAAGCGCTTGATTCACAAACTCTAACTCACTAAAAATGTGTTTCGCAGCTTGCTGACGGACTAAGGCCTGGCGCTTTTGCCACTGGCTAATTTGAGCCACAGCCCCGCTTGTTATTAGCTGACAAGCCAATTGCATGAGTAAAGGGGAAGGCAGCCATACCGTTGTTCTCACTAAGTTTATGTAGTCATCACGCTCACTTTTGGGTACCACCAATAAGCCTAAACGCAAACTAGGCGAGACGCACTTAGACAAGCTGGTTAAATAAACCGTTTGCTGTGGCGCAAAACAATAAAAAGGCTTGATGTTGTCGTCCGCTAAAAAGCCATAAATATCGTCATCAATCACTTGAATAGCATAGCGATTAACTAACGCAGCCAACTGTTGCCGCCGCTGGTTTGGCATCACACTTGCTGTTGGATTTTGACAAGAAGCCACCAATATTAAGGCCCTAATAGCTTGCTGTTGATGTTGTTTTTCTAAGGATTCAACCAATAAACCTTGTTCGTCTAAGTCAATGGGTACCGGGATTCGGCCCGTTTGTCGAAGTACTGAAAGAATTCCGGGATAACATAAGCGCTCTACCGCTACTCGATCACCCACTTGAGTAGTAGCAAGTACCGCCACTAACAATGCATGTTGCGCACCGTGACAAACTATTACTTGGCTTTGCTCAGACACAATACCTTGGCTTTGTAACCATTGGTGCAAAATAGCTAGTTGCTCTGGATTACCGGCATCATCTTCGTAATCACAATATGCTGCCAAATCATCGCCAGCTAAGGCCTTAAGCTGGGTACGTAAAGGTGCCAATAAGGGTCCATTTAATGGCGTAACCAAGGAAAGGTTAAACTCATTTCGAGTTCGCCCTTTTATACCGTCGCTAAGGTTTACGTTAAATGAAACAAAAGTGCCTTGCCCCACTCCCGAACTTATTAGGGCTTTGCTTTCTAATTCTTGATAAGCCTGTCGCACCGTAACGGCGCTACAGCCAATCTCTTTGGCTAAAACACGATGAGCAGGTAACTTGTTTTGGTAGGCTAAATGTCCCTTTAATATTGCATTCTCAATACAACGGGCTATTTCCAAGTATAAAGGACGAGCTTGCGGGTTAAAACTCGCTAACAAAGCTTGCATAGAGATATCGATATTCCATAAAAAATAGCATGAGGGCGAAGGCTGAAGCGAAGAGCCTTACGAGATACTATGCAAGTGTATCAAACTAGTCAGGTTTTAATTTGTGCATCGTTTTACTGAATAAACAGCAAAACAACTACCTAGAACTCGAGTTTTTGATTCACCCAAGCTGGCATTGGTCGCTTAGTCCATTTTGCAAACGACATTTTCTCAGCTAAATAAAACTGGCGATAAGCCTCTACCGCATCCCCCGTTTGTTTATATTCAAGAGGCATAGCTTGAGCGAATTCGGTCAGGCCCTTTTGGCTATAGTGAAACTCGGTAAGCTTTTCCAACACCGCCATCGATTTATGGTCTGTCTCTTTGTTATAGCGATAACGGTACTCTCGGTTTAGTTCTATTGTTAATTGCTTAAGCCACAAAAAATTGTCATAAGATTGCTCAACCCAAAGCACACAAGGGTGGTTAAGGTGAGTAGATTTGTAAGGCGTAGTAAATCCTTTTTTATTTAAAGCGGTACACAACATTTGAACGCTTTCTAAAATCATTTTTACCACATGTTGGTCGCAGTGAAACTGCGCGCAGCGTTTAATATCATGGTCCAGAATAAAAATGTTCATAAGATTTCTCATGTGGATTGTATAAGCTGCATCCGCTCTATTGAGCAGTGCCAGTGACAATAATTTGAAGTTATAAAATCACTACGTAGCTAAGTGCTCAATCGATTAGAACAGCTTGCATTTTTTATCGCTTTCAATGGCCACAACAACTCACTATGTTGAACTAGCAGTGCGCTTTGCCATTGCACTAGTAAAACAAGTCAATTTGTCGAAAACTTACGCTAAGTTCAGTGAACCGTTTACATTGAACTAGTTCAATGTAAACATCATTTTACTGATTGCCGCTAACCACTTGCTTAAACATTTAAAGGGAATACACGATGAGTAAAGCACCTCTAACCACTGTTGCATTTATTGGCTTAGGAACAATGGGTTTTCCTATGGCTGGACATTTAAGCGACAAAGGCTACAAGTTGGTGGTGTATAACCGCACCGATGCCACAGCAAAACGCTGGTTAGAGCAATACACCGGCACGCAAGCCTTTACTCCAGCAGAAGCCGCCGCCCAAGCCGATGTAATTATTACTTGTGTGGGCAACGACCAAGATGTACGGGCTGTATGCCTTGGCGAAAATGGCATTATGTCTGCAGCCAAACCAGGCAGCATTTTAATCGACCACACCACCGCATCTGCTGAATTAGCACGTGAGTTATATAGTGCAGCTCAACAACATGAATTAGCATTTCTAGACGCCCCGGTATCTGGCGGTGAAGCGGGTGCAGTAAACGGCGCATTAACAGTCATGGTGGGTGGCGAGCAAACCACCCTAGATAAAGTGGAGAGCTTACTTGGCAGTTATGCCAAAGCCGTTACCTTAGTAGGTTCTGCAGGCTACGGACAAACCTGCAAAATGGTCAATCAACTTTGTATCAGTGGTATTTTACAGGGCTTGTCTGAGGCTTTACAGCTTGCGAAGGCGGCTGACCTAGACATTGATACCGTTGTGGGGGTATTGCAACATGGCGCAGCTGGAAGCTGGCAACTAACCAATCGAGCAAAAAGCATGGCAAACAACCAGTTTGATTTTGGATTTGCGATAGACTGGATGCGTAAAGACTTGGCCATTTGTTTTGATGAAGCTGACAAGCTAGGTGTGCCGCTACCATTGGCAAAACAAGTTGATGAAGAGTATGCCAAATTGCAGCAACGTGGGTTCTCACGTGCTGATACCTCAGCCTTAATCAAACAATTTGATCAAGAAGCGCGATAAGTTGCACTCAAAAAAAACCTAAGGCCGCAGGCCTTAGGTGGGAGTCACGCGAGAACGTGAATATATAAAATAAAATAGAAGTTCAAATAAAGCGAAAAGTGCGAAACATTCAGCCTAACAAGACGGCAATAAGGGAAGTGTTTATTGCCTGCATGTTTAAATAGGCTTTCAATACCTCGCGCAGCGTCAGTGGCTCAAACCAACAACATCTTCGCTAGCACACTAGTAATACTAACCCATCTTGAGAGAAGCCACTTAGATCCAGCATGATTCGCTGTAAGCATTACTATACAGATTATTCGAGAGCTAAAGAAAAGCCGATTGTTCAGCTTTAGCTTGCGCTATACCTAGAGCTAGACTAAGCTCGCGTGCAATTGTAGTTGGCAACTTTGATTGCCCATTACGCTACTTATTTCCATCTTTACTAGGTAACAATAATGACTCTTATTGCCGTTCCAGATTTAGCGAAACCAGAAGCTAAAAGCCATCACAAACCACGCCATTTGAAAAAGTTAGCGATTGGTCCTTTCGCACAAACCTGCGCAGAGATTAGATTTATTGCTGATATCGAGAAATTTGACGAAGTAGACGCTGCACTTGCCGCGACTCAACAGCAGCAAGGTTGGGATTTGTTTATTGCTTACTTTAACGAGCAATACCACGTAGCAATCAACTTCTTCACTGAGCAAGCTGAGCTAGAAGCTGTTGTTGCACAAGCAAACGCCACTATCGTTGAAGTACTAGGCAATGTTGAACTGCAAGTTCTTGCTGGTGATGCAAATTATGGCGATTGGGATAGCTGCTACGCAGAGTAAGTCGCATCCCATTTTTATTGGCGCAAATCCTCGATTAGCGCCAATAATGGCCTAATAGCCGAGTTCTACTTGGTTAATTTGTTGTAATTGTTTCACGGCACTCAAGGTCATTTTTAACGGCACCCAAATAAAATACGCTGAAGCCAGTATAACCATCACCGGATCAGCATACACAGCAAATTCTGCATACCGTGTTTTAGTCAGCACAATCGCAATGCCAAAGCCCATTAACACCGACGCGCTAATAACACTGTCCATTAACCATTGCTTTGCTTCCGCATCTAACAGCGCCGACTGAGAACCATTTTTACTTAAAACCCAATATGTTGCGACACACCCCACGACATTAACAAGGCCAAAGATTAACGCCAATCCTGTATCAACATTACGCCCGCCATGAATAATGGCCAACACAGCAGTAGCAAAAGACACCAGACACATCACGCTAATGGCTAAACCTTTAAAAGCTACAACCGCAGGCTCAATCATCAGCGCTTTGTTGGGTTTATCATCAAATACAGGGTGCTTCTTTAGCGCTAAGGAACCTAGTGATACCAAGGTGAGCGCTAAACTGACTAAGGAGTAAGCACCATCGAATACAATCACTAAAGAACCAGCCCATAACCCTAAACTGATACCCAGTAATGCAAAAAATAAAGAAGAGAAACTAGAAAAGCTTAACAGCGCTTTTTCGGACCAACTAGAACCAAACATTTAACTACCAATGGCGCAATTAAGCGACACAACCTTCTATTAAACAATAAAAGTTCGCCATTCTAGTGGGTAAATAATCTACATTCAAGAGTACCACGCTAAAGCCAATAGTACGCTTTTCCTGGCAATTACTGCTCGGACTCAACTAAGGCCTTAATTTTGTGGGCTTTTTCAAAATGATTAAGCTGATGGGTACTTATCCACCAGCTAGCGGCTTCCATTAGCAAAACAGGATCATCATTTTTATTGGCGAAAAACGCATAAAATGACAGCCCTACATCGCTCCCTTTGCTGGCCATTTTCTTATCGCACACTGTCACAATATGTTGTTTAAGACTGGCTCGCATTTTGTTCCCCTTATTCGCTAGCTGTCCAACCAGGCGCAATAGCCAAGCCCGCCACACCTTTAAGCACTGAACAGTCTTTTAAGGCTAGCTGATACTCGCCACCACTTAAGCTATGTGCAGTCGAACAATCTACATTCCATTGGCGCAGCAAATAACCTGCTAACGCAGCCCTTACTTCTAAGGTTAGTAAGCCATTATGCATCGCGTAGTCCAGCTCAATGGCCTGTGGGTGAACCAAGCTTGGGTGAGCAATCAGCTCAAGCTCAACAATGTGATTCCACTGTTTATCGTATTCACGCGCCTCTAAGGTCTCGATAGACTGATCCAGCACAGCAAGCTGGGTAAAGCGGGTGCATACAAAATCACGAAAACTGCCACTCACTCGGTCAAAAGCACGTACATGCCAACGGTGACCATTATTAACCAAGCTATGCGGAACGATCTCTCGGCTAGATTCCCCCGATGAAACAGACAAATACAAACATTGTAGGGGAACACGATGATGAATGGCGCGCATAATAGCCGCAATAAACTCTGCTTTAGGATGCACCAAACGAACGGCGTCAAAGCAGGTATCACTAGGTTCTAGTGGAAATGATAAGCCGTCGCCAAAACCATGAGATAAGCCGGTTAAAATGGCTTCTGGATTATGGGAAAACAAGGGACTAAATTGATCACGTCTTAAATAGCGACGCGCCTTGTGATCAAGGAAAGCATTATTGGGCGCAAACTGCTTGTAGCTTGATAAATCTCTAGTTGCAGCCGCAAGCCCAGTTTGAAAACGGCTAATCAAATCGGCTCGGCTTACTTCACCAAAATATTCTAAGCTAAAATCGATAAACGCTAGGCGACTGCGTTGCCCATGACTTAAGTCTTTTAGTTCCATTAATCAACACCCTACATTCCTAGAAAGAAAAAATATTAACAAGGGAGCCTTAGACAGGCAATCATTTTGATTAGCACTTATTTTAGTTCTGGTAGGCAGCAAACAATATTGCAATTTGTTACTTCCATAGCACTATAAATATCAAATATTGATCATTATTTTTTACATCTCAAATTGATTTTTAATCAAAACACCTGCCGTAAGCCGCAAAACAAGACGATGCCCATGAAATCAATTTATATTTAATTATCAAAAACTTAAAAAATAATCCTGTTTTACATCACACATCTACGTCACATAATTTTAGCCCCAAGCCTTAGCCTGCCCCAACTCAATATGTACAAAATATAAACTACAAATGTTAACGCTAACAAATACAAAAATAAAAAAAATAAGGACATAAAATGAAGCCTTTTATAACTACGCGACCACTCTTTAGCTGCGCACTGTTTAGCTCAGTGTTACTACTAAGTGCTATCGGCTTTTCGGCAGAAGCAGCGCTTAGCAAGCAAAATTTAGCCAACTCCGGATATTGGGGTGGCATTTTGCTACCCGATAACAACGCAATTAGCGCCTCTGAGTTGAACACCATTTACAATCGTTTTGTAGACAATTACATCGTGAATATTGGTAGCGATAAAGCACGTGTTAAATGGGGATCTGGCGGTGCATTGCGTGATGGCAGCGGAAACGTAAGTAAGGATGCTTACGCTACCGCCTCCGAAGGCATGGGCTACGGTATGCTGATTACCGCTTATGGCAACGACAAGACTCGCTTCGATAAACTGTACCGTTTTTACAAAAAAACTATTGATGATAACAACGCTGCCTTAATGCCTTGGTTGGTATGGGACAACGCCTCTCCAGTAACTAATCAAATTTGTTACGGCATTGTGGGTCAAAACCAAACCTGCTTTGGTGCCGGCGGTGGCGGCCCTGCTACCGATGGCGATGTTGATATCGCGATGGCCTTATTTGTTGCCGCAGACAAATGGAGTGGTACCGGTATTGATTACCGGGCTGAGGCCATTCACATCGTTAACGAACTACACGACAACTGGCTGCATTGGTGTGCTGACGATGGTGGCACTTGGGTTGTAAAACCTTACCAAAAATCTAATTTTGATCCCTGCAAAGACGAAATTGATGCCTCTTACTCTATTCCTGCTTTTTTCCGCTTCTTTGCAGAAGTGGCCGCATTAGACAGCAAAGTAAGCAACACCAACGATCGCTGGAACTCAGCTGCTCGTGATTTATATGCCAAATTGCTAGATAAACAAAAAGCGGGCCCTAACGGAGACAAAACCTTTGTGCCTGATTGGATGAAGCTAGACGGCAGCGCTGTATCCGGTCGCAGTACCAATTACGGTTCAGACGCTTCGCGTATCCCTTGGAGAGTGACCATGGATTACGCCTGGTATGGCACAGACGAATCACGTAACTGGACGCGCCGTTTAATCAATGACCTTGTCAACGATTCTAACAACGGAGACATATCAGGTATTAAGGCCGATATCGCTCAAGCTACTGGCAATAGCGCCGGGTACAACGGACGGTCATTCTCTGGCGGCTTTGCCGTTGCAGCCATGCTTTATGATTGGTATCCCGCTAACGCAAACAACTACACCAACCATTGGGTTAACGAAACCCTCAATGGCAGTTTACCGTGGAACATAGGTGCTAACGGTTATGAAAATGCCAACAACGATTACTACGGCATGGCTTTATCAGCGCTGTATGCGCTAACTCTAACCGGCAATACCTATAAACCTGCGGCGAACTGACAACAAACCTGCAAGGGTTGGCTGTGCCGTACAACCCTTGCTTAACCCGCAACTCCAAATGGAACAGCTAATGAACAAGCTAAAAAGAGTGTTGTTATTACTTGTAATTACTAACCTAGCATACGGATTAAATGCCGCGACATTAACCGATAAAAATGGCCAAGTAATGCGAGGGACACCGATGATCCTCGGTAAACCTTATGCAAAATCCAGCGGCACTGTCACTACCAATATTGAATCGTGGAGGAAAGTAAAAAACTTAGGTTTTAATACCGTTCGAGTAGCGTGGGTTGACCCCTTTGTTGCTTGGGATCCAAACTGGACACCTAAACCAGGGGCTAATTGGTCGGTAGATGAAGTGATTCCCTACCTAGATATCGCAGTAGCCAACGCGACTAAAACCGGTACCAATATCATCATTAACTACCACCACGTCGGCGAATTTCAACGCACTCGTGGTTTTGGCATGATGGCTGAGTTCTGGCGTAAAGTGGCGAGCCGCTATAAAGATAATGACTTGGTATATTATGAGTTGAACAATGAACAAGCTTGGAATGACGCAGATTACAAGTCATCTGCTTTTATGGAGCCAATGCGACAGGTCTACCAACAAGTAAGACGTGATGCGCCTCAACGCCATATTATTATGTTCTCGTTCCATTCAATGGCGCTGAATATGAAAAGTATCGTTGATCAATACTCATGGATTGATTGGAGCAATACCTCAGTAGGTTTTCACTTTTATGGTGCGCCTAACGGCAACATGAACCAAGAAATTGCCCACTTAAATGACCTGCTAAACAACTACCCTACTATTTGTACTGAGTGGGATTACTTAGGCGAAGGCCATAACTACGTTAAACGCTACTATGGTTATGATGTAAACGCCCAAGCCCTAGAAGAGTTACAACAATCATCAATTGATTGGCGTGGTTGGGGTGAATCTGATCTCGGTAATACCCGTGACAAATGGGTTCCCGATGCTAAACAAAAAGGTTACTGGTGGGGAGGCAACAACGGCGGTGGCGACAATGGCGGCGGTGACAACGGTGGTGGTGATAACGGCGGCGGAAATGGCGACAATACAGTCGTGGTTAGAGCGCGCGGTACTAGCGGTGGTCAATCGATAACCTTGCGCATCAATAACCAACCAGTACAAACTTGGTCACTCAGCAGTAGTTACCAAAACTATAGCGTTAATACCTCATCGTCAGGTGACATGCTAATTGAGTACACCAACGACCAAAATGGTGGTGATGTACAAATTGACTACCTAAGCATTAATGGCCAAGTCCGCCAAGCGGAAGACCAAACGTACAATACAGGTGCTTGGGCAAACGGCCAATGTGGCGGTGGAACCAAAACTGAATGGCTGCATTGTAATGGTGGCTTAGGTTTCGGTAGTACTAACTAACAAATTTAAGAACTGGCACTAGTGACGAATCATTTCTCGTCACTAGTGCTTATTTTAATCGCAGTGTTTCACCAATTGCCATACTCACAAACTCACCTTGTTTGGTTTGTTCGCTCAGCTCTATTAACTGCTCTGCAGGCTCCATCACTGGCTCAGCGGTTAAAGGGTAAGTGCCCCAATGCATGCCAATAGACAGTTTTGAGCGCACATCATTATGAATCATAATCGCCTCAGGCACGTTCACGTGCTGGTCTTTCATAAAATCGCGAGGGGCGTAGGCTCCAATAGGGATAAAAGCTAAATCTATCTCACCCGCCCATTGGCCAATCTCTTTGAAGTCGTAAGGGTTGTAACCAGTATCTCCGGCAAACCACAAACGTTTGTTATCTACTTCAATTAACCAACTGGCCCAATGGCTTTTATTGCGGTCAAACAAACCACGTGCCGACCAATGCTGGCTAGGCGTAGCTGTAATGTTTGTATTTGCTCGCTGTTCTGAATCCCACCAAGCCAATTCACTAATATTGTCGCTATCTACCCCCATTTTTTCAAACCACGCGCCCAGGCCCTCGGGAACTAAATAATGGGTAGAGTTACCTAAGGCTTTAACTGCCATTTTATCTAGGTGGTCATAATGATTGTGTGAGATCACCACAAAATCAATCTTTGGCAAATCTTCCGGATTAAAGGTAAGCGGGACTAATCGTTTAGGGCCAGCAAAACTCACCGGCGATACGCGTTCACTAAACACGGGGTCTGTAAGAAAAGTAACACTGGGTAGCTGCACCAAGAAACTAGAGTGGCCTAGCCAGGTAATTTTATTGGTTTGCTGTGGGTTATTGATTAGCGCTATATCTACCTTTTGACGCGGAATATCGCTGGCCTGGGCAGCTTGGTCAGCCCACACTTGCTCGCCAAAATAGCGAACATACAAAAACTTGAAAGGGTTTTTCTCTATAGGAGGAATATGGTTGTTTTGATACACCTTATCCGACGAACTACACGCCACAATCAGGCCTACGGTGAACACTACAACTAGCCCAGTTAACAACTTCGCCACTATCAATCCTTTGGAATTACACTCAATAATATTGCCACTGTAAAAGTTCAATAGCGCTTAAGGCAAGTACCAGAGCAATAAAAAAAGCGCTAGCCACCCGCTAACGCTTAATCTTCACAGCTAGAAAAAATTAATCTAAAACAAACTCTTGGCTTAAACTCATCACGCTAACGCGTCCTTTTCCTTCAGCTTTAGCGCGATATAAAGCGCGATCTGCTTGTTTAAGCAGCCAATCTTCATTTAGGTCGGCATGCTCTACTCCACCGCAATCGGTGATACCAATTGAGCAGCTTAAATCTGGCAATTCGGTCACTAACTCTGGTTTATCAGCCCAAGCACTCAATTCATTCTTGAAGTGATTTCGGTTCTGTAAATTAGTGAGTAAACGCTCTGCGGTAAGTTTTGCTTGAGCATGATTTGCACTAGGAAACACCACCACAAATTCGTCGCCGCCCCAGCGCGCAATAATGTCTCCAGCACGCATGGTTTGTACTAATAAATCGGCAAAGGCGCTAAGCACTTTGTCGCCGACATCATGGCCAAGTAAATCATTAACGATCTTAAAGTTGTCCAAATCGATATAAGCCAATGAACAATGATAAGTGCCATTTTGCTGCTCAAACATCACCAATTCTTGGTCTAATCGAGCCAACAAAGCTTGGCGATTAAATAAGCCCGTCAGCGAGTCTGTGGTCGACATTTTCAGCAAATTTTCGCGGTGTTTTAGTTGCTGTAATTGGCTGCCTAACTGGCGACTGATAAGATTTAAAGTGTCTTGATCTTGTCTATCGAAGTAACGGTTACTGTTAAAGTTACACAGCGTTAAAGCGCCATAAAGGTGCTCATCAACAAAAATAGGTAAACAGGCTAATGAGTTATACGTCGCCCGTTTTCCATCTTCACCTTTGGAGCTAAAACTGTTGTTTATCCAGGTAGTATGGTTATCTTCAATATGGGCTAAGTAATGTTGTACTTGTTCTTCGGGAATCGCTTTTCCTACATGAGTCCACTCTGTCCAACCTTCAGAAGTAAAGTGATGAATCATGCCGACTTGCACGGTAAAGTTGCCACACACCAGTTTTAAGCTCTCAACGGCTAAATCCATGGTGCTTTCAAAACGCTCAGGCAATGATTGCATTCGGCTAATCAACTGCATCTCGCGCAGCCGCTGCTGCACTTGCCGTAACTGAGTATCTTGCTTGGCATTACGCACCAAATCGAGCAAGTTTAAAGAAACATCGTTTAGCGGAAACTTCTCAATGTCTTTAGCATAAAAGGCATTACGTTTATCAATAACCTTTTTTATACCCTTAAAAATTTCGGTGAAACGCGGCAAGACTAAGGATTCGCACATAGCTAAGCTAGATAGCAGCAATTTATCGCACGCTTCCCAGTTACCTTGTCGGCTATAGACTTCCAATAACTCGGTACTGCATTGCGGCAGTAAGCGGCTATCCATATCTACAACTTCGCCTAACAAGGCGGGCGCTTTTTCAAAGATTTGCTGAGCCTCATCGAGTCGGTCATCTACAACATCAAGTGAGCCTTGCAATAATGCTCTTAAAAAGGCACCAGTACTGGACGGGTTAAATGGTAAACCTTGCATGCGTTCTAAACACTGCTGGGCGCGCGCTAACTCGCCTAATTTAGTATGGCAAAAGCCTTTTAAACTAAATACATCGTAAAGGTTACGAAAAGGAAAGTGAGTCATTTGGCGTATACGACAAATTCTCACCAACTGCTCTAATACGTCACAGGCTTGCTGATAATCTCGGGTACAAAAATACAGCCACGCAAAGTTGTACAAAGTAACCACTAATTCCGAATAATCACCGGTATGGCGAGCAATAGAATAGGCGGCTAGGTATTGCTGCTGTGCTTCTGGGTACTTTTCCAACAAGGTATTGAAGTAACCGGTACCGTTATACATTCTTACCCGTTCGCTGGCTTCACCCAGTTCTTCGCGAATACGCGAACTTACTGCAAAACAACGAAAGGTAGCGTGGTAACGGCTAATGTAAGAATAAATAATGCCTTTGCTGTGATAGCTGGCGGCAATGCCTTGGCGGTGCCCCATACGGCGAGCCAGTATCAGTGCTTGCTGAGTAAAATCTAGCGCAATAGTTGAATCGAGTTCTTCATAAAACCGCAAATACGTGTAGTAGTTACGCAGTGCATACAAGCGTGAACAATCCATATTGTATTGTTTCAATACTTTGTCTAGATGTTCAAACTCAAGTAACTGTAAAGGTGTAGATGACTTATCGTGAGCATAAAAGTTCACAAATAAAGATTGCGCTAACAAGTGCCCATCAACCGCTTGCCCAGCCAACTCTAAGGCTGCTTCTGAACATTGCATCGCTTCTTCAAAGCTTTGCTGCTGCACCAGGGTAATACTTAACAAATTAAGTAAATGTACCTTATTAAACGCGGGCTCTAAGGTTTCTTGAAACACTTGCAGCAACTCTAATTCGGTCACCGCAGAATTCAACTCGCCTTGATAAAGTAAGGCTTCGGCTAATTGAAGCTGCAAGCTAGCTTTTGTAGCATCGTCTAAATCGTTGCTTTCAAGCATTAAACGCGCCGCCGTTTCAGCTTCTGGCCAAGCCATAAAAGCAATATTTTCGGCCACTAAGGCGTCTGCACTTTTTATACAATCGCGATATTGCCAACGTGCTTTTAAAGGCGATTGGCTTGCAGGTACTTTGTGAATCAGCGTGGTGTCGTCTAACCAATCTAGAAACCCTTCCCACGCCTCATCGTCTTGGCGATTGGCTAAGGCATATTGAGTATCAATTGATACCAATACCATTAGCGGAAGGTTAGGTTTTTGATTGACCAAAGCTTTGACCAGCTGAATGGCCGAAGCAGAAGCAAAGTGCCAACCACTAAGCACTACCAAACAAGGCTCTAGTACCAACAGTTCGGTTAACTTAAGGATCGCTTTTTCAATAGACTGCTGCTCAAAGTACAAATCATCCACTATGACCATTTCACTACGGGAATAGGGTTTGCCTTCTAACATGTCGCATATATTCTGCTGCAGAGGAACAAAGTCGGTGACTTTTTGTGATAATTCTTTGGCAGTATATGGCGAGCATTCAAAGCGAGCGGTTAATAAGGCAAACAAAGCACTATAGGGCGAATAAGCACTAAGATTGTTGAGCGTAATCATGTACATCGGCACTGCTTGCTGCTCTGCAAAATCAGAAGCACAACGCGCTAAGTTTTCAGGGTCGGAACACTGGAAAAAGCTAAAACTTGCTTTGTTTTGCAGCGCTAATTGCCAGTCAATGGTCAATCGCTTAGAGAAATGGTCTACTTGGGGCATACTTGAAATCGCCCTCCCAGGCAAACTTGAACACTCGCTATAGTAAGATATTTACTCAATAATCGATGCCAAGATGGTCACATAAAGCTCGGGAAAAAGCCTATATATACAGCTAGATAATAAAACTGATAACTTGGTCAACTTTATTTAGTGTTAAGCTCGCCAACGCTGAATCAAACAGCCCATGGGTAAACAACAAAAATTAAACTTGATAGTCAACACTCGTGTTTAGGTGCTCGTATGTCGTACTATATCTAGATACTCGAACCATAATTATTTTAATGTCTTTAAGTACCCAACAACAAGCAAAACTTTGCCAAATAAACCAAGCCAAACAGATTCACCATAGCGAGTTGATTCAGTCACTATGGGGCGGATATGGCGAATTACTAAGAGTGCACTTTAAGCAGGGTTTGCGCTCTAGCCTAGTGGTTAAAAATATTCGCTATCCTGAGCAAGTAGAACACCCTCGCGGATGGAATACTCAAAGCTCTCACCAACGTAAAGTTCGCTCTTATCAAGTTGAACTTGCTTGGTATCAACACTTTGCAGCAGCCTGTGATAACAACTGTTACGTTCCAAGCTTGTTAGACCTAAGTGCAGATAACAATCAACAATGGCTGGTTCTTGAAGACTTACATACTCTCGGTTTTAATCAAGTAAAACAACAAGTAAGCGTAGAACAAGCCTTGGTATGTGTGCGTTGGCTGGCTTACTTTCATGCGCGTTTTTTACAAGCCCCAGCAGCAAAACTTTGGCAGCAAGGTAGCTACTGGCATTTAGCTACCCGCCCAGACGAACTCGCCGCCATGGAAGATAGTCCACTCAAGCAAGCAGCGACGGCCATCGACCAACAACTACAAAACAGTGACTACCATTGTTTGATTCACGGTGATGCCAAACTCGCTAACTTTTGCTTTAACCAAGAGATGAACCAAGCAGCAGCGGTAGATTTTCAATACGTGGGCAAAGGGTGTGGTATTCAGGATTTAGTCTTGTTTATGGGCAGCTGTTTAAGTGAACAGCAATGTTTTGAACAACAAGACCATTTTCTTGAAGTCTACTTCCACCAGCTTAAGCAGGCTATTTCGCACTATAAGATAAGCTTAGTAAACGTTGCCGAGCTAGAACGTCAGTGGCGCGCGTTATATCCCTTCGCCTGGGCCGACTTCCAGCGGTTTCTGCTTGGCTGGAGCCCTGATCATTGGAAGCTCAATAGTTACAGCGAACAACAAACCCAGCGTGCGCTTAAGGCCTTAGCTTAGTGAATAGCAATAATCATCCATCAATATCCTGCCCATTTAGCACGGCGAACCTTGAGCAGCTTAAGCAACTCGCCATTGAAGCCGCGCAACAAGCCGGAGAGTACATCGCCGCCTTCCCGCGTAGCTCGCTAGAGGTTGATCACAAATCTTCAGCCCTAAGTTTAAGTGCGCAAGTGGTAACTCAGGTTGATGTGCACTGTGAGCAATTGATTTTAGAACACTTGAAGCAGGCTACTCAGCAATTTGAGCTGGCGGTATTAGCCGAAGAAAATACTCAGCAACACAGTCTTAGCCAACACCCAAGGCTCACTCAGCCAGCATTTTGGGCCATTGACCCTCTTGATGGCACCCTCCCCTTTATTGAAGGCGGTAATGGTTGCGCGGTGTCTATCGCCCTTATAAACAAGCAAGGTCAGCCATTGATTGGAGTGGTATACCTTCCCTTCTCCAAAGTTTTTTATCACAGCTACTTTGACGTGAACTCCCATCAATACCGAAGCATTAAACAGCAGCAAACGCTTAGCCTTAGCACTGCTAATACCAGCCAAGCCTTAGTATTCTACTGCGATAGAAGTAGCTTGAAAGAAGCTTACTTTAGCCCACTAAAGCAGCAGCTAAGCGCCTTAGCAAATCGTTTAGGCTATCAGGAGCTAGTAATTAATCATCAGGCTGGCGCGGTAGTAAACGCTTGCTCAGTAATGGACAGCAATGATGCCTTTTACTTGAAATTGGCTAAGCGCAACGAAGGCGGTGGCAGCATTTGGGATTTTGCCGCTACCGCTGCTATTGCGAGGGGAAGAAAAGCGTGGGTAAGTGACAGTATGGGTCAAACCCTAGCGCTAAATAACTCAGGTTCTAGCTTTATGAATCAGCAAGGCGTGTTGTATGCCAGCTCCCAAGATATAGCTGAACAGATTTTAGCTTTAAAGCTGAATCAACAATTCAGTGATATCTAAGCTCAAAGCTACCAAGCGAAAGCTAAGCAACAAAAAAAGCCAGACAAGTGTCTGGCTTTTTATTACCGACTAAGGCTTACACTGCAGTATGAATACAGCTCACTGAGTGATCGCTAGTACCTTCCAACTGCGGTTTTAACTGAGCACACTGCTCGGTAGCAATTGGACAGCGAGTGCGGAATACACAACCCGATGGCGGGCTAATTGGCGACGGTAAATCGCCTTCTAGTAAATCAATGGTTTTGTTACGTTCCAAATCAGGATCAGGAATTGGCACTGCCGACATCAAGGCCTTAGTGTAAGGATGCGTAGGTTTATCAAAAAGTGCTTTTGATGTGCCCAGCTCTACCGCATTGCCCAAATACATCACCAACACTCGGTCAGAAATGTGCTTCACTACCGATAAATCATGAGCAATGAAAATAAGGCTAAGCCCCATTTCAGCCTGTAACTCTTTAAGTAAGTTAACCACCTGAGCTTGAATCGATACATCTAAGGCAGAGACCGGTTCATCACAAATAATCATCTTAGGTTTTAAGATTAGCGCCCGTGCAATACCAATACGTTGACACTGACCACCAGAGAATTCATGCGGATAACGGTTAATAACGTTAGGCAGTAAACCTACTTTGGTCATCATCTCTTTTACCTGCTGCTTTACTTCTGCCTTGCTCAGCTTGGGGTAAAAGGTTTGTAAGGGCTCGGCAATAATATCGCCAACGGTCATACGCGGGTTTAACGAAGCCAGCGGATCTTGAAAGATCATCTGAATCTCTTTACGTTTCTCACGTAGTTCTTTATGTGGCAATTTGGTTAAGTCTTGGCCTAACCACACCACCTTACCCGCTTCGGCTGGCACTAAGCCAATCACCGCACGCGCAAAGGTAGATTTACCACAGCCAGACTCACCAACCACACCCAAGGTTTCACCTTGATAGAGTTTTAGTGATACGCCGTCTACCGCTTTTAAGGTAGCAGCTGGCGCCCAAGGTAAACCTTTGTTGTTCTTAATTTTGAAATAGACTTTTAAATCCACTACGTCCAGCAATAAGGCTTTATCACTCATATTATTGGCCTCCGCTTAAGTGGAAGTTGTCATGGCAAGCACGCTGACGCTGATCGCCAAAAGTGCTTAGTTCAGGTGTATGCTGACGACAGTGATCGCTCACTCTGTGGCAACGCTCCTGGAATGGACAGCCCTGCGGAAGCTTTAACAAGTTAGGTGGATTACCCGGAATTGTTGGCAGTATTTCGCCTTCGGTATCCAAGCGTGGAATCGCTTTTAACAGGCCTTCTGTATAGGGGTGGCTTGGTCGATAGAATACGTCTTTAGCGCTCCCATATTCCATGGTTCGCCCAGCGTACATCACCAGCACTTTGTCACAAATACCCGCCACAACACCTAAGTCGTGAGTAATCATAATAATCGCCGTATTAAACTCACTTTTTAGCTCGTTTAACAAAGTCATTATCTGCGCTTGAACGGTAACATCCAAGGCAGTGGTAGGCTCATCGGCAATCAATAATTGTGGTTTACATAGTAAGGCCATCGCAATCATTACGCGCTGGCGCATACCGCCAGAAAACTCATGTGGATACATCGCCATGCGCTTTTCAGCTTCTGGCATTTTCACCGCATCTAACATGCGCACAGCTTCTACATGGGCTTCACGATTACTCATGCCCTTGTGCAAACGCAATACTTCTTTAAGCTGCTCACCTACTTTCATATAAGGGTTGAGCGAAGTCATTGGGTCTTGGAAAATCATCGAGATTTTCTCAGCACGAATAGCGTTTAACTGCTGTTCAGGCAAGTTAAGCACTTGCTGACCATTAAATAGCGCTTCGCCAGAAATGACGCCGTTTTTCGCCAGTAATCCCATTAAAGCAAAAGCGGTTTGGCTTTTACCAGAACCCGATTCACCCACAATGCCTAAGGTTTGTCCGGCTTCTAGTGAAAAGGTTAAATCATTCACTGCTGTAACACTGCCTTCAGGAGTTGAAAACTCCACGCGAAGGTCTTTAACATCTAATAAACTCATTGTTATACCCTTGCCTTACCGATCTTTCGGATCTAAGGCATCACGTAAACCGTCGCCTACATAGTTAAAACTGAATAGTGTGACAACCATAAATGCCGCTGGATACAGCAATTGCCAAATGGCAATCTCCATGGTCTGCGAGCCATCTTGTAGTAGTGCGCCCCAAGATGTCATTGGCTCTTGTACACCTAAACCTAAAAAGCTTAAGAATGACTCTGTAAGAATCATTTGCGGCACCAGTAAAGTGGCGTACACCGCCACAATGCCTAATACGTTTGGCACAATATGGCGAGTAATGATCTTCCATTTTGATACACCACATACTTCGGCGGCTTCAATAAACTCTTTGTTTTTAAGACTTAGAGTTTGGCCTCGAACAATACGCGCCATGTCTAACCACGATACTGCACCAATCGCCACAAATACCAAGAAGATGTTACGGCCAAAAAAGGTCACCAACAAAATCACAAAGAACATGAATGGAATGCCATAAAGGATCTCTAGCAAGCGCATCATAACTCGGTCTACTGTGCCCCCCAAAAAGCCAGAAGTGGCGCCATACAAAGTGCCAATAAGCACCGCAACAAATGCCCCCATTACACCAACAAGTAACGATATTTGACCACCTAATAAGGTACGTACAAACATGTCTCTACCTAAAGAGTCGGTACCAAAATAATGGCCACTCTCGATAGACGGTGCATGATGCATAGCGCCCCAGTCAGTATCGTCAAAAGCAAACTCACTAAGGTGCGAGCCAAATGCCACTAACAAGGTAATAAATACTAAGATGCCCAAACTCACCATCGCCGCGCGGTTGCGCATAAAGCGCATGCGGGCGTCTTGCCACAAGCTGCGACCTTCAATTTCCAATTTATCGGCGAACTCGCTAAGCGCTTCGCTGTTCTGTTTATTATCTAACATAGCAGCCTCCTAGTAGCGAATTTTTGGATCGATGAAGGCATATAAAATGTCGACAATCGCATTGAAAATAATAGTGAAACTACCAATCAGAATGGTTAAACCCAATACTAAAGAGTAATCTCGGTTAAGCGCGCCATTTACAAATAACTTACCAAAGCCCGGTAAACCAAAAATGGTTTCAATCACTACCGAGCCAGTAATAATACCGACAAACGCTGGCCCCATGTACGACACCACGGGCAGCAGTGCAGGACGTAAAGCATGGCGCAATATGATATGGCGATAAGGTAGGCCTTTAGCTTTAGCGGTACGGATAAAATTGGAGCTTAGTACTTCAATCATGCTACCGCGCATAATCCGCGCAAAAGACGCAACGTAAAGTAAAGACATGCCAAGCATCGGCAATATGATGTACTGCAGTTGCCCCCCATTCCACCCGCCTGCGGGGAGCCATTGCAGCTTAATGGCGAAGATATACACCAAGGTAGGGGCTAATACAAAGGAAGGCATCACCACCCCGGCCATTGCCGTAGACATAATACTAAAGTCCATCCAGGTGTTTTGTTTAAGTGCCGCTAGCGTGCCAACAGACACACCCATTAATACTGTGAATATAAAGGCGATAGAGCCAATTTTGGCAGACACCGGTAGGGCTTGCGCCACTAACTCATTCACGGTGTAGTCTTTATATTTAAATGAAGGGCCAAGGTCGCCTTGAGCCAAACTGCCTAGATAGGAGAAGTATTGCTCCAAAACCGGTTTATCTAAACCGTATTTCGCCTCGATGTTGGCGAGGACTTCAGGCGGTAGTGAGCGCTCACCAGAGAAAGGGCTTCCCGGGGCAAAACGCATCATGAAAAAGGTGATAGTAATCAATACCAGCAAAGTGGGGATTGCTTCTAACATTCGTTTTAAGATGAACTTAATCATACAAGTATCCAGCTTTTATTTATTTTCGTTGCGCACTATTACCTAGCTAACAACAAAATAAGGCACCCTGATAAGCAAGGTGCCTTATTCAACAAACATCAATTATTTAGCGATGATGTATAGATCTTTAGTGTAAATTTTATCTTCCGCGTTATTCATTGGGTAACCACCCACTGTTGGTTTAACCAAACGCGCATTTACATAGTGGTAGATAGGTGCAAGCGGCATATCTTGAGCAAGTTGCGCTTCCGCTTGACGGTAGTTATCACTGCGAACGGCATCGTCTACAGCAGCCATCGCACCATTCATGAAGCCATCGTAAGCAGGGCTATTGTAGAATTGGTCGTTGTTACCGTTGTTGCTTTGCATTAACGAAAGGAAGGTAGACGCTTCGTTGTAATCACCACACCAACCCGCGCGAGTAACATCGTAGTTACCGTTACGGCGGTTATCTAGGAAGGTTTTCCACTCTTGGTTTTCAAGGTTAACTTTAACACCCAACGTTTTCTTCCACATAGACGCTACCGCAATAGCAATTTTCTTGTGGTTCTCACTGGTGTTATACAACAAAGTAAACTCTAGAGGCTTGTCTTTACCGTAACCTAGCTCGGCCAGTAACGCCGCTGCTTTAGCGTTACGCTCTTTTTGTGTCCAGGTTGCGTAATCTGGCGTATCAACTTGTAAGCCAGCCACTTTTTGGTGAGCAAAATTGTAAGCTGGCAATTCGCCTTTACCTACAATGAACTTAGCGACTGCATCACGATCAATGGCGTAAGACAAAGCTTTGCGCACTCGAACATCGTCAAACGGGGCTTTTTTGTTGTTAAAGCCGTAGTAGTAAGAACATAAGTAAGGCGTTACTTTTAACGAATCTGGCTGCTCTTTTTGCATGCGCTTAAAGTGCTCATTGGCCATTTCGTAAGTCATATCAATTTCACCGGCTAAAAAGCGGTTCATATCGGTGACTTGGTTTTCGATTGGCAGGTAAGTTACTTTGTTAATAACGGTACTGTCGTTATCCCAGTAGTTTTCGTTACGAGTCATTACGATTTTTTCGTTAACCACCCACTCGCTCACTTTATAAGCGCCATTACCCACGAAGTTTGCCGGTAAAGTCCACTTGTCACCAAATTTCTCTACCGTTGCGCGGTGAACTGGCTTCAAGGTGGTGTGAGAAGTCATTGCTACAAAATATGGTAGCGCCTGCTCAAGTTTGATTTCTAAGGTGTAGTCATCTAATGCGGTAACCGCTAATTCAGACGCGTCTTTCTTGCCATCAATAATCTCTGCAGCATTTACCATGGTAGTCATTTCTAAGTACCAAGAGTAAGGAGCGGCAGTTTTTGGGTCTACAGCGCGTTTGAAACTATATTCAAAATCGTGAGCAGTTAATGCGTCGCCATTTGACCACTTTGCGTCTTTACGTAGGTGAAAAACGAATGTTTTGTTATCTTTAGTTTCCCATGACTCTGCTACTCCAGGCACTAAATTGCCATCGCCGTCTTGGTTTACTAACCCTTCAAGAAGCTCTCGAATCACGTTTGATTCAGGAACACCTTCGGTTTTATGAGGGTCCAAAGAAGCAGGTTCAGTACCGTTACCACGGACTAATTCTTGTACCGGCGCAAGTTTAACGCCAGCGGGAACATCTGCAGCAAAAGTAGCGGTAGTGAAGGTACTTAGTATTACGGCGCTAACGAGGCTAGCCGCGAGGGTTTTAGCAGTTTTCATTTTCATCTCCATATTGACACAGTGAGCTATATTTTAGCCTTCTGTGATATTTCCATTCACTTTACATGAATATTAAATCAGTACAATATTCTAATAAAAAGCTCATACACGCCAGATGCTACACTCGAATAACAAAAACGACAAATAATAAGTTACCTTTTACAGCCCATTCATCCCTATTATTCTCGCAAATAAATAGTTTTTTATTGTTAAAGCACTAAGTTAAGCTAACCTCTAACAATTATTGTTAATGATCAGTAAAAATCACTTTTAATTAGAATTACCACCCTTTTGTATTACAAAAGAATATGGTTAAAATTACAATAAATGTTCAAAAATTACACCAATCGCTAAATATCGCTGTATTTATTTAGTGATTTTTTTACATTTGTAACTTAGCAACACATGATCTGGATCAAGTGGTACCACTAAAGGGCTATTATAATCGCTGGTGAAAGTTAATTACTAAACCACTAAAGCGACATAACGGTCTACGATTTTCAGATTCGAATTAGACAGTATCGGTTTACTAATTAGTTTTAGTTTAAATGAGGAGAACAGGATGCCTGTAGGTAATATTGATGAGTTAAACGCAATGGTTGCTCGAGTAAAGGCAGCGCAAGCTGAATTTGCATCTTTTGACCAAGAACAAGTGGACAAGATTTTCCGCGCTGCGTCACTCGCTGCTTCTACAGCACGTATTGAACTAGCTCGTATGGCGGCTGAAGAGTCTGGCATGGGCATTATGGAAGACAAAGTGATCAAGAACCACTTCGCTTCTGAGTTCATCTACAACAAATATAAAGACGAACCAACTTGTGGCGTTATCGACCGCAACGACGAAGGCGGCACAATTACTATCGCTGAGCCAGTGGGTATTGTGTGTGCAATCGTACCAACTACTAACCCAACGTCTACAGCCATTTTCAAAGCTTTAATCAGCTTGAAAACGCGTAACGGTTGTATCTTCTCTCCGCACCCACGTGCTAAAAACTCAACTAACTTCGCTGCTAAGCTTGTGTTAGATGCAGCAATTGCAGCGGGTGCTCCAAAAGATATCATCGGTTGGATTGATACTCCTTCTGTTGAATTGTCTAACGCATTGATGAAGCACGATGACATCTCTCTTATCCTTGCAACTGGTGGTCCAGGCATGGTTAAAGCTGCTTACTCTTCAGGTAAGCCTGCTATTGGTGTTGGCGCGGGTAACACACCTGTTGTTATCGACGAAACTGCTGACGTTAAACGTGCTGTTTCTTCTATCTTAATGTCTAAGACTTTTGATAACGGCGTAATCTGTGCTTCTGAGCAAGCGGCAATCATCGTTGAATCTAAGTACGACGAAGTAATGGCCCGTTTCGCTAAATATGGCGCAGCAGTACTAAGCAAAGCAGACGCTGATAAAGTACGTAAAGTACTGCTTATCAACGGCGCGCTTAACGCTAAAATCGTTGGCCAACCAGCATACAAAATTGCTGAACTAGCCGGCGTAACAGTACCGAAAGCAACCAAAATCTTAATCGGTGAAGGCTTAGAAGCGTCTTACGACGATGAGTTTGCTCACGAGAAATTATCTCCAACGCTAGGTGTGTTCAAAGCGAAAGACTTTGAAGATGCTGTTCGCCAAGCGGGTATCGTATTAGACATCGGTGGTGTTGGTCACACATCTGTACTTTACACCGACCAAGATGCTAACGCTGATCGTATTGCTTACTTCGGTGACAAAATGAAGACTGCACGTATTCTTGTGAATACACCTTCTTCACACGGTGGTATTGGTGACCTTTACAACTTCGAATTAGCTCCTTCATTAACGCTAGGTTGTGGTTCTTGGGGTGGTAACGCGATTTCTGAAAACGTGGGTCCAAAACACTTAATCAACAAGAAAATTGTAGCGAAGCGAGCTGAGAATATGTTGTGGCATAAACTTCCTAAATCTATCTACTTCCGTCGTGGTTCATTACCAATCGCTATGGACGATCTAGATGGCAAGAAACGCGCACTTATCGTGACTGACCGTTTCTTATTCAACAATGGTTACATCGACGACCTTCGCTCTATTCTTAAAGAGAAAGGCATGGAAGTTGAAGTATTCCACGAAGTTGAAGCTGACCCTACATTAACAGTAGTAAAAGCCGGCGCTGCAGCATGTCATAGCTACCAGCCTGACGTTATTCTAGCTGTTGGTGGTGGTTCACCAATGGACGCTGCGAAAATCATGTGGGTAATGTACGAGCACCCAGAAACTGATTTCGAAGACCTATCAATGCGCTTTATGGATATCCGTAAACGTATTTACAAGTTCCCTAAAATGGGTTCTAAAGCAGAACTAGTATGTATTACTACTACTTCTGGTACGGGCTCTGAAGTAACACCGTTCGCCGTTGTAACTGACGATTCAACCGGTCAAAAATACCCATTAGCTGATTACGAACTAACGCCTAACATGGCAGTAGTTGACGCTAACTTAGTAATGGATATGCCTAAGTCTTTATGTGCCTTTGGTGGTTACGATGCGATTACTCACGCTATGGAAGCTTACGTTTCTGTACTAGCCAACGAGTACTCTGACGGACATGCACTACAAGCACTTAAATTACTGAAAGAATACCTACCTAGCTCTTACGCTAATGGTAAAACAGACCCAGTTGCTCGTGAGAAAGTTCACAATGCTGCAACTATCGCTGGTATGTCTTTTGCGAATGCCTTCTTGGGTGTGTGTCACTCAATGGCGCATAAACTAGGTGCTGAGTTCCACGTACCACACGGTTTAGCAAATGCGTTGTTGATTTCGAACACCATTCGTTACAATGCAACTAACAACCCAACTAAACAAACTGCATTCTCGCAGTACGATCGCCCTAAAGCGCGTGCTCGTTATGCTGAAGTTGCGGCACACTTAGGTTTCACTGCAGGTAACACTGAAGACAAGATTAACGCATTGTTAACATGGTTAGATGAAATGAAAGTGGCGCTTGATATTCCACTATCAATTCAAGCAGCTGGTGTGAACGAAGCTGACTTCTTAGCGAAAGTTGATGAGCTAGCGGTTGACGCGTTTGATGACCAATGTACTGGTGCAAACCCACGTTACCCATTAATCAACGAATTGAAGCAAGTACTACTTGATTCATACTACGGTCGTCCATACACCGAAGCAGCAGACAGTGCTGAAGCTGAGTCTCAAAAAGCTAAAAAACCAGCGGCTAAGAAAGCAACTAAAGCGAAAGCTTAATTGCTAACTAAGTCCTGAACTATAAGGCCCCGTTTACGGGGCCTTTTTTTTACTTTAAAATTCGCCTTACGCTTTGTCATATCGGGCAGCTATACTCATTTAAAGATATTCTGGGGTTATTGTTATGTCACTTTCAAAAGCTATTGCTCTATCAGCTTTGTTAATTAGCACCGCCAGCCTAGCCGAGGTTTTGCCCTTTGAGGCTGAATATAGCGCGAACTTTAAAGGCATCCCTATTGCAAAAGGCTATCGTCAACTTATCGATTTAGGCAACGATACCTATCAAATTAAAAGCATTGGCACTGCCCTCGCTGGCGGTTTAAAGTACGACGATACCTCGCGTTTTACCTATCATGAACAAGACGTACA
The DNA here is from genome assembly GCF_030548085.1 of Agarivorans sp. 2_MG-2023. Classification (NCBI taxonomy): domain Bacteria; kingdom Pseudomonadati; phylum Pseudomonadota; class Gammaproteobacteria; order Alteromonadales; family Alteromonadaceae; genus Agarivorans; species Agarivorans sp. 2_MG-2023. The sequence goes on from NZ_JAUORQ010000012.1 coordinate 95,419, forward strand.
AACTTTAGGTTTTGTGCTGAAGCAAAGCGGTCTTTTTTCTACTACCCAGGTCACAGGGCATCCCGATAGAAAGGGTGGATTAATTGTAGATGTTGATGGCGAGCGCCATCATTTTGAAGCGCCAGAAGATGTACACCAGTTAATGGATGCGGCAGGCTTTTCAGTACAACTACAGAATGACTTAAAGAAAGGCCTAACCGATTTAGATTATCACTACAACGTGATTGATGAAGTTGATAACTACCGCTTCACCGTTGTTGCTGAAGAAACCGTTACAACCAATTTAGGCACCTTTGAAGCCTTAAAAGTTGAACAAAAGAAACGAGAAGGCCGCAGTACTTGGCTATGGCTAGCGCCAGAGTTAGATTATCACCTAGTTAAAGCTGAGATTATCCGTAACGGTAAAAGTTGGGCAACCCTGGAGGCCACTCGGCTTGATATTCAAGGTTTAGACGACCAACAAATCGTTAAGAACTAAATCAGATGAACTAAATCGAAAGAACTAAAGCCTACCGTTAATACTTCATCATCTGCGTGTTCACTATTTTACTTTGAACACGCTGCTGCTCTGCTTCTGCCCAAAACTGATGCGCTTGCAACTGAATCCAGTCGCTAAACTGCTTTATCTTGTCACGATTAAAATAGGGTTTAGGTGCAACCAAGTAATAACTGTAACGCGGCTTCACTTCTACCTTTCCTAGCTTTACTAACACACCTTGCTGAATATACTTCCATGCCAAGCTATGTCTTACTAAGGCTATTCCTTGCACCGCTAACGCCCCCTCAATAACCACATGAGCGCCTTGGTAACGTAAATTAGCCTTAGCTGTACTTGATTCATAACCAGCCACTTGCAGCCAATGTTGCCAGTTCATATCTGGCCTCGCATCATCTATCACGGTGTGTTCGCTTAAGTTATTGAGCGATTCAATGGGGTGCTGCTTTAAATACAAGGGATGACAAACTGGATAAAGATGATCATCCATCAGTTTAACCGAATGCAATCCTTCGTAATCACCCAAGCCATAACGTACACATAAATCCACGCGATCCTGGCGAAAATCAATCAAGCTGTTCTTGGGCATAAGCATTACCGACAAATCTGGATGCTGCTGGCTAAACTCACCAAGCCGTGGCACCAGCCAATGCTGAGCGAACGATGGCAATACCGATAACGATAAGCTGAGTGGATCTGGGTCTTGGCTAATTTGTCGCACCCCATCCTGCAGGCTACGAAAAGCTTGTTTGGCATAGTGATGCAAGGTAACACCTTCTGGCGTTAGCACTACCTTACGATGTTGCCGCTCAAACAACTGTACCTCAACTCTCTCTTCTAACTGGCGAATTTGCTGGCTCATGGCTGCGGCACTCACATACAGCTTTTCGGCAGCTTGTTTAAAACTGCCCGTCTCTGCCGCCAGATAAAAATAGTACAAGCCCTGCAAGGGTGGCAAACGCTCACTCACTTAAGTTTTCCTTAACCGAAAGTCAATTTTAGTCGTTTGTCAGCTTACCCCAATTTAGCGTACTTTTTAACCATCAACACAAAAGGAGTTCATCATGAGTTACTTAAATCAGGCCAACCGTCACGTTCAACACAGTGTTTATGATGTAATTAAATTAAGCATTACACGCTTACCAAACTACATTAGCCGCTTACTGTTACGCAGAAAAAGCCGCAGAGAACTAGCGTCACTTCCAGACTACTTACTTAAAGACATTGGGGTAAGCAGAGCCGAAGCGATGCACGAAGCGGAAAAACCATTTTGGAAATACTAAGTCTGCGCAAACAAAGGTATTTATCACAAGGGCTTTATAATTCGTTGATGTTAATGTGTTTTATTTAAAGCCCTAAACTAATTGAGTTTTTACAAAATAAAATCTGCTCTGAGATATATTTTTACAAGATGTTTTTTTTGATTGTTTTCCGCTAGAATCATCGAAATTAAGCCACGCGGCCCGCCTCTAGTGGCAGCAATAAATGGATTTAGCGTTTCTTCTTTATGGATCAAGTACAATTTCACAAAGTACCGCCTAATTGCGGGATTAACCTAAGCATTACCACTCGTTTCAAAAAGGCCGCTGACTTTAAGGGCCATTGGATTGGTGTTGATCAAACCAGCTATATTATTTGTCGCCTCAATGGCGGTGACGCAAACTCAGGCATTAACATTATTAGCGAAGGCTGCGAAGTCAATGCACGGTTTCATTGGGACGGCAAACTTATTGCCTTCCGCTCTGAAATTGTCACGCTAATTAATGAACCCGCCCGTTGGATGATTTTACAATATCCGCAAAATGTTATGTCTATGCCACTGCGTAAATACGACCGTTACGAATGTTACCAACCCGCTACCTTACACCTAGATTCTAAACACGTATTACGCGGTGTACTAAAAGACATCTCCTCACGCGGTTGTAAGTTTGTACCTAGTGCGGCTAACAAGTTTAATATCAATGTGCTTAAAGATAAGAACCTTCAGTTACAAACTCGCTTTCCTAAACGAGATGACCCGATAATTCTTACCTGCCAAATAAAAAACACTCCGAATGAGCGTAATGAATTTGCACTCGGCTGCCAGTTTGTTCAAGATTACGAGATTGTAAATGAACAAATTGATAGGCAATTAGTTGATAAAGCCTATGAGAAGAAAATACAGGGTATTGCTTGAGCCAAACCTCCCGCTCCATTTTAATTACTGGCTGTAGTTCAGGCATTGGTCTGTATTGCGCCCAGCAACTTCATTCACGCGGTTATAAGGTTATTGCTTCCTGCCGAAAGGCTGATGATGTTCTGCGTCTCCAGCAAACTGGCCTTCACTGCGTGCAGCTAGATTTGGCCAGTGATACCTCTATAGAGTCAGCTTGGCAACAAACCTTAAACATTAGTAATGGCCAGCTCGATGCTGTGTTTAACAACGGCGCTTATGGCCAGCCAGGGGCGTTAGAAGATTTACCCACCCAGGCCTTACGTGAGCAGTTTCAAACCAATCTTTTTGGCTGGCACCACCTAAGCCGTTTGGCCATAGCACACATGCTCAAACAGCAACATGGTCGTATCATACAAAACAGCTCGGTATTAGGCTTGGTGGCCATGAAGTACCGTGGTGCTTACAACGCCAGTAAATTTGCCCTAGAAGGTTATACCGATACGCTGCGTTTGGAACTGTCTGACACGCCGCTGCACTTATCACTTATCGAGCCCGGCCCTATAACTAGCCACTTTAGAAAAAATGCCAAACGCGCTTTTGAGCAACATATCGATGCTAACAATACTCGCCACCAGCAAGCTTACCAGCAAACGCTTGAACGACTAGCGCAAGAAGGGCCAAGTAGCCAATTCACCTTGCCCGCTAGCGCCGTTTACAAAGCGCTATTGCACGCATTAGAAGCCAATAAACCCAAGGCCCGATATTACGTCACCTTTCCTACTCATTTGTTTGCTTGGTTACGGCGCATTCTGCCGGTTACTATACTGGACGCAATTCTTAAAAAAAGCTAAAGCTACTGGCAGCTTAAAGCACTCATGTTAAAGTAGTTTTCTCTTTGAATGAGTGGATTAACCATGAAACCTTGGATCAGCCGTTTAGGCTCTTTATTACTTATTTTTTCTAGCAGCCAAATTGCTGCAGAGCCTTCGCTTTGGTTAGCAAATAAAGGCCATCAACAGCTGTATCTATTTGGATCAATTCATCTTGGTACCGAAGATTTTTATCCACTACCTGCGCCATTTACTGAGGCTTACCAACAAAGCCAGCGCTTAGTGATTGAAACCAACGTGAGCAACATTAGCAGCCAAGATCAACAAGTGCTGAGTGCAGCTAGCCAACTGCCTGCCGGCAAAAGTCTTAGTGACTACATCAGCCCTCAATACATGACGCTTTTAGCCAAGCGCAGCCAAGAATTGGGCCTTTCTTCGCACATTTTCGATAACATGCAGCCCTGGTATGTAGCGGTGGTGCTTAGCCAATTACAAATGCAAACTTTGGGTTATCAGCCAGAGCTTGGTCTAGATTTGCACTTTATTAAACAAGCGGCACATAGCAATACACCGGTATATGAACTTGAGAGTTTTGCCGATCAAATAGAAGCATTAAGTAGCCTAAGTAGCATTCAAGTTCCGCTACTGGAGCAAACCCTCGATGACTTTGACCAAGTGCCTGATTTATTCAAGCAATTAGTCAGCCATTGGAATAACGGCGAGAACAACAAGCTACTTAACTTACTCAACGACGATCCAATGTTTCAACAAGGGGCTGAGCAGGTACTTGAAAAACTTCTTTATCAGCGAAATCGCAACTGGATGAAACAACTTACTCAGCTTGAAAATACCAGTTTCGTGGTAGTAGGTGCCATGCATTTATACGGTGAACAAGGACTATTAGACAGCCTTAAAAAGCTGGGTTACGCAATCCGTGAAGTCGATCCTTTAACAAATTGACCCACATCAATTTGACATTTCATTGACTAAATTAAGCTAACTTTACTTACCTGAAAGGAGAGTTAGCAATGGAACTTTGGCTCGATTTACTGTTTGGTAACAGCATTGGATTAATGTCTGTCACTGTAATTGCCACTACAATTGCATTGATGGGTTTTTATACTTATTACTTCTTGAAAAAAATTCGTCAAAGCGAACCTCCACAAAATTAAGCAAACGCAGCGGTTGCGCCGCTGCCCGCTCTGTTTTATAAAGAAGGGACTTCGTTGTTCAGGGGTTCTTTTATGTCTAATGAATTTGATCTTTTCCAGCAAGAAGTTGCTGGCGTAAAACCGTTAAAACAAGATGCGGTACTCAGTAGTTCTGATAGCCTCAATGATGCGGCCAAGCAAGCGCGTCAACAAGCCGCCGAGCATCATCACGCCACTTCTCAAGATTATTTATCCCTCGAGCATGTCACCCTGCTTCATCCTGACGATTTAGTGTCATTCAAAAAGTCAGGCCTACAACAAGGTGTGTTTAAAAAGCTACGCTTGGGCAAATATGAGATTCAAGCCAAACTCGATTTACATAAGTTTAGGCTAGAACAAGCTCGTAACGAGGTGGTGAGCTTTATTAAGCAGTGCCAAGAGCTCAATATTCGTAGCGCCCTTATCATTCCTGGTAAAGGCCACAACAGTGAACCACCCGCTTTACTTAAAAGTTACGTAAGCCAATGGTTACCACAAATTGATGCGGTATTAGCCATTCATAGTGCCCAAACCATGCACGGTGGCACAGGCGCTATTTACGTTTTATTGAAAAAAAGCGAGTCACAAAAACTCGATAACCGTGAGCGTCACGCTCGCCGCCTAGCGTAAACTAGGTTACTCAAGGAATTACTATGTCTAAGCAAAGCGCTTACCAAGCACTCAGCCAACATTTTCAGCACCTTTCTAAGCTGTCACATTTAAGTGCTATATGCGGCTGGGATCAAGCTACCATGATGCCAGATGGCGGCAATCAAGCGCGTGCAGAAGCCCTCGCCGAACTAGCGGTGCTAATTCATGAAAAAGCCACTCGCCCTGAAATGCAAGATTGGCTAGGCCAGGCTGCACAAGAAAATTTTAACCCTATTCAACAAGCTTCATTACGAGAAATGGAACGCAGTTGGCGCAACAATACTGCACTGCCAGCAGACTTAGTAAAAGCAAAGTCTTTAGCCACTGCCCATTGTGAGCACGCTTGGCGAGACCAACGTGGCGCCAACGACTGGAAATCTTTTCAGGTAAACCAGCAAGCCGTTATGCAACTGGCGATAGAAGAAGCACAGATCCGTGCCGAGCAAACAGGTTTGAATCCTTATGATGCTATGCTGGATTTATACGAACCAGGCATGCAAATGCAACGTTTAGACACGGTATTTGGCGAGATCCAAACTTGGTTACCGCAACTAATTCAACAAGTGGTTGATAAGCAATCTACTTGGCCAGCACTACAGCTAAATGGGCCTTTTCCTAGCGAGCAACAAAAGCAACTTGGTTTGGCCGTAATGGAAAAACTACAATTTGATTTTAAGCGCGGCCGATTAGATGTAAGCGCTCACCCCTTCTGCGGTGGCGTACCTAGCGATGTTCGTATCACCACGCGTTACGAAGAAGAAGACTTTACCCGTTCATTAATGGGTGTAGTACATGAAACAGGACATGCCCGTTACGAGCAAAACCTACCGCTAGATTACCTAGACTTGCCCCTTGGCCAAGCCCGCTCTATGGGTATTCATGAAAGCCAGAGCCTATTTTTTGAAATGCAGCTAGGGCGCAGCCAACCATTTGTAGAGCAGTTGCTTCCCTTGGTTAATCAGCATTTATGCCAACAACAACCCATGCAATTAGAAGAACTTAAACGCCACTACTTAAGCGTTAAGCCCGGTTACATTCGCGTCGACGCTGATGAGCTCACCTACCCTGCTCATGTTATGTTGCGTTACGAATTAGAGCGAGACTTAATTAATCAGAAAATTAGTGTGGCGGATATCCCAGAGCTGTGGGACCAAAAGATGCAGCAGTATTTAGGCTTATCCACCAAGGGGAACTTTAAAGATGGTTGTATGCAAGATGTACATTGGCCTGCTGGCTTAATCGGCTACTTCCCCTCCTATTCACTTGGGGCAATGTATGCGGCGCAGTTTCATGCTGCTCTGGTAAAAGCAAAACCAGATACTCCACAAGCGATTGCCGCTGGAGATTACAGTGGAGCCTTTGCTTGGCTTCAACAACATATTTGGTCGCAAGCCAGTATTTATGAAACCGATGAGTTGGTCCGCCGCTCCACTGGCGAAACATTGAATAGCCAGTATTTTGAACAACATCTTCGTACAAGGTACTTATAGAAGAGGCTAATAGGCAATTGCTACCCTAGTAGCAGTTGCCATTCCCACCCTAAGCTTGTGGCGAATCCCACTGTTGATGATTAAATGGCTCATTAAACGATAGATTCAAGTAACCATCAGATCTTCTCGGTAATCCATAAACTAAATTACTCACTTTGGCACTCGCTTTAGCTAAGGATACAGCAGGGTTGCTGGCACTAAGGCTTGCACCACTCCAGACTATTGAATTAAAAGCTTCGGGGGCACGTTGCTTTGACTCTCAGAAAAATAACAATTGGACGCTATACAACTAGCGCCCTAGTCCTTGGGTTAATCTACGCTTCGTTCGCGTCTAGTAACAACCAATCTTGAGGATTCAATGGGGAGGGAGCGTCCACTTCGGAGATATTGGAAAACGACCAAATAAACATGGTGCGGAAAAAACTATCAAGATCGTCCACTTCGCCATTTACCGCCACCTGTTTAGTAGGAGGCAAATTGCCAATCACATCACCACCAAAGGCCAATAAACTTAAAGAATCCGCGTAGAAATCAACGGTTAGCACAAAAAAACGCGTATTATCATTAAAACAAGTAGTTTTATTATCTTGCGCACCAGGCGGCGACAGGGTGGAATGTATATTGTGAATAGTCATAATAGACCTCATTTACGTTAACCAGAGAAAAATAAAGCATCCCTGTCACACAAATATGCCTACACTTCTGTAGGTCTAGTCCATCAATTTCGGGCAATTATCGCACAAAAAGCCCTACAAAACGACAGCTTTGACTAAAATTTTGAACTAAGCCTCAAAACTAGCAGTTCGAGACTAAATTTTGCTCTCGTTTGGTTATTTGCCGAGCATCAGGCATAATCCTTTGCAATATAAATTAGCTAGGATTTTAAGCTCGCTATGCACAATGCTGAAATAACTGGTTGGGGCAAATGTATGCCTCCAGCACGACTCACTAACCACGACTTAAGTACATTTCTCGACACATCGGATGAGTGGATTAGTAGCCGCACAGGGATTAAAGAGCGCTGTGTTTCGCATGTTGATATTGCTGAATTGGCAGCAACAGCAGGCTTACAAGCTTTGGCAGCCGCCGGCCTAACAGCAGATCAGCTAGACGCGATTATTTTGTGTACCTGTACCCCTGGCACCTCGGTACCGAGCAGCGCCAGCCGTGTTCAACAAATTTTAAAAGCTGACCAGGCTGCAGTATTTGATATGAACGCTGCCTGTAGTGGCTTTGTTTACGGTATGCAAACGGCGTCTGCACTTATTCAAACCGGAGCAATGAAGCGCATTTTGTTAATTGGTGCTGAGCGCCTGACTCAACTGCTCGATTGGACCAAACGCGATACCGCCGTATTATTTGGCGATGGCGCAGGAGCGGTTATTTTAGAAACTAATGACGACGCAGAAAAAGTGGGGTTCTTAGCGGCCAAATTAGGTTGTGACAGCGAAAAGCGTGAGATTTTGTTTATCTCTGATTTCGGAACAAACCGTAAGCGTTTTTCTGGGGTAGACACCTTATACAACTTTCAGTTTGAGGGACCAGAAATCTTCAAACGCGCAGTAAAAGGCATGGGCGAAGCGGCGACTAATGTGCTTGCACAAGCCAATATAGCCAATAACGAAGTTGACTTTATTGTGCCTCACCAAGCTAACTTACGTATTATTGATGCGCTGGCTAAACGTATTGATGCTCCGTACGACAACATTATGGTGAACATTGAAAAATACGGTAATACCTCCGCAGCTACCGTACCAGTTGCGCTTTGTGAAGCCTTAGAAGAAGGTCGAATCAAACCTGGTGATAACGTATTGCTTGCAGCCTTTGGCGCGGGTTTAACCTGGGGAGCGGCTGCTATTCGCTGGGGTAAGCGGGTTACGCCAATCAATCAATCAGACGCCAGCTTAAGCCCTTGCGATAAAACTGCCTTAGAGATCCTTGCGCCAGCCATTAAGGGCTGCCAAGAGGCTCGTAAAGCGGAAGCTGAGGCCTAATTAACTAAAACCTGATGCAGCTAGATACTAGGTCTAGCTGTATCCATTTTAACTCAGCACTACCACTGACTTAAACGACTTAACCAATGCTGAGTGAGCTCTATTTCGCAACTTAAATATTGGCTACCAGATCCGCTGCCTCCAGCCATCATTAAACGTTCCCACTCACACAAAGAGCGTCTAAATTCACCAAACTCAATCTTAGCGTTATCTAGTGCACTCACGATCCCTCTTGCGCCTTCACTAATGGATTCCAATTCAACAGCTTGATGATTTAACGCCACTAAACGTTGCCGCACTTGATGGTCCAATTGCGCCAAGCTGTTTTCTAAGCATTTGTTTACGTCTGGCTTGGTGTCTCGCTGCCAGCACTTGCCAATAATATTCACTTTGGGTGAACCCGCCTCAGCGCCGCCCAGAGCTTGTTCTTGAGCAAACGCACTCGGCATAGAAAAGCTCAGCGCTACCGCTGTAAAAAAACTAACGATTGGTGTATTCAAGCGTAACTCCTTGAGAATGGATCTTAAGGCTAGTGAGTGAGCCCATGTTAAGTGGAAGCTTCATAGACTGCTCGATAGCTAAATTTTGTACCTCTCCCACAATGGTGCGGATAACACCCGCATGGCAGATGCATACTATGGTGTTTTCTTGCTCTGGAAGTGCGCACAGTTGCAGCCATGCATTCAATACTCGCGTTCGAAACTCGGTCACTGTTTCGCCGGTTTTTCCTAAGCGAAAAGAGCTTAAATTATCGGCCCAAGCTTGTAATTCCGTGGCTGGAATAGTATCCCAGCTTTGCCCTTCCCAAAGGCCAAAATTTATCTCTTTGAGCCAAGCTTGATATTCTACTACTTTCGCTAACCCCAAAGCGTCAGCTAACTGTGAGCAACGCTGTAGTGGGCTGCAAATGACCCTATCGATAGATAATGCAGCAAGCTGAGGGCTGAGTTTAGTCACCGCCTGTGTTAAGCCTGTCGATTCGGCTAAGACATCTAACTGGCCGTAACAATGATTTGGCGCAATCAGTGGAGCGCTGTGGCGTATCAATAATACTCGGGTCACACCAATACACCGGTATTTAACCCAGCCACCAAGGCAATATAAATCATCACTTCTGCGAGCTGCTGCTGAGCCCCTAAACCGTCGCCAGTATACCCACCAAGCTTTAACTTAAGGTATCTGCCCCAAAGCACAGTAACGACCAAACTACTTATCAGAGCAAGTGCCAAAACATGAGTACTGATTAAGAGTGCCGGAACAGCTACCCAACATAATGCAAGCACCAGTTCTTTACGCCCAATAGACTGCGCGACGGCTTTAGCTTTGCTTGGCTCAGATGGCTCGCGCACATAATCTAAGCGCCATATCAGTAACACCGCGCTAAAGCGGCTTAAACTATGAGCAAGCCAGATAACCAATAACAGATTCATCATCGACAATTGCTGGCTAAGGCTTAATAAGGCGGAAAACTTTAACGCCAACATGCAACACAAACCCAGCACACCATAAGTGCCTAAGCGGGAGTCTTTCATAATGGTGAGTATTTGTTCGGTTTGGTAACCGCCACCAAAGCCATCGCAGCAATCTGCAAAACCATCTTCATGAAATGCGCCAGTGGCCCAGCAACTGGCTACCATCGACAACAACACCGCTAAAGGCGCACCCAATACCGGGATCAAGCCAATCATTACCGCTGCGCTAAGCCACGCGACTAACCAGCCTACAAAAGGAAAATAAGCCACACACTGGCTTAAACTGGTCGCATTGTAAGTGACACTGTGAGGCACCGGTACTCGGCTAAAAAAACTTAAGGCGTTAAACAGCAGATTAAGCTCATGCTTAAGCAGCTTAGCTATGCTCACGGCTAACTCCGGCGGAATCGAATGAAGCCATTTCCTTTAAAAAGTGAACTGCCGAACACACTAACGGATAGGCCAACGCCACCCCACTGCCCTCGCCCAAACGTAAAGACAAATCTAACAAGGCCTTGGCACCTAATGCTTTTAATAAACGCTGATGTGCTTGCTCGGCACTTTGATGGCAAAACACCATGTATTGTTTTACTAAAGGATTGATTTGGCTGGCTACTAAAGCTGCTGATGAACAAATAAATCCATCCACTAAAATAACCATTCGGCGATGAGCAGCTTCTAACATTGCACCCACCATAGCCGCAATTTCAAAACCACCTACTTTAGCCAGCCACTGCTGAGCACTATAGTCACCTTGGTGGTGCTTTAGAGCTTGCTCTAACACTGTGACTTTATGCTGTAAGCCTTGGTCATCTAATCCAGTCCCGCGGCCTACGCACTCTGCAACGTCAAGCTGTAAACAACCCGCCATTAACGCTGCCGCACTAGCCGTGTTGGCAATGCCCATTTCCCCAAAAGCTAATAAGTTAGAGCCTTCTCGTGCGGCTTGTGCTACCCGCTCTGCGCCCACTTCAATGGCTTGAATGCATTGTGCTTGGCTCATTGCATCACCCGTTAAAAAGCTTTGGGTACTTGGCGCTACCTTGCAACACTCAATCCCCTCTTCTGACAATAATTCAGCCACGCCTACATCTACAATTTCGAAATCGAGGCGGTGTTGGCGGCAAAACACATTAACTGCTGCGCCACCATTAACAAAATTTTGCACCATTTGCGCCGTAACAGCCTGTGGGTAGGCGCTCACCCCTTCACTCGCTATCCCATGATCAGCAGCAAACACAATCATTTTAGGCTTACGAATCTCAGGCTCTAGGGTAGATTGAATCTGGCCAATCTGGCAGGCCAAGTCTTCAAGTTGCCCTAAGGAACCTTGCGGCTTGGTTTTAAAATTAATCTTGTTTTTCAGGGCTTCAGCCAATCCAGAGTCTAAGGCTTCAATGACAAATTTATTATGCAAAATCAATTTCCTAGCAAGGTATACGCAATCCCTTTAGCTTAGCGTGTTTAATATCGGGTTTTAAGAAAAATATCCATGAAGACTCTAGGAATTTTCTATACTGATGATAAAAGTCTTAATCTATTTTGTGGGGAGCGTCGCGATGGATGATAGTGCAGAGCTATTTTTGTTTGATGAAGAAGACGAAGCCGCCAATGACTCAATAGAGCTTACGCCTTGGAAGGTGCTCATTGTTGATGATGACAGCGAGATGCACACGGTAACCAAGCTGGTGCTTAATAATTTTTCTTACCAAGAGCGCAAACTGACTTTTATTGATGCCTACAACGCCGCCGAAGCTTACGAGCTACTCAGCAACCATGCCGACGTAGCAATCGCCTTAGTAGACGTAGTGATGGAAAGTGATGACGCTGGTTTACTGTTGATTGATGATATTCGTCAACGTTTAAATAATCACGAAATCCGTCTTATTTTACGGACTGGCCAACCCGGTTTAGCGCCTATTAGAGATGTTATTCGTCGATATGATGTCAGTGATTACAAAAATAAAACCGAGCTTAGTGATGTAAACTTAGACACCTTAATGTGTGCTTCTTTGAGGGCTTATCAAGAAATCACAGAACTGCATTTGCAACGCAACAACCTGCGTGCGGTGATAAACTCTTCTAGTCACTTAGCCAATTGTGAAAACGAACAAAAGCTGGCCACCAGTGCCTTTGAAGAGCTATCAAGTTTACTTAGCAAACAACTTAATAATGTCTCTATTAGTGGAATGGCGATTAGCGTTTATCGCTCAAAACTATGTGTTTTACATAGCCAAGGTAAGTTGGACTATTTAAAAGAAATTCACAATCTACATGAGCTTCCCAATCGGATCCAAAACCTGATAAACCAAGTTCAACAAACTCAACAACATCAATACGCAGAAGGTAATGCGCTGTTTTATTTAGCGAATAGTGATAGCGAACCAATGATGTTTTATTTAGAAGGTTGGACAGAGCAAGACCAGCCGCAATTCGAACCCTTAAGCTTTTATATTCAAAGTACCTCGGTACGATTAGAGAACCGTCAATTACAAAAGCAATTGGCTCACGGTCAACTACAGCTAGTCGAAATGATCTACCAAAGTATTCAAAGCGAACGCCCCAAAACAGATTTACAGCGCACTATTGAAAGCAACTGTGAGCAGCTAGCGCCCGCGTTAAAGCTAAACCCTCAAGAGTGCCTTTACCTACGTCAAATTGCAGGCTTTTATGATTTAGCCAATGTGGGCCTGCCCGATGTGCTGCTCAGCTGTAATATGCTTAATAAAGATAGCTGGAATAGAATTTCTGAGCACTGCGGCTTACCTGAGTATCTTCAAGATCCCAGCGTTCAAATGATAATAGACGCCGCCTTAATAGTGGCGAACCAATATCAAGAATATTGGGATGGTAGCGGCCAGCCTTTAGGCCTAGCAGCCGAAGCTATCCACCCCTTCGCTCGAATCATTGCACTGGCGGTATTTTTGGCTGAGTACAGCAACAGTGAGCAACTACAACAGCAGCTTGAGCAACGCGCAGGCCAACGCTTTGACCCGCAATTAGCAACATATGCGACTAATAACCTTATCTAAGCGCAAATTTAGCTCATCAATGTGTAAACTCTAACCAATATTAAGCTGCCTTATGGGCAGCTTCTTGCTACACTTCGCCCTTGGTCAAATTTGGGGTCTTCCGGTGTTACTTTGCCCTTGCGGCAGCGGTAGTGATTTTCATCAGTGCTGCCAGCCTTTTATAAACGGTACTTCCAAGCCTGTTAGTTGCGAGCAATTAATGCGTTCGCGCTACACCGCCTTCACACTTGGAGATGCTAACTATCTATGGCAAACCCACCACCCTGATTTTCGTCAAGGTGATGCGCCTAGCGCCTTTAGCGAAGACGAAAAAAATCAATGGAAGAAGCTACAAATTCTCTTTAGCTGCCACCTTACCAATGGCCTAGCTGGCATAGTGGAATTTAAAGCCTATTACCAAGAGCATGATCAATTAAACATTTTGCACGAGCGTTCTAACTTTGTAAAAAGCCAAGATCGCTGGTTTTATACCGATGGCGAATTTGCGCCTAAGTCTTTGGCTCGCAATGCTAAATGCCCCTGTAATAGCGGCAAAAAGCTAAAGCAGTGCTGTAAGAAATCTTAACTTTAAAACTGAATAAATCGAAAAGACAATGGAAAGAAAAATCCTTTTAACCGAATGCCCAGATGCCAAAGGCTTAATTTCGAGCATTACCAACATCTGTGCTAAGCACCAACTTAATATCATTAAAAACAACGAGTTTGTTGATAATGCTGCCGGCCGTTTCTTTATGCGCACCGAGCTAGAGGGCTACTTTAACGATAAAACCCTGTTAGCCGATTTAGACGGTGCTTTACCTGCTGGTAGTATTCGCCGATTAGAAAGCGCAGGCCGTAAACGCATCGTGATCATGGTGACTAAAGAAGCCCATTGCTTGGGTGACTTGCTAATGAAAGCGGTATACGGAGACATGGATGTAGAGATTGCCGCGGTAGTTGGTAACTACGATAGCCTGCAAACCCTGACTGAAAAGTTCGATATTCCCTTCCATCACATTAGCCATGTAGATTTAAGCCGCGAAGAACATGAGCAACAAGTGATTGAAGTAGTTCAACAATACCAGCCAGACTACGTAGTATTAGCTAAATACATGCGTATTCTTACACCAGCCTTTGTAGAAGCATTCAATAACAAAATTTTGAATATCCACCACTCGTTCTTGCCGGCGTTTATTGGTGCTAAGCCCTATAAACAGGCTTACGACCGTGGTGTGAAAATTATTGGCGCTACTGCTCACTTCGTAAATAACGACTTAGATGAAGGGCCGATTGTTGAACAGCATGTTATTCATGTGGATCACTCATACAGCGCTGAAGAAATGGCTAAAGCGGGACGTGATGTTGAGAAAGCGGTATTAAGTAAAGCCCTGCAGCAAGTATTAGACGAGAAAGTTTTTGTCTACGGAAATCGTACCGTGGTATTTCGTTAATTAACTATTTTTTAGTTAAAATACTGCACCTTAAGTGGCTTTGAGTAATCAAAGTCACTTAGTACCTTATACATATCCACGCCTTTCACTTCAGTATCTACTTCTTGCTGCTTAGGTTGCTTGGCTACTGAGTGCTTTAAACGTGTGAGTAAGTCCACGTTATTGATGACTTCAACGGGCACGCCTTCAACGCTGTCATCAGCATAGGCTGCATAGCCTCCTAAAGCTTGCTCTAAGCGAATACTGCTGATATCTCCCGCTTGCGCTCTCTTGCTCCAATTGGCTTGCACAGCAAACTCATCGTCTTGTGCTAACAAGGGGCGCCGATTCGCTAATTGAAACTTATCTCGAAGGCTTTGTTGAATTTGCTCTCGATTTTGCTTCTGCATCGAAAACTGAGCTTGGTCACAAACGTTTTGGCTCAACATGCTTAGTAACAAATGAAAACGCGCTTGCTCACCATGAGCGGTACTTTGGTTAAGCGTATCGCCTAACTGCAGTTCGTCACATAAGCTGCTATTTCTAATTTGTTCAACTAACATATTGCCCCTCCGGTTCTATCTCTAGCTATCGGAAAAGCAGGCCAAAACTTTAGCCTATTCGCATCAAACGCGCAGATAATAAGCAAACAGTAGTCAGTCAGTAAAAATCTGCTTATTTTTACTTTACAGCCCACTTTGTTCTGGTAATATGCCGCTCCACAAGCAGGAGGGGTTCCCGAGTGGCCAAAGGGAACAGATTGTAAATCTGTCGCGAAAGCTTCGGTGGTTCGAATCCACCTCCCTCCACCATATTTGTTAAAAAAAGACACCTTAGGGTGTCTTTTTTTATGCCCGCAATAAATGCCAATCGTCACATCTTCGCTTGATCAAAACCCACAGGCACAGAAAAACACAGCTCAAGTTAGATAAGAGCTATTGCAGGCGAGAATAAACTGAAACGAATGGGCAAAAGGAGAAGAGAAACAAATACGCCAAGCTAAATTTAGCTTGGCGTTCCAACCAAATACGGAAAGTAATAAACGGTAAATAGACTAACTTACTAAGTAGAAAGACATACATTGTGCAAATCTAACCACTCAACTAAGGCGGTCCAGCCATCTTAAGGATAAGCCTTAAGATCTGTAACTTTCCGACCTTGGATCACTCCAAGTTTGGCTTTGACTCAGCGTTGGTGAGACCAAAAGTCTCACCAACAGATTAATATTAAATCAATTCCGGCCAGTTTGGCAAGATCAAATAAACGATAGTATTACTCAACTAACTCTCTGCGCCCTTCTCTGCTTTAACCGAGATAAACTTATGCTAGGATAGCGAAAAGTGATCAGAAAACTCATAAATGGCAGCGCAATACAATTACAGCGGGAAGCAAATACTTATTGTTGATGACCAACGAGCGTTTCAGGTCATGCTTAAGGCTATGTTGCAAAATTTTGGCGCAAACGATGTTTTTTTTGCCAATACTGGCGAAGCTGCAGTAAGAGCCTGTCGTAAACGAAAATTTGACATTTTGTTGGTTGATTACAATTTAGGCACCGGCAAAAACGGTGGCCAATTACTTGAAGAGCTAAGAGTTAGCCAACTATTAGAAGTAGACGCTCTATTTTTTATCATTAGCGGTGATAACAACAAAAGCATGGTGTTAAGTGCGTTAGAGATGGAGCCCGATGAATTTATCACTAAACCTTTCTCGCAGTTTCAACTACATAATCGCTTAGCCAGAGCCCATGTTAAACGCCAAAGCCTGCGTGAAGTTTTCCAAGCATTAGCGAAGAAAGACTACACCAAAGTCATTGAGCTATGTGATCAACAGATTGAAGCTGAAAGTCGCTACACTAATTATTGCCGCAACATGCGGGTAGAGGCTCAAATTGCCTTAGGTGAATTTGAAGCCGCCAAAGTGGCTCTCGAAACCATACTCGAAGAACGCAAACAAACTTGGGCTAAGGCAACACTTGGCCGAGTGCACTTGTTACTTAAAGACAATAAAAGCGCAATTAATACACTTAGCCGTTCAGTAACCGAAAGCCCGCTATTGCTTACTGGTTACGACTGGTTAGCCCGCGCCTATCGCGCCGAAGGCGAAACCGACAAAGCATTGGAAACAGTGCTTAAAGCCTCAAAGCTGGCAGTAAACAGTATCGAACGCCAACAGTTGTTGGCCGAACTGGCCATGGAAGCAGGTGACCTTACCTTAGCTAAAGAAACCTTCTCTACCATTTTACAGTTAGCGCGACGCTCCATTCACCGTGGTCCACATCATCTATGTAATTACGTTCGTAGCCTGATTGATGAAGCTCAGAATGAAGATGACTTATACCGTAAAAACCGCCTGCTACAAGAAGTAAACTCGGTGCTATTTCACGCCCGCCGTGAAGAAGGTAAAGACGAAGACTTTAACTTTGACGCCTTTGAAGGCATTAGCCAAGCTCGTGTGCATGCTACTAAAGGCGAAATGAACAAAGCCAAGCGCTTACTATTTGATAGCCACGAAGGCTTGTTAGAAGAACCCAGTAAAGTAAGCGGCGAACTGTTACCCGATACCTTTCTAACGTTGAACTCAGTGGGAGAGTTTGAATATGCGATGCCCTTTGCTGAAGAGTTAGAAAAACGAGCAGATATAGACCCGATTTCACTCTCTTCGGCCCAAAAAGTACTGAGAGCTGAAGATTTTGAATTGAAACTCGGCCAGTTCCGCGAATACAACAAAATGGGTATCGAGGCTTACGAAGAGAGTCGCTACATTGAAGCCACTAACTTCTTTGACAAAGCGCTCCAAGTGGCTCCTGGCAACACTGGTGCCATTCTCAACAAGATCCAAGCAATACTTAAACAATTAAACCAATCACAAAAAGGCATTAGTGGCCAACTGCTCACCGACTGCAAAACCACAATTAAGCTGCTCGACGGCTTGAAACTCAACGATAACCACGCCGAACGTTACTCAACCCTGAAAAGTGAGTTTCAGCAACTAGGTAGCAAAAACAAATAGCCATTGCTCAACAATAAGCACCGCCAAGGTACTTAACATGCTAGTGCTGCCATGCTCGCAAAATCCCGCTTTTGCAATACACTTATGATTAAGCAAGCTTAAAAACTAGCTAATAATCAGTTTGTTGGTAAGCGACAGGAAATTACAAGCAATGGCGAAATGCTCTGAATGTTTATATCAAGACAGCTCTGGTGCAAACTGTACAGAGCCAGCCTTAAGCAGTGGTTTGTGTTTTTGGCATGACCCAGACGAAGATAAAAGCGGTGACGAGATAAAAGAAAAGCTCGAAAGCTACGCGAAACGCGGCGGAATGTTGCGTGGTATCAGTTTAAAAAAAGCCAACCTAGCAGGCATCGATTTAGTCAATTACAACAATAAACAAGGCTACGACATGACCGGCGTAGACCTTTATCGTAGCAACCTAAGAGGTGCCCACTTATTTAACATTAACCTGCAACACGGCAGCTTAATGAAAGCCGACCTACGTGATGCTAACCTCAATCATGCCAACCTAACCAAAACCAACTTGCTGGGTGCAAAAATGGACTTGTGCAAATGCGACAGTCTTTGTGTGGGAGAAAAAGTGCTGCAAGAACAGCTTGGCAGCGCTGCAGAGAAGCAGCAAGACAAAGATGCAATGGCAGATTACTACCAGCAGGCCGAAGAAGTTTACCGCTGTTTACGTAAAACCGCAGAATCAGAAGGCTTATTTACCACCGCAGGGATATTTCTAAAAAAAGAACTCACCATGCGCCGCTACCAAATGCCCAAATACTCTTATAAGCGCGCCATCTCAAAACTGGTGGATTTGGTGTGTGGTTATGGCGAGCAACCAATGAGGGTTGTACTTACCTCGCTACTAATTATTTTAAGTTGTGCAGTGGTCTACTTTTTTACCGGGATTCATTTTAACGGCAATGTTGTATCTTTAGACTTAAGCCAAAGCCTTGGACGCAATATTGTCGCGTTTTTTGAGTGTCTGTATTACAGCGTGGTCACCTTTACCACCCTTGGTTACGGCGACTTTACCCCAGTAGGTTTTTCACGTATTTTTGCCGCTATTGAGGCCTTTAGCGGGAGTTTTATTATTGCGCTTTTTGTGGTGGTATTTGTAAAAAAAATGACCCGCTAACCACCCTAGAAAAAACCACAGCAAATCAATCTACAAAAATGAAGCGTTTTGGCTTAGTCTTAGGCTAAGCTTTCCGCTAATCATTGATTAGCAATAAAAACAGAGAAGGATCAATACATTGAAATTTGTTGTGCTGGCGGTGCTGGCGATATTTGTAATCTTGTTTATTTTACGCGCCAATAACAGCGCGAAAGCCACTAAACAAAACCGCCAATTAGGCCAAGATTTCTTAAGTAAAAACGGCCAAGAAGACGGCATTATTACCACAGACTCCGGCCTGCAATATAAAGTATTGGAAGATGTGGTTAATAGTGATGAAAAGCCATCGGCCAACAGTACCGTAACGGTACATTATCATGGCACCTTATTGAGCGGACTGGTCTTTGACAGCTCAGTTGATCGCGGCCGCCCAGCTCAATTTCCTTTAGGTCAAGTAATTGCCGGCTGGACAGAGGGTTTGCAATACATGAGTGCAGGCGAAAAATTCCGTTTTTTCATTCCTAGTCAACTGGCCTATGGCGACCGCAGCGTGGCTTCTATCCCTCCGGGTTCAACCCTGGTTTTCGATGTAGAGCTCATCTCCATCGACACTAAATAAATTCCATTAAAAAAGCCTTGGCATTGCCAAGGCTTTTTTATTCAAACAATCACTACCAAACTAAAACTGCGCAAGCGCTTGAGAAAAATCAGCCAGCAAATCTTCGGTGTCTTCGATACCAATAGAGCAGCGGATCATTGTTTCACTAATACCAGACTCTTGGCGAGCAGCTAAGCCCATTTCAAAATAGATAGTTTGAGCTACCGGCAAAGCGAGTGTGCGATTGTCACCAAGGTGGGTAGCATTAATCACAATTTCAGTTTTATCTAAAAATTCTGCACAATCAATTCCGTCAACTAAATCAAAACTCACTAATGCGCCAAAATGCTTGAACAAGTCATTTGCACGCTGATGCTGCGGATGTTGTTCCAGACCAGGGTAATACACCTGGGCCACTTTAGGGTGAGCGTCTAACATCTTAGCTAAGGCTAGCGCATTGGCACATTGGCGCTCCATACGTAACGCCATTGTCTCCGCACCCACCGATAATAAATGAGCCGTTTGCGAACAAAGGGCGCCACCAAAGTCACGCAGGCCTTTTTTCTTAATCTGATTAATGCCCCACATTTTAGGGTCACCGCTACGATAACCTTCAAATATGTTGGGGTAATTCGTCCAATCAAATAAGCCAGTATCACTTACCGAGCCGCCTAGCGCATTGCCATGGCCACCCACGTACTTGGATAACGAAGTAACGATTAAGCTAGCGCCCACGGTTTTTGGCTGGAACAAATAAGAAGACGTTAGGGTATTGTCTACCACGTAAAGTAAACCACGTTGCTGGCAAAGCTCGCCGATACCCGCTAAATCAACAATTTGAGTTGCAGGGTTAGCAATGGTTTCTACAAACACCATTTTGGTGTTAGCTTGGCAAGCCTGTTCTACCGCATCTGCATCGGTGGCATCAACCAAAGTAACTTCGATTCCGTAACCTTTTAAGGTGCCAAAAATGCTGCTGGTATTGCCAAATAAGAAGCGGCTAGCAACAATGTGATCACCCGCTTTTAGCAGAGTAAGAAATACTGTGCCAATTGCCGCCATGCCTGTGCCAAATACTAAGCAGCCTATACTGTCATCTAACATGGCAATTTTGCGCTGCAGGTAATCTAAGGTAGGAGTAGATTGACGAGCATAAGCATGCCCTACTTGTTTGCCTTGAAATACATCAACTAAATCTTGTGTGGCGGCATATCCATAAGGCACTGAGTTATGAATAGGTGCATGTACTGCACCGTCTTCTACACCAGCTAAGCGGTCGCAATGTACCAACTGGGTAGTAAATCCTTTAAACGTCATAGGGCTACTTCTGCTAAAAATCCAATTGAAGCTATTATGCCCTAGCCCTTAGCCAAAAACGACCCGAGGCACTTGGCTTATTTAGCCCAAATACTCTGGCCTTTAGCAATCACTTGCTTGATCTCTAGTGTATCGGGGTTCAATACCACCATGTCGGCGTCAAATCCCTTGGCAAGCTGACCTTTATTAGTAAGCCCCAGAATCTTAGCAGGGTTGGCACTGATCACCGACAAAGCAACCTCTAGAGGAACATCATAATCCTGAACAGCTTGCCTCGCCGCTTCATACAAACTCTCGAGTTTACCGGCTTGCATGCCCACTAATTCGCCTTCTGAATTGAACAGAGGCAAACTCGCATTGGCGTCAGAGCTAAAGCTCACCCGTTGCCAATCTAAGCCCTTATCAACAATGGTTTTGAGCGTTTGAGGACAACTTACCTCGCCTTCTTCGATAAACTGAGGAATAGTACTGGTAGTGAAATCGATGGCTCCGCCTTCATTCAAAAAAGCTAATGCGTCGTTAAACAAGGCTTGATTGCGATTGCAATGTGTAGGGTAAAGCTGAGTGATTGATAAGTCGGATTGCTTAATAATCTCTCTTAACATGCTCAGTTTGCCTTTACCGTCACCAACATGGAAAAAACTGATGCCCTTTTTACCTGCCAATAAGCCAGCAACACGCGCTTCGGCGGCCACTTCAATAAAGGCTTGAACCGAGGCTTGGCTGGCTCGGTGGTCGGCAATAGCAATTTCACCCACCCCAATCATTTCGGGAATGAGTACGATATCTTGCTCAATCGAGCCGGTGATGGTTTTCACTGGCAAATGATAAGAGCCAGTGTAGCAATAACAGCTTAAACCCTGCGCCGTTAACTCACGTGCCTTTCCCAACACTTGTGCGGGGCTACGGGTGACACTATCGGTACCTAAGGCACCGACCAAAGTGGTCACGCCTGTTGGCGCAGCTTCATCAAAACTTAACTCAGCGGTACGATAAGCAAAACCACCCTCGCCGCCACCGCCAGTAAAATGCACTAGCGCGTCAACAAACCCCGGCGCTAAAATTGCGCCAGCCAAATCCAAGGTGGAAAACACAGCTAGATTACTTTTCAGCTCTATGTGTGGAGCAATTTCAGCAATTTTTCCATTGGCGATCAGTAAGTCCATTTTACCCTTTGGACTTGGCGAATAGAGCTGAGCATTTTTAAGCAGAGTAAGCATGATGTGATTCTTGTTGAGCTGATAAACAAAAGGGGCTTTCGCCCCTTTCAATAATTAACTTAATGGCCGTAAATGGCGGTGCCAACGTTTTTCCCACTGCTTAAATCCAAACACCAGTAAAAAAGTGACACAGAGATAAATCAATGCAGCAAAAGTGAATGCTTCAAACGGCGCGTAATACTTGGCATAAACATCGCGAGCGGCACCAGTTAAATCAATAATAGTAACAATGCTGGCAATCGAGCTAGCGTGCAGCATAAAGATGACTTCGTTGCTGTAGGCGGGTAATGCTCTACGTAAAGCACTAGGCAAAATAATACGCGTCATCGCTTTAGCGTCAGACATACCGTAAGCTTTAGCTGCTTCAATCTCGCCACGTGGCGTCGCCACAATCGCGCCACGGAAGATTTCGGTGGTGTAGGCAGCCGTATTCAGCACAAAGGCCAATAAACATGGATAGAAGGCTTCTCGCACAATTGGCCAGAACATCGACTCTTGAATGCCTTCAATGTAGGTTACGCCGTAATAAATTATATAGAGCTGAATCAACAACGGCGTACCACGAAATACATAAGTAAATAGCCACACACTGCGACTAACTAACAGATTATCTGAGGCGCGAAGAATGGCTAGCGGTACCGCCAGAATCAAACCCAAAATCAATGATAAAAAGACTAACTGCACGGTCATAACTAAACCGTCCCAATAGCCTAGAACCGTGGTGAGGGTGAAGATGTCGTTGTTGGCGAGTAAGTTTTCGATAGATTCATACATAATAATCGCCTACCTTACCGTTCCAGCGCTAAATCGAATCTCTAAACGCTTGAGGAAAATTTCAGACACACTGGTCAGCGCAAGATAAACAAATGCTACCGGTATAAAGAATAAGAAAGGTTCATGCACTGCACCAGCAGCCTCTTTAGCTAAGCGGACCATGTCAGCTAAACCAATCACCGACACTAAGGCAGTGGTTTTAACCAGCACTAACCAATTATTACCAATCCCCGGAATAGCATGACGCATCATTTGCGGCACAGTAATTCTACGGAACACTTGCATGGCACTCATCCCGTAAGCCTTGCCTGCTTCTATCTGGCCGTTATCTACCGCTAAAAATGCTCCGCGAAAAGTTTCTGCCATATAAGCGCCAAAGATAAATCCAATGGTTGTTACGCCAGCGACAAACTCATTAATATTTATGTAGTATTCAATATCAAAATTGTCGTATACCCAATCAGAAACAGCATTAACGCCGATTTGAGCACCAAAGAAGATGAGTAGCATTAACACCAAATCAGGTACACCGCGAATAATGGTGGTGTAAGCCACAGCGATAAAATTCGCAATTCGATTTTTAGATAAACGCGCTACCGCGGCTAACATCCCTAAAGCCAATGCTACCGCCAATGATAAGAAGGCCACTTCGATAGTGATAATTGCCCCCATAAATATGGAAGGGCCGTAACCATGAAGATCTAACATAATGAGTCTCTTAGAAAGTTAACCCGAGCATTGCTCGGGTTAATGGTAGTGCAAGGCTTACTTTTTAATACTGTATTCGAAGTATTTGTCGTTAATTTTGTCGTAAGTACCGTTAGCTTTAACTGTAGCTAAGGCTTTATTGAACATTTCAATCAATTGGCCGTCACGCTTACGTGCAGCTACACCAACGCCTTCACCCAATTGTACGTTGTCGCCAAGTACTTTAAATTCAGCACCCTTCTCTACTTCAAGAATAGTACTTACACCTACAGGGAAATCGATAACAACAACGTCCAAACGGCCGCCGTGTAAATCAACCACTAGGTCATCACCAGTAGTGTAACGTTTAATGTCAGCAACTTTTGAGTAGTTGTCGGTAGCGTAAGTATCTTGAATAGTACCGCGCTGAACACCTACACGTAGCCCTTTAAGAGTGTCTGGCTTGGCAGGATCAACCGCGCTAGCTTGAGGGCCAAAAAAGCCGGTAGGCGTGTTGTAGTAAGCCTCTGAGAATAGTACTTTTTTAGCGCGTTCTTCGTTAATAGACATTGATGAGAAAATCGCATCATATTTACGTGCTAACAAACCTGGAATAATGCCATCCCATGCCTGAATAACCCACTCACACTTCACTTTCATTTCTTCACAAACCGCATTACCTAGATCGATTTCGAAACCAGTTAGAGAGCCGTCTGGCGCTTTATACTCAAATGGTTCGTAAGGCACGTCTACTGCTAAACGTACAACTTCCCAATCTTTTGCTTCAACTGCAGTGGTGCTTAGTGCAATAGCACCGATCATCGCGACTAGTGTTTTTTTCATGTGTTACTCCGTGTTGTTTGCTTTAAGCGAATAAACGCTTGTCTTCCATATTTATAATTTTAGTATTTTGGCGCTAGAAATTGCTTCATACGCTCAGAATCTGGGTTTTCAAAAACTTTTTTCGGTGAGCCTCGTTCTTCAACAATACCTTGATGGAGAAACAGTACTTGGTTAGAGACATCACGTGCAAAGGCCATTTCATGAGTAACCACTAACATGGTGCGGCCTTCTTCTGCCAAGCTGCGCATCACTTTAAGCACTTCGCCCACTAATTCAGGGTCTAATGCAGACGTAGGTTCATCAAATAGCATCACTTCGGGGTTCATTGCTAGCGCACGAGCAATCGCTGCGCGTTGCTGCTGACCACCCGACATGTGCGCGGGGTAGTAATCTTTACGATCGTACAAGCCAACCCGCTCTAACAAACTTTCAGCGTGCTCTGTGGCTTCTTTTTTGGGGATACCTAATACGTTAATGGGTGCTTCAACAATGTTTTCTAATACCGTCATGTGTGACCACAGGTTAAACCCTTGGAACACCATTGAGAGCCGAGAACGAATCCGTTCAACTTGCTTATTGTCGGAAGGTAAGCGTTCACCGTTACGCAAATGCTTAAAGCCAATTTGCTCACCATGAACCAAAATTTCGCCTTGAGTGGGGATCTCAAGTAAGTTCATACAACGTAGAAAAGTACTTTTACCAGAGCCCGAAGAGCCAATAATAGAAATTACGTCGCCTTTGTTTGCTGTAAGGTCAATGCCCTTTAGTACTTCATTATCACCAAATACCTTGTGGATATTTGAAGCTTCTAGTGCAGCCACTTCACTCATAGTTATTTTTTTACCTTGTTAATGACTGCTAGCAGCAACCATGCCTAATTCCTGAGGCGCGTACGATTGTTAAATCATTTGTTACACGTTCAACCCAACAAAAAGTATCACCGCAAAAGACAAAACTCAACATTTTATGGGGCATCTAGCGCTCTTATGATTACAAAACACCCTAATAAGCCAAATTGTCAGCATCTTTATATTCAAGCAGATTGCATAGTTATATGCTCACAAGCCAAGCTAGCGCATTTATTTTCAGTTTTAGAATTTTAGCTCAAAATTTTAGCTTATTAAGGTTTTTGCGGGTGTGAGCTAATACGCCCCAAAGAATTGTTATTTTTTTGTAAAAAGAAGCCTGTGTTAGAAGTCTATTTAAGTGACTTAGCTCTCAATCTAACAACCACAACTTTAGTAAGTAAATTACAGAATAATCAGAATTAAGCAGAATTTCATCCCGCAAAACCCACAAAAAAGTAGTAAAATTACACAAATTATGGGCTTTTTTGATGTAGATCAAATTCCAAAACTTGCTTACTTTGATACAATTTCGCTAACTAAAGTAGAAGGCAGATGTTGTGGTAGCAAACAGCAAAAGAACGGACATAGCAAACAGCGCTTCACCGCTTAATCGTCGCCGTATTTTGTATTTCTTTAATGTTTCTTTACTACAGTTACCCACTGCACTTTTTACGCTAAACTGCATGCAGTTATTTCACTTTTTATACTCACTATCCTTATATGTTGTTCGTCCTGTTGAGACGATTATCGCCAGTGAGAAGGATCTCAGGCTTAAAGCTACTTAATTTAAGCATCTGCGATTAATCAGTTTTTATTTTTGTTTTTGAGGAAACTATGTCTAGTAACAACCACCAGTCTCAAGACGAAGAGCTGAGTTATTCCGAAGCACACCGCCCTGCTTCTGAATTTGAAACTCGCTCTGACTACTTAGACCACGAACTACAAATCATGAAACCTCGTCGCTGGGGTTTAAATTTACCAGGTCGTGACTTCCGCTTTGAATGGGAAGATTTGGTTCCAGCCATTGCCGGTACTATTGGCATTATCGCCATGTACTCTGCAGTAATGATGGCTTGGGCAGACGGATTAACCGAGCGTTGGGATCACATCAACCTAGGTACTGAGTTCGCCATTGAAGTGGCGCGAGTAGAAATGCTTATACCTGCATTGCTGTTCTGTGTATTGGCCTCTGGAATATTTAATCCACGGGCGAACTTAGCCGGTAACCACGGCCCAATGATTCCATTAATTGGCGCGATTGCTTTAGCGGGTGCTCACCCACTGGCCTTAGCGATTCTGTTGGGCGTATTCGGCTTACTATTAAGTTTCTTTAAAGGTGGTTCTAAACTGGTGAACTTAACCAGTGAAGGGGTAGCCGGCGGCTTATTAGTGTTCTTAGGTTTTGGCGGCACCATGTCAATGATTGGTGACATTCAATCATGGGCTAAAGGGCTAGAATCAGTTGATGCAGGCATTGCAGCAGGCGAAATGGGTTATGTGGGCTTAGTGGTATTAGCCGCTACCATCGTGCTGTACGCATTCTTAGCTAAAGTGGGTAAGCGTTGGTTAGCTATTCCAGCTTGTGCGGTAATGGGTCTAGTGATTGCCTTAGCTTTTGGTGCTGGTTTCGACCTTACCTTTAAAACAGAAATGGGCTTACCAAACCTAAACCCTGTTTACTGGTGGGGCTCTACTGAGCAAGGTTGGCAGTTAGGTTTACCTAATGCAGAACACTTTATTGCTTCATTACCGTTCGCTATTTTAGCGGTAGCAATGTGGTCTCCTGATTTCTTAGGCCACCGTATTTTCCAAGAGTTAAACTACCCACGCGGTACAGACAAAGTACTAATGGATGTAGATGACACCATGACGACCTGTTCTGTACGTCAAATCGTAGGTACAGCAGTAGGTGGCGGTAACATCACGTCTAGCTGGGGTACGTACATGATTCCTGCAGCCATTGCTAAACGCCCAATTCCTGGCGGCGCAATTTTGCTAGGTTCATTGTGTATCATTATTGCAATCTTAGGTTTCCCAATGGATGTGGCTGTATGGCCTCCAGTAATGAAGATTGCATTATTAGTAGGTGTATTCTTACCGTTATTAGAAGCCGGCATGCAAATGATTAAAGATACTAAAGATTCACAATCTGCTGGTATATGTATCTTTGCAGCTGCAGTAACTAACCCAGTATTGGCTTGGGCTCTAACCATGTTACTTGATAACAATGGTTTGATTGGTGATAAAGAACGTCCGAAGAAACTATCGTTTGCGGACCGTATCATTATCCCAGCATCAGTATTGTTGATTTGTTTTGTCGCCATGATGGCGGTAGGTATGTTGGAAGGCAAATACGGCATTCCAGCACTACTATAGAGTTAAAGTTTTTTACCTCTTGGAACAAGCACTATACTTGTTCCAAGAACAGACAATAGCGGCATTATCGCTATTGTTTAAACCATAGAATATTCATTTGTATACCAACTTATAGGTGGGACAAAAAATGGCAGAGAAGAACGATGTTTTTGCTAGTGCTTGGGCAGGCTTTACAGCCGGCGAATGGCAAAATGAAGTTAACGTTCGTAGCTTTATTCAAGCTAACTACACTCCATATGAAGGCGATGAAAGCTTTCTAGCTGGCGCCACCGAAGCTACGGATCAGCTTTGGGACAAAGTTATGGAAGGCATTAAAGAAGAAAACCGCACTCACTCGCCGGTAGACTTCGATACTTCAGTTATCTCAACCATCACTTCTCACGATGCGGGTTACATCAACCAAGATCTTGAGACAATTGTTGGTCTTCAAACTGAAGCGCCACTAAAACGTGCGATTATCCCTAACGGCGGTATTCGTATGATTGAAGGTTCTTGTAAAGCTTACGATCGCGAATTAGATCCAATGGTAAGCAAGATTTACACAGACTACCGTAAGACACATAACCAAGGTGTATTCGACGTATACACTGGCTCTATTATGAAATGCCGTAAGTCTGGCGTTTTAACTGGTTTGCCAGATGCATATGGCCGTGGTCGTATTATTGGTGATTACCGTCGCGTAGCACTTTACGGTATTGACTTCCTAATGGCTGACAAAGTTAAGCAGCACCGCTCTTTAGAAGCTGACTTTGTAAACGGTTCAGATCTTGAAGCAACAATGAAGCTTCGCGAAGAGATCAGCGAGCAACACCGCGCTTTAGCTCAAATCAAAGAAATGGCAGCTAAATATGGTTGTGATATCTCTGGTCCAGCAACTACAGCTAAAGAAGCAGTTCAGTGGACTTACTTCGGCTACCTAGCCGCAGTTAAATCTCAAAACGGCGCTGCAATGTCGTTTGGTCGTACTACCACTTTCTTAGACGTATTCATCGAGCGCGACATCGCAGCTGGTACGCTAACTGAGTCTGAAGCTCAAGAGCTAGTAGATCACTTGGTAATGAAGCTACGTATGGTTCGTTTCCTACGTACTCCTGAATACGATGACTTGTTCTCTGGTGACCCAATCTGGGCAACAGAATCAATGGGTGGTATGGGTACCGATGGTCGTACACTTGTAAGCCGTACAGCTTTCCGTTTCTTGAACACACTTTACACAATGGGTCCTTCTCCAGAGCCGAACATTACTGTTCTATGGTCTGAGCAATTACCGATTAACTTCAAGAAATACTGTGCCAAAGTATCTATCGATACGTCGTCAATCCAGTACGAAAACGATGACTTAATGCGTAGTGACTTCGACAACGATGATTACGCAATTGCTTGTTGTGTATCACCAATGGTTGTTGGTAAACACATGCAGTTCTTCGGTGCTCGTGCCAACTTAGCTAAAACTCTTCTTTACGCAATAAACGGCGGTGTAGACGAGAAGCTTAAGATTCAAATTGGTCCTAAGTCTGACAAGATCACTGACGAAGTATTAAGCTACGACGATGTAATGGGTCGCTTAGACACATTCATGGATTGGTTAGCTGAGCAATACGTGACCGCACTTAACTGTATTCACTACATGCACGACAAGTACAGCTACGAAGCATCATTGATGGCTCTTCACGATCGTGACGTTCGCCGTACAATGGCGTGTGGTATTGCTGGTCTATCGGTTGCTGCTGACTCACTGTCTGCAATTAAGTTTGCTAAAGTTAAGCCTATTCGTGATGAAGACGGTATTGCTGTTGATTTCGATATTGAGGGTGACTACCCTAAATTTGGTAACAACGACGATAGCGTAGATGATATTGCTGTAGACCTAGTAAACCGCTTCATGACTAAGATCCGTAAGCTTAAAACTTACCGTGACGCGATTCCTACTCAGTCAGTTCTTACTATTACGTCTAACGTTGTATACGGTAAGAAAACAGGTACTACTCCTGATGGTCGTAAAGCAGGTGCTCCTTTTGCTCCTGGTGCTAACCCAATGCACGGTCGTGACGAGAAAGGTGCAGTAGCATCATTAACTTCGGTTGCTAAACTGCCGTTTGCTAACGCACAAGATGGTATCTCATACACTTTCTCTATCGTGCCAAATGCACTGGGTAAAGACGACGATACTCAAAAATCTAACTTAGCGGGTTTGATGGATGGTTACTTCTATCACAATGCTGACGTTGAAGGTGGCCAACACTTAAACGTTAACGTGATGAACCGCGAAATGTTAGTTGACGCAATGGAAAACCCTGAGAAATACCCTCAGCTTACCATTCGTGTTTCTGGTTACGCAGTGCGTTTTAACTCACTAACGCCAGAGCAACAACAAGACGTAATTACACGTACTTTCACACAAAGTATCTAATTGAACGTTAAGTAGTTCTGCTTAGCAGAGACTACGGTTATAATTAACCTTGCCCAAGTTTTTGGGCAAGGTTTTTTTTTGGAGAAACAAATGTCAAAGATTGGGCGAATTCATTCTACTGAGTCTTGCGGAACCGTTGATGGACCAGGGATCCGGTTTATTGTATTTATGCAGGGTTGCTTAATGCGCTGCCAGTATTGTCATAACCGAGACACTTGGGACTTACACGACGGTAAAGAAGTAAGCGTAAGTGACTTAATGAGTGACCTTACCCCTTATCGACGTTTTATGAACGCCAGTGGTGGTGGTGTAACCGCCAGTGGTGGCGAAGCCATTTTACAAGCTGAGTTTGTACGTGATTTATTCCGAGCGTGTAAAGAACAAGGTATTCATACCTGTTTAGATACCAACGGCTATGTGCGCAAGCATACCGAGGTCATTGATGAGCTGTTGGAAGTCTCTGATTTAGTCATGCTAGACATTAAACAGATCCACGATGATGTTCACCAAGATCTCGTTGGCGTAAGCAACAAACGTACTTTAGACTTTGCTCGCTACCTACACAAAATTGGCCAGACAACGTGGCTCCGTTATGTGGTTGTGCCGGGCTTTACCGATGATGAGCAATCGGCCCATGATCTCGGCAAATTTTTAGCGCCTTTCGATAACGTAGAAAAAATTGAACTGCTGCCCTACCACGAGCTAGGCAAGCATAAATGGACCGCCATGGGCGAAGATTACCCACTTGCGGGTGTTAAACCGCCGAGTAAAGAAACCATGGAAACCATCAAAGACATTTTATTGCAGTACCACTCAAAAGTGATCTACTAGCACTTTCTCGAAACAAAGGTTACTGCGTAAATGATAATCTGCCCGATTTGCCAAGCTAATTTGAGCAAACAACACAAACAATGGTCCTGTGAAAATGGCCATTGTTTTGATCAAGCCAAAGAAGGTTATACCAACCTATTGGCGGTACAGCACAAACACTCAAAGCAGCCAGGTGATAGCAAAGCAATGCTGCAGGCACGTCAGCATTTTCTTAACCAAGGGCATTTTGCCTTTTTGGCTAGGGCCATCAACCAAGCGCTTACGCCATTCTCAGTACAACATATCTTGGATATTGGCTGCGGCGAAGGTTATTACACCGACGCTCTTTGCCAAGGGCAAAAACAAGCGGAGTCTGTCACAGGCATAGACATTGCCAAAGACGGCATAAGAATGGCGGCCAAACGCTGCCAACAGGCACAGTTTTTTGTCGCCAGCAATCATCGCCTTCCTATTGCAGATAACAGTGTTGATTGTGTTATGCGGGTATTTGCACCTAGCGACGAACAAGAGCTATTACGAGTAAGCAAGCCCGGAGCTTACTTACTTAAAGTTGTGCCTGGGGCTCAGCATTTATCCAAACTACGCCAGCTATTATACAAAGAGCTACAAGCCCATTCAGAGCAGGCAGAAACCATGCAAGGTTGGCGTTTGGTCGAACAGAAAAAAATAGCTGAAGAGGCAGAGTTAAATCGCCAAGATATGGAGGCTTTGTGCATGATGACCCCCTTCGCTTGGAAGAAGAATCAACAACTTGAGCAGCAGTTAGCTGCGCAAAGTGAGTTTGAAATGAACTTCGAATTTGTATTACAAATATATCAGCGTGACTGATTATCTAGCTCATCGGCTAATACAAAACTCTTATCAAAACGCTTAAACGCTTTTCTTAATAAATCAGCTAATTCAGCATAACGGGGCTGAGTAACCGCCGGGGTAATACTCTCACCAGCCTCAGCTAACTTGTGATGCAAGTCACGATACCAGTTAGCTAAGCTAGGGGGTAAATGAGAATTAGCTCTACGCCCCAACCAATATAAACCATGTAAAGGCATCAAAAAGATCACCGTCGCCATCAACACAGATTGTGGTAATATTTCAGTCAAATTAGCCATATATGGCATCATTACAGTCACCACCGCAATCGCTGGCATGGTTTTCATTGCTAAAGAAGTAGCAAATATAACTCTATTCTCGGGAAATATCGGAGCCAGTACTCGCTGGTTAGGCCAGCGTTTCATGTACTCGCGCCCATCATTTAACATTTCAGAGAATTTGCCCATGGGCACCTCGCGACCTAAAATTGACTTAAACCAATAAACTAGTAATTTTTTTACATTTTCGTCTAGTTATTAGTATGACATATATGATTAAAACATGCTTTCGGTTATCATAACCTTGGCAAACGGTTTCATATAGATCAGCTTATTTGTTAAGTGTAGCTTGATTGAGACCATGGCACTAGGTCAAATCTAATTTGGCTTGGTGAGAGGTAGAATTTTTGAAGAAGGAACGTGTCTCGCTATGCCCAACGTTTTTTCTTCCACTGTCTATAATTGAACAAATTCAACAACAGGTGTCTATAAATGAGCAACAAGCTGGTACTCGTTCTTAACTGTGGTAGTTCTTCTCTAAAATTTGCTGTGCTTAACGCAGTAAGTGGCGAAGAGATTATTTCTGGTTTAGCAGAATGTTTTAATCTGGAAGATGCGCGCCTTAAATGGAAAGCGCTAGGTGAGAAAAACGAAGCAAGCCTTGGTGCTTATTCCGCTCACCGCGAAGCAATCGAATATATTGTAAAAAATATTCTAGAAACAAGCCCAGAAATCTTAAACGATATTGTTGCTGTTGGTCACCGAGTTGTACACGGCGGCGAAAAATTCACTAAATCAGCTATTATCGATGAAGCAGTGGTTGAAGGTATCGAAGCGTGTTCAGGTCTAGCGCCTTTACATAACCCTGCAGCACTTATTGGTATTCGAGCAGCTCAAGCTTGTTTCCCACAACAGCCTCACGTTGCTGTATTTGACACCGCCTTCCACCAAACCATGCCAGAAAGCTCATACTTGTACGCCCTGCCTTACAAGCTATACCGCGAAAAAGGCATCCGTCGTTACGGCATGCACGGTACCAGCCACTTGTTTGTATCGCGTGAAGCCGCTGCAATGTTAGATCAGCCTATTGAACAAACCAACGTTATTACCGCTCACCTAGGTAATGGCGCATCAATTTGTGCAGTTAAAAATGGTCTTAGCTTTGATACCAGCATGGGCTTAACACCATTAGAAGGTTTGGTGATGGGTACGCGTAGTGGCGACATCGACCCGGCGATTATCTTCCACCTGGTAGACCGCGAAGGTTACACTTTAAAAGAAGTAAACAACATGCTGCATAAACAGTCTGGCCTTATGGGTCTTACTGAAGCAAGTAGCGACTGTCGTTTTGCTGAAGAAGGTTATGGCGAAGGCAAAGAGCCAGCAATACGTGCAATGAACGTATTTACCTACCGCTTAGCAAAAAGCATTATGTCTTACGCGGCAGCGATGGATGGTAAGTTAGACGCACTTGTCTTTACCGGTGGTATTGGGGAAAACTCTGCCCTAGTACGTAAACTCACCATCGAAAAACTCGGTCTTTTAGGCTTTACCCTAGACGAGCAAGGCAACTTAGATGCACGTTTTGGTAATTCAGGTAATATTGGTACGAGTTCAAGCCGACCAATCTTGGTTATTCCAACCAATGAAGAAATGGTTATTGCGCAAGATGCTGTTGCATTAACCCAGGCTTAATACACATTCATTATCAAGGCTAAGCGTGGCTTAGCCTTGTTCTATTACTTAACTTAAGAGGTACAGCCGTGGCTCGTACAATTATGTTAATCCCAGTTGGCGTGGGTGTTGGTGTTACATCGGTCAGTCTTGGTATGGTTCGCGCCATGGAGCGCAATGGTGTAAACGTTAATTTCTTTAAGCCCATTGCGCAGCCAAAAAGCCGCGAAAAAGGCGCTGAACGTTCTACCGCAATTATTCGTCAAGCGTCAAACATTATTCCTCCAGAGCCCTTCACTCAGGCTTATGCTGAAAACCTAATTAGTGCCAATCAAATCGACGACTTGCTAGAAGGTATTGTTGCACGCTTCAACTCTGCTACGTCTAACGCCGAAATAGTAGTAGTAGAAGGTTTAGTTCCTACCTCGGAATCTCCTTACGCTACTAACGTAAACTACGGTATTGCTAAAGCGCTCGATGCTGACATGGTGTTTGTAACAAACCCAGGCAGCGATACCTCTCAGCAGCTTAAAGAACGCATGGAAATCGCATGTAACAACTTTGGCGGCTTGAAAAACAAACGCATCATTGGCTGTATCATCAACAAGGTTGGCGCCCCGATCGACGAGCACGAAATTACTCGTCCTGATCTTACTGAAATGTTTGATAACAAATCAGACCATTCAACCAACCTCGAAGTACTGCAAATGTTTGGCAAAAGCCCGCTACGCATTCTAGGGTGTATTCCTTGGAACGCCCCGCTGGTTGCGCCTCGTGCTAGAGATTTAGCTAATCACTTAAATGCCACCGTCATTAATGAAGGTGACATGGATACTCGCCTAGGCCGAGTAACATTCTGTGCTCGCAGTATTCCAAACATGGTTGAGCACTTTAATGCCGGCAGCTTATTAGTTACATCAGGCGACCGTTCAGACGTGATTGTTTCAGCCTGTTTGGCAGCCATGAATGGCGTTAAGGTAGGTGCACTACTGCTAACTGGCGGGTACCAACCAGAGCCTCAAGTACTCAAGTTGTGTGAAGGTGCTTTTGCTACTGGCTTACCAGTAATGCTAATTAACTCAAATACTTGGCAAACGTCACTAGCTCTGCAGAGCTTTAATGCCGAAATCCCTGTAGATGATTCTCAGCGTATTGAGCTAGTTCAAGATTACGTTGCTGGTCACATCGACAAGCATTGGATTGAGTCACTCACGGCTATTTCTGCACGAGCTCGCCGTTTATCACCGCCGGCTTTCCGTTACCAGTTAACAGAAATGGCGCGCAATGCTAACAAACGCATTGTTCTACCAGAAGGTGAAGAGCCACGAACTATTGCTGCTGCAGCTATTTGTGCTGAGCGCGGTATTGCTCGCCCAGTATTGCTAGGTAACCCTGAAGTCATTCAACGCACCGCGAGCCAACAAGGTGTGGTGTTGGGTGAGAATGTTGAAATTTTCAACCCAGCAGAAATCCAAGGCAAGTACGTTGCACCAATGGTTGAGCTTCGTAAAGGCAAGGGTCTAACCGAAGTGGTTGCTAAAGAGCAGCTTGAAGACAACGTTGTACTTGGTACGATGATGTTAGCCAACGACGAAGTTGATGGCCTAGTATCTGGTGCGGTTAACACCACAGCAAATACCATTCGTCCGCCACTTCAGTTAATTAAAACAGCACCGGGTTACAACCTAGTAAGCTCAATCTTCTTCATGCTATTGCCTGATCAAGTATTGGTTTACGGTGACTGTGCGATTAACCCAGACCCAACTGCTGAGCAGCTAGCAGATATTGCGATTCAATCTGCTGAGTCTGCTGAAGCCTTTGGTATTGAGCCACGTGTAGCAATGATCAGCTACTCAACTGGTAGCTCAGGCTCTGGTTCAGATGTTGAGAAAGTACGCGAAGCTACCAAGATTGCTAAAGAACGTCGCCCAGAGCTCATCATTGATGGTCCATTGCAATACGATGCAGCCATTATGGAAAACGTAGCCAAGAGTAAAGCGCCAAACAGCCCTGTAGCTGGTAAAGCTACGGTGTTTATCTTCCCAGATCTAAACACCGGTAACACCACCTACAAAGCGGTACAGCGTAGTGCTGACTTAATCAGCATTGGTCCTATGCTGCAAGGTATGGCTAAACCAGTGAACGATTTGTCACGTGGTGCCTTGGTAGACGACATTGTTTACACCATCGCCCTCACTGCAATTCAAGCAGGTCAAAGAAAGGTGTAAATACACCGTTCTAAAAAGCCGATCTTAGATCGGCTTTTTTTATACCTGCGATACAGTAATTAACAAGATCAGCGTTATTTAGCTAAACCAATTAGCAAGCCTTTTTCCTGCCACACCTTTACCGTAACGCCATCAACATTGAGCTCTTTTTGCTGAGTTATATTTAGCCACTCATCCGGTAATTTAGCTTGATAAAAAGTATGTACCTGTTGGCTTTGGCGGTTTCTCACTTTCAACTGAGCCGCAATACGCCCACCAATACTGCAATAACGACCACCTAATAACTCCCATTGTTGTTGGTCCAACTGGCTGGAATCAATCAAATTGAAATCCAAACGATTGAGGTGCTGCTGAATGTCATCGATAGACGAAGACACCACTTCCATTTGCATTTGGCTATTATGGTTATAAGCAATCTCCTTAGAAATGGCCGAGTAATTAATTCCAGTAAACATAAATATATAAACGGTAGCGGCCAATAAGCATGAGGCGGCGCTAGCCAATAACCAAGTTGTAGACTTAGGCTTTCCCTCTAAGGCTTGTAAATGTTTAAGCTGAGCAGCTGAGAGTGTTTGCTGTTTAAAGTAAGCACTAATTTGAGCTTTAAAGTTTCCGGTTTTAGGTTCCACACTCATTTAAGATACCTCCTCAACCAAATGGCTAAACTCATTACTCAAACGCTTCTTTAAACGAGAAACCCGTGACAACAACGTTCCTCTTGCAACGCCACTAGCATCTGAGATTTCTTGCATACTAAAACCCTCTACCGCCCATAAGTACAACAACTCAGCATCCTCAGCCGAGAGTTTTTGCATTAACAGCGCAACGTGCTGCTGGTCAATCACCAAAGACTCCATATCCTGCCAATGGTCTTCAGGCTTAACTAATTCGGCCTGCAGGGCATCATCGGCAACCAGTTCTAACTTTCGCCGGCGATATTGATCGATAAATTCATTGCGAATCACCCGCATCATATAGGGCTTTAATGGCTCAGGTAACCTAGCCTGCTGCAGTACCTTTTCACAACAGCTTTGCAGTAAATCATAAGCTTGTTGGTCGTTATTGCATAACGACAAGGCATAGCGATAAAGCTGATTAAGTAGCTCGTCTGAAAAAACTGGTTTTGTCGAGCGTCTAAAAATTTTAAACATCACACCCTGCTGCTTGTTAAGCAGACATTCCTTTGTAGCAGAAACAAACTCGGCGCTTTAACGCCGAGTCCCCACTCACTTACTCGTAGCTCGACGAAACAAATAGTAGCTTTTAGCTCGTTGAGCTAAATCAGCTAAACTAAACCGCTCACCACCACCTAACAGAGCGATTACCGCGCCAGCGGCTAACAAAGCAAACTCGCGCTTAAATCCGTTAAGATTTTTAATAAAGGATTTATCTATAGAAAACTTCTGTAACATAAACCACAGCATCACCAGCGCACAAAGCAACGCCCCCACTTTGAGTGTTTTTCCTTGAGCGAAAATCAATACTAAGCCCAAGGTAAGTAAAATAACCTGATGAGTAGCAAAACTGGGGATCTTGGCATAACCAGCAAAAAAGCCTGCCACAATAAAGGTCATTCCTAAAGAAAAACGAAGCAGTAGACCTAAAGTTTGCCAATCTATATGGTGCTCTTGGCTTGATAAGCGTTTGTCTACGCTATACAGCCCAGAACCAAGATTGAACAATACAAACATCATTCCCGATAAGGTGATATCCCTAATCTGCACAAAAATAGCGGGAGAAGTATAAGTACTCACCCCAACAGACGCGCCAGGCACTGTGTCTACGGGCAGTGACACCACAAAAGTCCACAACAGGAAAGCATAAAACAAGGCTAATGGGCGAACTAAAAATCCGGCGCACAATGCTAACCCCGAGAACAGCTCAAAGGCGGATAAGGCGGTTAAGAAAGACCATGGTGTTAACCAGCCAGCAGAAAACAAATAATCCTGAAATAACTCATTGATGTAACCTGTGGTCCCCATGTAGTTGGCTACCATCGCAGCTTGGCTAGAGGGGTCGAGTAACAAACTCAACTTAGAGGTTCCGCCAATTATAAACACTAAACCAAGACCTAAGCGTAACCAAAGTGCCGCTGTATCAAACTGCTTTTGCTCCATCATCATTCCCTTTTTAACGTAATTTAATAGATATTGCATAGCAGTAACGAATCAAACGAGCATTTGATTGCATAGCTTAAGAATTATTTTCAGATTTATCACTAGAAGGGACTAACAGATCAAAGCGTAGATAAAAGGGCGAACTTCCTTTTTAAAGCCAACTACAGATGATCAACAATAAAGGTAAGTTTAAAATATTGTGCTCCAGCTGAGCCATTTTTGTCATAAACAACGCCAAGTAAAACTTGAATTGCAACAAGTTTTTTAAGCCCTTAAAAACAGCGCTTCTTTTTTGAACAGTATTAAAATACTATTTAAAACAGCACCTTAGCTAAAAACACCCGTTTCATGCACACTTTAATCCACAGAATGTGTGGATAAGAAAGTTGAAAGACCAAAGTTATGCACAGGTGATAACAAATAATGAACTATAGGCTGTTATTTATTCACACTTATGTCGTTTATTCTTCATCTATAGGGACTTTGTGGGTTAAAGCTTGTATTTGATGGGCAACTCCAACAGCTTCTTCTACATCAAGCAAAACAGCGATACCTTGTCCTTCTTCTTGATCAAACTCAGCCACAGCACTGATCGTATTCAAAATGGGCTTGGCCAAGTGTCTTTCAACCACAAACAACAATACATCGCGCTGCGCTTCTAGATTCAAACCAAAGAAAGTTTTTTTACGATGAACACCCTCGCCTCGCGCGTTGTTTATTACAGTTGCTCCGGTAGCACCGGCCGCACGTGCCGAATCTAATACCAAGGCTGTTTTTTGGTCGTCAACAAAGGCCAAAATGAGTTTAAATTTCATCTTCATCTCCTGACAAAGTAGAACGAGCTAAATAGTGAGTGATTTGGGCATAAGCCAAAACAGAAATAATTGGAAATAAGCTAGCGAAAGCGATTAAACCGAAACCATCTAACAGTGGACTTCGACCAGGTACGGCTTCAGCCAAGCCTAAGCCTAATGCTGTAACTAAGGGAACAGTAACGGTGGAGGTAGTCACCCCGCCGCTGTCGTAGGCCAAAGGCACAATGGCTTTGGGCGAGAACAGTGTTTGAATCACCACCAGCACGTAGCCGGCAATAATGTAGTAATGCAGCGGATCCCCCACCACAATTCGATAAGAGCCTAAAGCCAAACCAAAGGCCACCCCAAACGCTACCGAGATACGTAAACCGCCAACCGAAACGGCCCCGCCAGACACCGCATTGGCCTTAATCGCCACCGCCAGTAAAGAAGGCTCGGCAATAGTAGTACTAAAGCCAATGGCCGCCGAAAATAAGTAAATCCAGGCATAAGCCATCCAATGTTCAGAGACTTGGTAGCTCTCTGGCTGTTCAATACCCAAAAATTCAGCACTGGTGAGTTGTTTGGCCATAGACTCACCTAATGGAAACAGCGCTTGCTCCAAGCCCAGCAAAAACAACACCATGCCTAAAATGACAAAAACGGTTCCCAACAACAGCTGCTTGGGTTGATGTAAGGGGCGCTTAATCACCAAGTATTGAAACACTAGAATGGTCACCACGATGGGAAAGATATCGCCAAGCGTGCCAAATAGAGTTTCAAAAAAAACTAACCAACTCGTCATCAATAGAAAATCCCATATAACATCACAAACATCATAGGGGTTAGGGATGCCAAAGCAATTAAGCCAAAGCCATCAAGCAAAGGGTTACGCCCCTTTATTGATGAGGCTAAACCCACACCTAAAGCAGTAACCAGAGGAACCGTGATTGTGGAGGTAGTCACTCCACCAGAGTCATAGGCTATACCTATGATTTCTTGCGGCGCAAACAGTGTAAGAATAACAATCAGTACATAGCCGCCAATAATGATTAGGTACAGTGGCCAGCCTTTAATAATGCGGATCACCCCAATCACAATCGCCAGCCCTACAGCAAAAGCCACACTTAAACGCAGCCCTGCCGCGTATTCCGCCATGCTCTCGGCGTTGTTTTCAATATGCCTAGCCTGCGCCGCGACGTCGGCTGCTTCTTTGGCGACAGCCACCAAAGCAGGTTCGGCAATCGTGGTGCCAAACCCCAAGCAAAATGCAAACGCCAGCAGCGCGCTTAAGCTGCCTTTATTAGCAAAGGCATGCGCTAAGTTTTCACCTATTGGAAACAGGCCCAACTCCAAACCCATCACAAAAAAGCTCAAGCCCAGCACCACCATCGCAGTACCCGACAGAATCTCTAATACATTGGGTAGTGGGCTATCTAAAACAAAGAGCTGGAAAAATAAAATCACCACCACTATCGGTGATATATCGCGAAGACTTTTAATGAGAGAAGAAAAGAGGTGAGAGAAACGAAAGCCCATACTAGCTCCTTGTATTAACCCTTTACCTTAAGGGTTAATACAAGCTTAGCAGAGCCTTGTTAAGGCTTATGTTTAAGGCCGATAGAAAATGAAAAGTGTGAGCTTTACAGTTGTTTAAGCGGGGCTATTCTCAAAAATGAGTACTTTTAAGCCATCGTCTGGGCTTTGTTCCAACACAGTTTCCGGGCGGTCTAAAGTCTCTATTAAACGTAATTCCGGCGCTTCACTAGCAACCGCATCCAACAAAAACTGACAACTTAACCAAGGTGCATTTAAGCACAGCATGGCGATCCCGTTTTCGCTGAGTAAACTGGGCAATTGGCGAATAATTCTAGGGTAATCTTTCTCCACTAAAAAGCTGCCTTTTTGCATTGATGGAGGATCGGCAATCACTAAGTCATAAGGCCCATGTTTGCGAAGTTTTCCCCAAGACTTAAATAAGTCGTGGCCAAAAAAACGGGCTTTCTTATCGTCTAGCTGATTAAGTCGCAGGTTATCCCGCCCCACGCTTAGCGCGGCTTTGCTCATATCAATATTAACCACCGCATTTGCTCCACCAGCAATAGCAGCAACCGCAAAACCGCAAGTGTAAGAGAACAGATTAAGCACATTTTTGTCTTCGCTATGCTGCTTTACCCACTCACGCCCTTTAGCCATATCCAGAAACAAACCAAAGTTTTGATGTGTACCAACTTCAACTTTATAGGCTAAACCATGCTCATTAACCGTTGCCGGGGTTTGTTCACTGCCCCACAAATGCTTAACCGGCGCCATAGGCTGGTCTCGCTGTTGCAAGAAAACCCCTTCCACCAAGAGCTCAGCTTTTAGCTGCTCAAGCAATTGCTGAGTTAAATTTGCACTTAAGGGGGCATAAGCCACTATCAACATAACGGGTGGCAACCACTCAATGTTAAAAGACTCGGCGCCTTCTATACAGTGCCCGCGCCCATGAATAACTCTCAGGGCTTGCTGCTCAAGCGGGGGAAGATCAAGCTTCATCTATTTTTTCACTCTCTTTCGGTTTTAAGTCATCGGGATGGCTAAGAATACGTGAGAACCAATGGCCGCTATTGCTCGACTCCAAACCAATTTTAATGATCATGGTAAGAGGTACCGACAACAACATGCCAACGCTGCCAAATAGCCAGCCCCAAAAAATCAATGATAACACCACCACTAACGACGACAGACCTAAACCTTTGCCCATGATGCGCGGTTCTACAATATTCCCCATCACCAAATTAACGCTAACGTACAAACCGGCCACCGCGAGTGATTGGCTCGCACCAAGTTGTAACAAGGCCAGTAATACCGGTGGAACCGCCGCAATTAACGAGCCCACATTAGGTATGTAGTTAAGCAAAAACGCTAAAATACCCCATAAAATGGCATAGTCTAAATCCAATAAGCTCAACACAATGGTGATAGGAACAGCGGTAAGCAAACTAATCATGGTTTTCACCGCAATATAGCTATTAACCGATTTTAGAAACTTATTCACTTGAGACATGCGCACACCGGGATTATGAATGGCGTCGTGCATGCGCTGTGGCATGGTGTCTGCTTCGAGCAACATAAAAATAGTCACTAGCAAAATAATAAAGATGTTGGCCGCGGCACCACTTAAACCGGTTAACGTATTAGCAAACAACCCCAAGACAATGCCTGGGTCGAAGTAATCGGTGACAATGTTCATCGACAAATCAATATCGAACTTGGCAGCAAACTCCCCTAGCCCAGCGAGCTGCACCAGTAACTGTTCACGATAAATAGGAATTGAAGCCCGAAAATCGTTAACGGAACTCCCCACAACACCCGCTAACAATACAATTAAACACACGATAAATAGCAGA
Organism: Agarivorans sp. 2_MG-2023; assembly: GCF_030548085.1. NCBI lineage: Bacteria > Pseudomonadati > Pseudomonadota > Gammaproteobacteria > Alteromonadales > Alteromonadaceae > Agarivorans > Agarivorans sp. 2_MG-2023. The sequence goes on from NZ_JAUORQ010000012.1 coordinate 137,458, forward strand.
ACTAACATTACCGATAAAACCCGAGGAATACGCAAGCGGGTTAAAAAGCTGACAATGGGGCTAGCGATAATGGCGATAAACATCGACAACAAAAATGGAATAAGCACAGGGGTGGCGGCTTTTAATCCCGCCAATAAAACCACTAAAGCAGCAGCCGTGACCAAGCTATGGCGTATCGAGGTGGGTTGATTCACCATTCACTCCTAGAAATAACTGATTATGCTCAGCAGTTTAGCTTGCATATGCCTTGGCGAAAAGGCTAAATAAAACTCAATAACGAGGAGCGAGTGGCAGATGTATTATCTTTGTAGTCTTGGAAGCAATATCGAGCCATTAATTCACTTGCCTAAAGCGGTGCAAGAATTAGGCGAACGCCTACAAATAATGACCTTTAGCGCGTTTATTGAAACCACGCCCATGGAACTAGATACACCCAATAAGTTTGTTAATGCACTGGCTTGGTTTCAGTCAGAGCAATCAGCTGCTCAGTTAAAACAGTTCTTTAATCAATTAGAGGCTAGGCACGGCAGAAATCGCAATGACCCTTTATCAAGCAGCAAAGACCGTAGTTTAGACATCGATTTATTTGGCCCTTGCCATAACCTTGCTGCCTTAAGAAATACCCCCGTAGATGCATTTTTAGTAACGCTACAACAGCAACTATTTGCTAGTGCGCCCAATACCCTACCCGATAGCTTAAGCCTAACTATCAAGCTCACTAACGGGCTTGTTTTACCACTGGGTGAGAGACCTACCACCATCAACTTTAATTGAACAGCCCGTTAAATAGTCATTATTGATGAGCAGTTCTATGGATTGCCACACTGGCATTAAACCACCTTCTTTAGCTAACGGTGTTTGAGCCAGCACCTTGTCTCGATGCTGTTGATCATGTTCATCTAAAAATAACATCGGGCCCGGCTCAATCGCATTCACTCTCACCTCTGGAGCCCAATGGCTGGCATAAGATTTTACCAAATTAGCCAAGCCCGCTTTAGACGCACAATAAGAACGAAACGATTTATGGGGTTGCTCGGCATAAATATCTGTCATTGCTACCACATTACCCTTGGCCTGTTTTAACGCTGGATAAAGCGCTTCGTTAATCAAGGTTGGCGCTAGCATATGAACCGCATACATCGCGTCAAAAAACTCAGCCTGTTCTAAGGCACTGTGGCAAGGGTCATCTTCAATAAACAAAGAAGCATTGTGAATTAACACCTCTAAGCAATCACACTGTTGTTTAACTGCGTCAATAAAATCAAGCAATTGCGTTCGCTGGCTAAAATCGGCTTGAATAAGCTGCACGCCTTTATTGCGTAATTCGGCCAACTCTGGCCTCTCACTGCGATATTGACCAATAACCTGATAACCTAAGCCAAGAAACTGATGCGCAAGAAAAAAGCCTAAACGCCGCCCTACGCCAGTGATCAAAACAGTTGCCATCTAGCTTCCCATCCTTAAAAACTCTGCTATTGTTAACTAAATCAAAGAGTAACACGACTTGCCCTAACAAGGACTGCGTACCCTAATGAAAATTTTACTCACAGGCGGAACCGGGTTTATCGGTAGTCGCCTAGTCAAACACTTACAATTTAGTCACGAACTGACAGTGTTGTCACGTAACCCCATCAAGGCTTATCAAAAGCTGGGTCATAATCTATTGGCTATTCCTTCACTTGATACCTTAGATAACCTTGATGAGTACGATGCGGTGATTAACCTAGCAGGAGAGCCCATTGCCAATAAACGCTGGAGCGAGCCTCAAAAAAAACGTATTTGTGATAGCCGTTGGCAGCTAACCGAACAGCTTAGTGAAAAGTTTGCTAACAGCAGTCACCCGCCACATACCTTTATTAGCGGCAGTGCTATTGGTTATTACGGTGAGCAAGGCCAACAAGCCGTAGACGAAGCCAGCATTATTGAAGATGATTCGTTTCCGCATACGGTGTGTAAAACCTGGGAGCAAACCGCTTTAAAAGCAGCCAGCGAAAATACGCGAGTATGTTTGCTAAGAACCGGCATTGTAATCGGCATAGAAGGCGGCGCATTAGCCAAAATGTTACCCGCATTTCGTTTAGGTTTAGGCGGACCAATCGCTGGCGGCCAACAGCAAATGTCTTGGATCCACATTAGCGACATGGTTGATGCCATTATCTTTCTACTAAACAATAAAGAGTGCCAAGGTGCATACAACCTTACCGCCCCCAATCCCGTCAGCAATCACGAGTTTAGTGTCGCGCTAGCTAAACAACTCAAGCGCCCTTGCGTATTACGCACTCCGGCTTGGCTACTAAACACCGCCCTGGGCGATATGGCCACACTCATCACTGGTGGGCAAAAAGTATTGCCGAAGCGCTTAGGCAACGAAGGCTTTAATTTTCGCTATAAAGACTTAAGCCATGCATTTAAAGAGATTTTGCTGCGCAGCTAATTGATGACTCAGCGACTACTCAACCACTACCGAGCGTAGTGGTTCAATCTGCTCTTCTTCTACAAACAACTGCCGACGTCGCTCAGCTAAAAACGCATCTAGTTGAGGCAATGATTCACAACGAATCGTTCCTCCAAATAAACCGGCAGCAATGCTTACGGCCTGCTTTACCGAATTACTACAATCAACTTTTACCGCCACGTTAGCTTTAAATATCTCATCTTCTGTTAGCTCACGCTTTACAAGCGGAGACTTTCGTTTTGCCGGTGTACGCTTTTGTTGCTGATAACGACTCGCCTGCTGCTTAGCTAACTGGTCTAGTTGCTGCTGTTGATAAACCTTTAAATACGAAGCCGCCGAGCGCGCTTCCACCGGTTGTACAGATTGTTCCGGTTGCTGCAAAGCTTCACTGTTGCTGGCCTTCGCATTTAGCTGCGGCTGACTATTAGTGTTTTCAGCAATCACGCCTTGAGACTGAGTAAGCTTACTATGACTGTCGAACTGGGTGAGGTCGTGACTAAGCGCAATTCCATTTTTTGATAATTTACGACTTTCTAAAGATTGGCTACTTTCTGGTGCGGCGCTGGTTTCAATGGTTTCAGCTGGGTGAATTAGCGGGTTCTCGAGCGCTGGTTGCCTAGGTGATTGTCGCTTAAGTGATTGTTGCTCCGGCGCTTCCGAAGATAAATCCGGTGAAAGCGCCGATTTAATGGGGGCAAGCACTAAGCTCGCCTGAATCAAGCTAGCACCAGCCTTTTTCTTTAGTGGCTTTTGTGGTTGGTACAAATCGCTGAGCAGCCAATAAAACAATCCACAATGCGCACTTATCGAAATAACTAAGGCCCATATTGGAAATGGCCTCCCTCGCTTACTCATCCCTGTTTAGCCTACCTAAGCTTAAAAAACAGTAGACTCATAACCTAGGGAGTAGTTCGGCTTAATTTGTGCCATTTTTGTCAGCGCCCCTCATAAAGTGGTGACTAAAGGTTATTTTCACCAATAGAGTAAGCGACCGTTTGGCTAATGGCAGCTAAAGGCATACCACTTTGTTGCTGCCAGCTATTAAACACTTGCTGCACCGCTTTCAAACCTTTAATGCTAGTAGGCGCTTTAGTCACCACGCCACGGTTAACTAAATAAGCCACCACATCACCAGACAAAATAAAGGTATCTTTACCCATGCGACGTAAGGCATAAGACGCAGAGTTACCGCCTAAGCGAGCACCATGTTTTTTGAGAAACAGCCACAAACCTACAATGTCATCTGTGGGCCACTGGGCAATAAATTTAGCAAAGCTGCCGTGTTCGCTAGCCATATCCAAAATCATTTGGGCATTCTGTGGCACGGTAATAATTTTTTGCCGATTACGAATAATCGATGCGTCATTACATAAGCGTTCAATATGGCTATCATCCAGCATTAGCATTTTCTCGGGTTCAAAATCAAAAAATGCACGTTCAAAGTCTGGCCATTTGTTTTCTACTACCCGCCATACAAAACCCGATTGAAAAATAGTTTTTGTAAAAGCAGATAGCCAACGGTCATCGCTAATGCCGGCTAAATGTTCGCGACTTAATGGGGTGGTAAGTAGGTGTTGTAAGGCGGCATCGCCGCCTTTGCGCTCGGCAGCTCGTTGCCAAATAGAAGAAAAATCTTCAACCAAAACTTTCATCCTTTATTGGAAATCATCACTAGATAACTAACATCAATAGCAATAATTCTAAACCGCAATGGGGCCTAGGGTCACTATAGATTAAGCAAATAGTCTCTTTTGATTTTTAGGGTTGACCTGATATGCAGCTAAGCCTTTCATTCGCTTAACCATCAATCATTCACGGGCTAAATGCTTCGCTTTAGAAATCTGTAACAAAAAAGGGCTATAGTTTTCATAAACCTAGCTTATTGGTAGCCTCTTTATGCCCTGTAAACTTAAGCATAATTTTGAGTTTGAACCTGATTATGGATACAAGCTCACTCAGCTTAAAGCACTGCACCCAAACGATAAACCGCGCGGTTTTAAGGGCTTTTGGCAAGGTAAATACCAACAAGCTCTTCAAATAAAGAGCCATGTTTCCATTGAGAATACCCATAAAACGGTAAACAACTGGCGTATCTTCAAGTGCTATTACAACTCAACTAAACACCTTCGCTGCGGAGCGTGGTTATTGCTACCCAACAGCGGAGTGGTAGATTCCGCCATTATTAGCGCACATGGCTATGGCGGCATAGAGCAAGTTGATTGTGCAATTACACTCAATAACACCGCGGTCTTAATGCCTTGCTCTCGCGGTATAGGATTAAGCCCTAAACCGCCTATATCCGATAATCCCATGTGGCATGTGTTGCACAACATTCAAGACAAACAGCGCTACGTTATTGGTGGCTGCGTACAAGATTTATGGTGTGGCGTAAGTGCCTTATTGGATTTGTTCCCTCAAGTTAGCCGCAAACTAGGCTTAATCGGCAGCAGCTTTGGCGGCGGTTTAGGTATTTTTGCTAGCGCTTTTGATTCACGCATCCAACGGGCACATTTTCATGTTCCTACTTTTGGCAATGTTCCTCTGCGCCTAAAGTTGCCCACATTAGGCAGTGGGGCAGCACTGGCTAGCTTTTATCAGCAGCAACCTAAACTAGCCCTTAGCACGCTCAGATATTTTGACTCTGCTACTGCCGCTACCTACCTGCGTTGCCCTAGTCATTGGGCGCTGGCCTTGTTTGACCCACATGTTGCCCCTCCTGGGCAGTTCACCGCTTACAATCAAGCCCCCCAACCTAAACAGCTGTTTGTGCTTAGCGCTGGACACTTTGATTACCCAGAAAAACAGACCCAACAGCAACAACTCAATCAGCAATTAGCCGCCTACTTTGCAGAGCTCGCATAAACATGAATCGTGAATATCATCGGTGGTGGAGCCCTAATTTACAGCGCGATATGGAGTTACTGGTATTTGGGCATGCTGGGGCTAAGGTACTGGTGTTTCCGACTCGTGGCGGGCGCTTTTACGAATACGAAAACTTGGGCTTAGTAAACGCCATTGCTCACAAAATTAACGCCGGTCAACTGCAGCTATATTGTGTAGACAGTATTGACATAGAAAGTATTTATTGTTTTTGGGCACACCCAGCTGGGCGAATAGAGCGCCACCAGCAATACGAAGATTACATACTGCGCGAAGTATTACCCTTAATGGCGCAAAAGAATGATCATCCCTGCACCATTTCCCACGGTTGTTCTTTAGGTGCTTTTCATGCGGCCAACATTGTATTCCGCCACCCTCACCTATTTAACAAACTTGCCGCCTTTTCTGGGCGTTTTGACCTAACTTGGCAAGTTGAATCGTTCTCAGATTTATTCGACGGCTTCTACAACGACAAAGTGTACTTTCATACCCCTACTCACTACCTAATGAACATGCACTGCCAGCAGCGCCTAAACGCGCTAGCCAATACAGATTTGCTGTTTATTATTGGCAAGCAAGATCCCTTTCTACAAAACAATCATGCCTTAAGCCACATTCTTAATCACAAAGGCTTATCTCACCAAATGATTGAATGGGATGGCCGCGCCCACCGCGGACGCTACTGGCGACAAATGGTACCGCTGCATTTATAGGAAAGATCATACAAACCTTAAGTAAGTATTAAGTTGCCCAGCAAAAGTAACTACATTTTCAACTAAGCAACTCTCAAGTACTACCACAACCACTCAGCGATAGTGCTTTTCCAAATATGAATAAATTTCACTGTTTTAAGATTTACTTTGAGCTCAACTCATTCATGATATTCAAAGTAGTTGCCGGTGAGTAATAGTGTAAATAATGAAAAAGCAATTTGTGGTGTTAGACGGTGGAATGGGCCGCGAGCTAAAGAGAATGGGAGCGCCCTTTTCCCAACCGCTATGGAGTGCGCAGGCACTAATTGAATCGCCTTCGCTGGTGCGAAAAGCCCACCAAAACTTTATTGATGCCGGAGCCGAAATCATTACGGTGAATAGTTACGCCTGTGTCCCTTTTCACCTTGGTGAAACATTGTATCAAAGCAAAGGAGCCGAACTCGCGCAGCAAGCCGCCGTTATTGCAAACGCGGTGGCCAAAGATGAATTAGCAACCACTAACCGCTCTATCGCCGTTGCCGGCGCCATCCCTCCGGTACTGGGTAGCTACCGACCTGATCTATTTGACTCAAACAAAGCCAAAGGCATTCTCGAAACACTGGTGCAATCTCAAGAACCCTACGTTGATTTATGGTTGGCCGAAACTATCTCTAGCCTAGAAGAACTCGACGCCATTCAGCAGGCACTTAGCCTTAGCCCTAAGAAAAAGTATTATGCGTTTACCCTACAAGACAGCCCCAATGGCAAAGCAATGCTAAGGTCTGGCGAATCTGTATCAGAAGCAGTGGAACAAGTTTGTTCATCAGGTGCTGAGGGTATTTTGTTTAACTGTTCTATTCCAGAAGTTATGGGGCAAGCGATTAAGCTAGCAAAAGAGCTCAGCACCAAACTTGAAACACCGCTTGAAATAGGTGCTTACGCCAATAGCTTTGGTCCTATCAAACCAGGCCACAAAGCCAATGATTCACTCAATCAAACCAAAGAACTATCGGCCGAAGAGTACTTGGTTTTCGCAAAGCAATGGCATGAACTAGGCGCCACCATCATTGGCGGCTGTTGCGGTATTCACCCAGAACATATTCAGGCTATAGTTGATTGGAAACGGGAGCATTAACCAACCGCGTCACCTTAGAGGCCATTGGTAACAAAAGCGATGACTGTATCTGCACATGCTAGCGCCGAATAATGATAGAGGCCTCTAAATTAAAAGGCCGCTTTAGTTCCGCTTGAATACTATCTTTAAGCATATCTAATTGCTGGTCGCTCAAGGCTTTAGCGCTAACCAGTTGCACATGCAAAGTGAGTGGTTTGGTGCTTTGAGCGCGTACCGTTCTAAGTAGTACCTCATTAAAGGTTTTACCCTGTAAGCGTTGTACGATTTGCGCTTCTTCTGACAGCCGATTAAAACTAAACACCAATGGCACACTCACCAATACCACTGCCGCCAGCGCAATGGCGAGTCCTTTCTTAGCCCGAGTAAACGGTGCATAGCCTAAAGCTAAAAAGGTTAAAGCCGCCGAGAATACAATGCCCGCCAAGTTGGTAAGAAACAGCAATAATGCGCCAGAGGCTACCGATGCATCTAACCAACCCAAACCAATACCAGCAACCGCAAGTGGCGGTACCAGCGCTACGGCAATCGCCACACCAGCCAAGCTTTTGGCGGCGTCGATACGTGCATGGGCATAAGCGCCGGCTATACCAGAGATAATCGCCACCCCTAAATCCAGCAAATTAGGGCTAAGGCGCGCCGCAATTTCAGGAGTCACCACTTCCATGGGAATAATAAAACTGGCGCTAGCAGCAAAACCCAAGGCGACACATAAACCAGTAATTAAAGTGCCTAAGCTAGCGGTGGTTAAACTGGGATCTTGCCGAGTTAAGCCCATTGATAAAGAGATAATTGGCGCCATTAGTGGCGCGAGTATCATCGCGCCAATAATCACAGGCGCAGAGCTGGCATACAAACCAATGGTGGCAAGTAAGGTTGACAACACCATTAAGGTAACAAACGCCGGAGAGGTAGTAGCGTTATCACGCAACAATTGATACAGCTCTCTAAACTCATCGGTGGCGGCGTGGGCTATCCATGGTAAAGGCCTTGCTGCTAAGGCATTAATCGCTTCGCCCTCTGGCAAATGGCTTATCTTGCGGCTTTCTTTTACCGCGACTACATTCTCTTGGCACACCATATCTGCAGCAGGCAAAACGCTTAAGGCTTTATGCTCGCATTCTACGGTTAACGCTTTGGCAGTTCTTTCTAAGCCGTCATGCCAATACACCATTTCTTGCTCTTTACTAATGGTAATGGCTTTGGATTTAATCAAGCTAAGAAAGCGTGGTTTCCTAATCACTCGGCCAAACATGGCCAACAGTAAAAATCGAAACATTTCCATAATACTGCGCGGCGCAATTAACATGCTTTCTAACATGCCGTCGTTGCAGTGGGTATCGGTAAGGATTTGCTTGGATAACATAGAGCCATGGGCGTGCTCTATAAGCACTAAGCCAACCAGCGAGGTTTCTAAACAGGTTTCGCTTGCGGTTGTAATGGTCAGTTTCTGCGGCTTTATGTGGCCTATTTTTCTAATATTTTGCCAAGTTTGCAATATACGCTGACGCCAAGACGCGTTGTGGCCGCCAGGTCGCAGGTTAAAGCTATGCCCCACCACAAGATGGTTAAGCACCACCTCTTGATTACAGCGCAGTACGTCTATTTGCACCACCTCAGCTTGCTGAACATGCTGAACCGCTTTATCTAAGCTATTGGCTAAACTAAACGCACGCTTGGCGTGACTCGCTTTAGGATGAGGCAGAATTGCCACCACCCATTGCTGGCTGCTGGCTAAATCAATCACTTGGCTTAAGTCTTTATCGCTTAAATAGCAATATACAATGCTGCCCGCTTCCCACTCCGGCGGTTCATTACTATCCCAAGATTTAGGTAGCACTACAGACTCAAACAAAGGCTGTATTTTTTGGCTCACCAGTTCCGTGGCGTCGGGCTCAAACAATAAAAAACTATCGGCCATTCCTGTTTCCGTACAAGAGTTTATATTTTCTCACAGCATGGAGGCTGGCTTTAAAAATCGCAAGATTACAAAGCAAAAAGTTTAGCCAATAAAGGCGTTATTCGGTGCTAGCGGGTCAAAAAATGACGTAGCCGAACGAGCTTTTAATGTTCTGCTAGTAGAATAGCTTTTAACCAAACTGGCTTTAATTTAAGCAAACAGAAAACATCCTAGAAAAAGTTACATGTTTCTTTTTTGCCTATTGTCGTTACTTGCTTACCGCACAAAATCTTCGCTAAGCCTTAAAACACGGGCGTTTAGACGGCTAAGCGGCCAAGTAACTAGTGAAACTGTAAAGTATTTACGGCAACTTGGAGTTAAAACCTCGCTATTCATCATTAGCGTATTCTGCTATAACTTCCCTGAAACACTGAGAGTTCAGGCTGTTTTACACGGATAGATCAGAACATGAACTCAATAAAAATAATTAATTAAAAACACAACAAGGACCATTATGAAACGTGTCATTCAATCTGCAATTGCCGCAGTTGCACTATTATCAAGTGCAGCATTTGCTCAGCAAACATTGCTACAAGAAATTTCTGAATCAGGTGAGTTACGTGCCTGTTTTGATGCTGGCTACATGCCGTTCGAAATGAAAGCCAAAAACGGCCAGTTTATTGGTTTTGATATCGACCTAGGCAAGCAAATGGCGCGTGCTATGGGTGTTAAATACGTACCTGTAAACACCGCTTGGGACGGCATCATCCCTACTCTGCTAACTGGCAAATGTCACCTTATTATGGGCGGCATGACCATTACACCACAACGTAACATGCAAGTTAACTTTGCCGACCCATACGTAGTTATTGGCCAATCAATCCTACTTAGCCCTAAATTAGAAGGCAAAGTCACTAGCTACCGTGACTTAAACAGCGACCAATACACTGTTGTAACTAAACTAGGTACTACCGGTGAAGGCGCAATTAAGCGTTACATTCCTAAAGCCAAAGTAAACTTGTTTGAAACCCAATCTGAAGCAGTACTTGAAGTCACCAACGGCAAAGCCGATGCCTTCATCTACGACTTACCGTTTAATGCTATTTACGCAGCAGAAAACCAAGGTCAGCTTACTCACCTAGACCAGCCGTTCACTTTTGAACCTCTTGGTTGGGCGGTACGCCAAGGCGATCCTGATTTCTTAAACTTCTTGAACGGTTACTTGCGTCAAATTAAAGGTGATGGCACCTACGACCGCATTTACGACAAGTGGTTTAAAGATGATGCTTGGTTAAAACAAGTACAATAGAAAGACTCAAGTGGCTGCCTTATCAGCCACTTTTCTTTATGGGTGTGCTTAACCACGCCCTTAAAGTAAAAACCAATAATAGATAAAGAGCTTTAGATGCAAACTCAAGCAAGCAAAATATTGTGGAATGGCGTTTTTGTGGCCATTTTACTTAGCCTGTGTGGCCTTATTTACCTGTCGGGTGAAAAAATCGACTACAACTGGAACTGGCAACGTGTAGTTCCTTATATTGTAAATAACGAAGCGGCCAGCGTGGCGGCCCCACAAGACGGCAGCATAACCAGCAATGCCGCCGGACACTTACAGCTAGTATCAGACGCCGGTGACTTACTGGTCGATCTAACCGACTATGAAAACATCACAGTGTACGAAGGTGACTTGGTGTTTGAGGGCGACCAGCTTGCGTCTTCAGAACAATGGCGCATTGGCCCGCTAACCCAAGGCCTTATTGTTACCATAAAAATCTCACTGTTCTCATTGGTTTTTGCCATTTTGCTTGGTTTAGTGATTGGTTTGATGCGCATCGCCGACAACCCAGCCTTGCGTAAGCTAGCCATTACCTACATTGAAATTATTCGTGGCACCCCCTTGCTGGTGCAAATTTTCATTGTATATTTCTTCATTGGAACGGTATTCGATTTAGAGCGCTTTACCGCAGGTGTTATTGCCTTGTCGGTATTCACTGCCGCTTATGTAGCAGAAATTATTCGAGCCGGTATTCAGTCTATTCCGAAAGGGCAAATGGAAGCCGCCCGCTCATTGGGCATGAACTACCCGCAAGCCATGGTAAACGTGATTTTACCGCAGGCCTTTAAGCGCACCTTGCCGCCTATGGCTGGCCAGTTTATTAACTTAATTAAAGACTCGTCATTGGTATCGGTTATCTCAATCACCGACTTAACCAAAGCTGGCCGAGAGGTAGTTAGTGGTAGTTTTGCCCCCTTTGAAGTGTGGTTTACCGTTGCCCTGCTTTACCTAGTACTTACCAGCAGCCTGTCTTGGGCTATTCAACGCTTAGAAAAGAGGTTAGCTGCCAGTGACTAAAGATTATCAAGGCGACGACATGATCGTTGCAAAAAAGGTTAACAAAATTTACCCCAATGGCTGCCACGCACTTAAAGATGTATCAGCCACGGTAAACCGCGGCGAAGTGGTGGTGATAGTTGGGCCATCAGGCTCTGGCAAATCAACCTTTTTACGCACCCTTAATCAGCTAGAAACCGTAAGCAGTGGCTCGGTACATATCGACGGAACCGATATGTACGCCAAAGACACCAACATTAATAGCTTGCGCGAAGAAGTAGGCATGGTGTTCCAAAACTTTAACCTATTTCCGCACAAAACAGCTTTGGGCAATGTAATGCTCGCCCCTTTAAAAGTGGCAAAACGACCTAAGCAACAAGTAGAAGATGAAGCCAAAGCCTTAATGCTAAAAGTTGGCTTGGCCGACCGAATGGCTAACTACCCTTCTCACTTGTCTGGCGGCCAGCAGCAACGTGTAGCGATTGCCCGTGCATTGGCAATGCAACCTAATATTATGTTATTCGACGAGCCTACCTCAGCGCTTGACCCTGAAATGGTTGGCGAAGTGCTAGACGTAATGAAAGGATTAGCCGCCGACGGCATGACCATGGTAGTGGTTACCCACGAAATGGGCTTTGCCCGTGAAGTGGCCGACCGCGTATTGTTTATGGAAGACGGTGAACTCTTAGTTGAAGAGTCTCCGGAGAACTTCTTCGACAACCCTAGCCACCCAAGGCTAAAACAGTTCTTATCAATGGTTCTTTAATTTCAAACCATTAGTGTTTAAAAGGGAGCCTAGGCTCCCTTTTTTATTGGCTAAATGATTGCCAAAAAGCCCGTACAATCTCTTTATCCGCTCGCTCGCGCAACTTAATCAGGTAAATAGGAACTTGGCTGCTTGAGGAAAATTGCTCAACCTTAAGCGGCACCAGCAAGCCTTGCTGCAACTCTTGTTTAATCATATGTTCAGGAATACGCGCCCAGCCCATCCCTGCCAGTAGTAGCTCTTTTTTAAGGTGATAATCATTCACAAACCAGCGTTGGCCACCAGCAATAACGTTTACGTTATCCAAGGGCTGTTCTGAGCCAGAATCGGCCAACAAAATATGTGGCTTAGTCCGTAATTCACTGTGTTTTATGCTGCCACTAGCCTGCTCAATGTAGCCCTTAGCCGCCACCGTTATCATGGTGATTTGGCTCACCTCAATAAAATCAAAACGGCCATCTAATCCAATATTAGGCGCCAGCGCTAAATCAGATTGCTGCTTTAACAAAGGTTCCAAAATGCCGGATAAATGCCCGGTACCCAAGGTAAGCTGCATATTGCGGTGGCTTTGCCCAAAGCCTTGAATTTGGCTCACTAAGGGCGGCAAGTAACACATAGGGCTTAACGTGAGGGTAAGAACAGGATCAGCACCTTGTGCTAACTCATGCCCTAATAGTTCAAGCTCATTGGCTTGCTTAAGTAAGCTTTTAGCTTTGCTAAGAAAGGCCTCGCCCTCAGCAGTTAAGCTAGGCCGATACGCATCACGATTAAACAGCAAAATAGAGAACTGCTGCTCTAAGTTTTTTACCGAGGCACTCACCGTGGGCTGAGTTTTGTTTAAGTGCAACGCCGCCGCCCTAAAACTCCCTAACCTAGCAACTGCCACAAATGCCCGTAACTGTTCATGATTCATCTAGTAAGCCTATTAGCAGACCGCTTTATCCAAGCTTAATCTAGATAGATAAAAACAATCAAGTTGATACGAAAAAGTCATTATTTTACGTTCATCTATTTTGTTACCCTACGCCCACATTCACAAGTAGTAGAGGTTATGTGGATAGCTCACTGATTATTCTTCATATTGTTGCCTTGTTGACCGGCATTTCTAAATTTTCTATCGGCGGTATGGGCGCCTTAATTTTGCCCCTGCTGTTAATTGCTTACCCCGACGGGCAAGCCTTAGCGATACTTATTCCCATGTTTTTACTTACCGACTTGCTCACCATGGTGGTGTATAGAACTCAAATAAAATGGCGAATACTGCTCCGTTTATTAGCGTTTATGGTGGTGGGTTGCGCAGCGGGCACCGCCTTGTTGTCTCAACTAGACCCTAGCAAATTTACCACCGCTATTGGTGGCATAGTGCTGGGAATGCTTTTCTTAAGCGTATATTTAGAGAGAGGGAAATCACAATGCATGAAACACTCAAGCGTAGCGGCTGGCGCAGGCATGTTTGCCGGTTTTATTAGCATGACAGCCAATTCAGCCGGTCCAATCATTAGCCTGTATATGATGCAGCAACAACTTGGCAAAACCAGTTACGTAAGCACCCGCGCTTGGGTAGCAGGATTAGTGAATGTGGCTAAAGTCCCCATGCTAATCAGCATTGGCTTACTAAACCTCGACACCGCCAAAACCAGCTTAAGCGCCCTTCCCAGTTTATTTGTCGGTTGCGCCTTAGGCTTTCTTATCCTTAAAAAGATAAACCTCAAACAAATGACCTGGGCGATTAGAGTGCTAATTTTGTTCGCGGCAGTGAAACTGCTTATTGGATGAGTGTATTGGCTATTCAACTAAGACTTCTAACTCGTTTGTGCCCCTTTATCAGATAGAGTAATTACTCATTAACAAGCTATTCATTTACATTTCCCTTACTAAAAGTTATCCGGTGTTTAATAGTTATAAGCCCTGAAAATTTCAGGACTTATATTAACTAATCTCAGGCTTGTTATTGTGTGGGCCAAGAAATCGATTTGAAAGCTTGCCCAGAATGAAGATAGGAAAGTATGATTCGGCATGGAAACGGTAGTTTGTGTATGATTTTTGTTCGGCGACTAAACCATGTCACTTACTACTGTTTTTGTTTTTAGTTCCCGCTAATCCGCGATGAACCAAAATTAACTCTATTAAAAAAAGTAAAAGTTGCCCTGCATTTAAAGAACCGAAGCCAGAGCTTAAACCAGAACCTAAGAAAGACAGAGACCCAAACAAGCGATGCGGCATGTACCACATGTGCAATCAGATATCATAATAACTATCTCCACTCTAGGTTAAAAAAGCCCACCTCTCGCGAAGTGAGCTTTTTTTATCATTTAAGCGCTATTTTTTGGTTCTGCGCGCTTTTAGTGCAGCAAAGTAGGCCTTTAGCTTCTCGAAATCATCTGCAACTTCAGCAAAGTCAGGAACGCCTTCATTCAGCTCAGGCGCTTGGTCATGTCCATACATAAAAGTACTGCACTTAGACATGCCTTCCTCTATGGCAGCATAGTCTTCTGGGGTGATACCTCCCTTTTCGACAACATCCTTGAGGCTTTGTGTTTTCACACTTCGACCAAATCTTTCCACGACTTTCTTGAATAGCCATTCCTCAACAAGCCTTTCCCATGTTTCACGCATCTTGTTATACGTTAACTTGGCCATAGCTTCGTAGCCGTCAACATCTCCGGCATCTTCAAGCTGCTTCAAAGGAACCATTATCTTGTTTAGATCTTTGACTCGATCGCCTGTTGATTTAACATCCCACGGTGGCTCAGATGTAGGGAACCCAGCAAGTTTCCCACGTTTAACAATTGAAATAGCCGAGTACTTCGAATTGGCCTTTTTAGTTGCCTCTCCGAGCATGACTAAAAATGACATGTCATGGGTAAACACAATGACCTGACGGCTTTGTGCTTCCTCTGCGATGCGGGCAGCAAACTTTCTTCGCCACTTATGATCGAGAGAGTTAATTGGGTCATCAAAAACAATCGCTGATTTTCGGTCATCAACAATAAGTTCAGCCATGAACCCAGCCAAAGCAACGCACTTTTGCTCGCCTTCACTGGCGATGTCAGCAATGTTGTTTCGCTTGCCTGTCATACTAAACTTCAACATTTGCTTGCCGCGAGAGCCGCGAGTTTCAGTGCCTACATCGAAGTTTCTAAACTCAAGTTTC
Source organism: Agarivorans sp. 2_MG-2023 (assembly GCF_030548085.1). Classification (NCBI taxonomy): domain Bacteria; kingdom Pseudomonadati; phylum Pseudomonadota; class Gammaproteobacteria; order Alteromonadales; family Alteromonadaceae; genus Agarivorans; species Agarivorans sp. 2_MG-2023. The sequence goes on from NZ_JAUORQ010000012.1 coordinate 152,769, forward strand.
TTCAACTCAGCCTCAAACACTTTGCTTAGATCGCCAATAGCACCCATTTTGGCAATGTTATTTGTTTGAGTGGTTATGATTGTTGATAAGCAAGATTGAGTGACAGCGTTATATAAACCAATCATCCTCAGGCGCTCAATCTCGTGGAGAATGTTTTGCTTAGATAATGTAAACAGCTTTCTGTCATCAAGTTCGTTAATAGCCTGCGACGCAGTAACGATCTGCTTAGTTAACCCCTCATTGGTTTTAACTGCATCTTCTTTGGCCTTTAAAGAGACAATTTGCCCGTTGATCCAATCTAGCGCTTTGTAATCAATTGGAACAATAGAGAAGTCCGGTACCTGTTTAGTAAGATTCGAATAGAGAACTTTGAACGACTCTTCCAGTTCGTTAAAACTCTTACTGATTTCTGGATTAAATTCAGCCACCTTGCCTAGAATAAACTCATAAGGTTTTAGGTTGAATGACAGTAGCCTTAGAGCCGCAATTGAACTATCAAATTTAACTTTGGCCTTGCTGGCTTCCATCTGAGTTTTATCTTGCAGATAGTCGTTAAATAGCTTTAGTTTTTCGGCAGATGCTTCCGAGACAGGTTGCAAGCAAGTAGGGCAGGCTTCGCCCGCTGCTGCTGGGAACGATAATGCCGCATTATGTTTTAGTACGAATGTCTGAACGTGATTCCACATCTCTCTCCACTCAGGTGAGCAAATGCCTGATAGTTCGTGACCTTCAATTGCCTGCTTGCGAGCTATCTCTGCTGCTGCCTCTTTAGTTTGATAGTCATTGTAATTGAGTTTTATCGTCTCAAACTGCTTTTCATCGAGTTTGGCTCTTAGTTGATTAAAGTAAGTACTAAGAGGGGTTAGCTCTTTTCGACTGTCACTAAACCCTTTTCTAAGCTGCTCAGGTGTACTGGTCTGCAGCTTAACAAGCTCTGCTTTTAATACTGAGATTGATTCATCTTCCTCTTTGCTCAGACAGATGGCATCAACGACCTCTGATTCTGTGGCGCCAGACAAGCCAGATACAAACGCCGCTGTTTTACCTCCGGGTCTACATTGAGGTAACGGAGCGGCAACGTTATATGGTCTTTTCTCTGAATCGTTTGCGGCTCTTACATAATCACAAGCCCTCATTAGCTGAGACAATAATTTCATTCCCGCAGGCTTGTAATCAATCGAGTCCTCGTCAGAGATGTAATGCGCCGCCGAAGTGTTGTCAAAAATTCGAATCGATTTTAAGTCTTCATGTGAGTTTCCAGAGAGAAGCCATGGAATGTCGTGCTTGTTCCCGCCAATCAAAAGAGAAATGTCCGCAGCAGGCTCACCAGTTTGTGCGTCGTAGATGTTCGAGAGGATTTTTGGAGTACTACCGCGAGTAAGACAGGCGTTCTTTAAAATCTTTGCATAGCTAGATTTACCCGAACCATTATCGCCATAAACTGCGGTCAGTCCTTCGCTTTCAAATGCAATAGATTTGTTCGGGGCAAGCGCTGAAACATTAGCAACGTTGCTAATACATGCCAATTTTACTGGATGCTTTTCTTCGCCAAAGCCTGCTAGATCTAGTAAAGCTATGCTGGCCGCATAAGCATCACTTTGTGGTTGCAAACCTGCTTCTTCTTTAGAAAGAGCAAACAGTAATTGCAAATCACCGTCATCAAGTTCGCCTTTATTTGCTGCCAATCTGAGAGCGTGACGCCACCAGAGGTTCTTCTTTAGCTTGTTAGCCCAGCCAACAACGCTTCCTATCGACATATTATTCTCCAAACAGGTTATGTTTCGAGAATATATACGCCTATTTTCATAATAGTATATTGGTTGCAATCACCTTTGAGACAATCGGACACGAGGAATATTCAGCCAGTGCGATATAGATCCCACAATTGTAGTGTGGGATATTGCGATTTGCTCTAATTGATACCCCATTTTAATATTGTTATATTTCTTAAGCGGTTAGGGGATGATTAATCACTAGGCCTGTTTAGCTGTCGCGATATTTGCAACAGAGGTAACTAGACCACAGCCACTTATTTCAAAAAAGCACCTCATTGAATACGACGGTAAGATGATCACAACTCACAAATTGTGTCAGCAAACTAATTCAGATTATCGACGAGTTAAGAGACGAATGAATGTTAGTGTGGCAGCAAAAAATGCTGTAAGGAAGCTAATCGACAAGCGAGGAGCTACCACCAAAATAGCAAAACTATCGCCCTGTGATGTGATTAGCATTTACGTGACATTATTTAGAAAAGAGAAAGGTCAAGCGGTGTTAGCTACAGAGTTTGATGGTCTATTAAGGAAAGAGTGAATTGTCTTGTATAGGCTGTTTTAAGTAGAGCTTCTCCTTATCTTCGTTGGACGTCCAGTTCAGCTATTTGCCTTACTTTTAGTTATTCATGAATCGCTAATGCTCGATTCTCTGAAACTAATTTCTATCCAAAAACTTGTTAGCAGCTACTGGGGGCATCAAGCGCTAAGTACACTCTCTTTATTAAGCTTTTCGTGTAATTCAAGCGTTCTTGAAACAACAAAAGCCGCTATATAGCGGCTTTTGAGTTAGAGAGCTATTACTGAACCTTATTGAGCTTGCTCAATCGCTACACTCACCGCCACACTCGCACCCACCATGGGGTTATTGCCCATGCCAACCAACCCCATCATTTCTACGTGAGCGGGCACTGAGGATGAACCAGCAAATTGCGCATCGCAATGCATTCTGCCCATGGTGTCGGTTAAACCATAAGAGGCTGGGCCAGCGCCTACGTTGTCGGGGTGCATAGTGCGGCCAGTGCCGCCGCCCGACGCTACCGAGAAATACTCTTTACCTAATAACAAACGCTCTTTTTTGTAGGTTCCCGCTACGGGGTGCTGAAAACGCGCGGCATTGGTGGAGTTACCAGTAATGGATATATCTACCCCTTCGTGATGCATTACCGCAACGCCTTCTACTACATCGTCGGTACCATAGCAGCGAATGCTGGCTCGGTGGCCTTTACCAAATACTTTTTCTCGAGTGATATTCAGCTCACCCGTTTGGTAGTCAAACTGAGTTTGCACATAGGTAAAGCCGTTCATACGGGCAATCATGTAGGCTGCGTCTTTCCCTAAGCCATTTAGAATGAGCCGTAGCGGTTTGCTTCTTACTTGGTTGGCATACTCCGAAATTTTAATTGCGCCTTCGGCTGCTGCGTAAGATTCATGACCGGCTAAAAAACAAAAACAATCAGACTGAGTAGACAGTAGCCGCGAGGCTAATTGCCCATGCCCTAAGCCCACTTTTCGTTGGTCGGCCACTGAACCAGGTACACAAAAACCTTGCAGGCCTTCGCCAATCGACAGTGCCGCTTGCTCGGCAGTTTTATCTTGTTTCTTTATCGCAATAGCTGCACCTAATACATAGGCCCAGGCAGCGTTCTCAAAAGCAATAGGTTGGGTTTCTAATACAATGGCGTGTGGATCAAAGCCGCGTGCATGACACAGTCCGTGAGCGGCTTCTAAAGATTCTATTTGGTACTGGGCTAATACTTGATTGATCCGCTCGATACGGCGCTCAATGCCTTCAAATTCGACCATTATTTTGCTCCCTATACTTTTCTTGGATCAACAAATTGAACACCATCTTCAAACCGACCGTAATGCGTTTTACTGTCGTCTAAGGCTTTGTTTGCATCTGTTCCGTCGGCAATGGCACTCATCATTTTGCCCATTTGAACGATTTCGTAACCGATAATTTCGTTGTCTTCGTCTAGGGCCATGCGGGTTACGTAGCCTTCGGCTAGCTCTAAGTAACGCGCGCCTTTGGCTTTTGTGCCATAAGCGGTGCCCACTTGCGAGCGTAAACCTTTGCCTAAATCGTCTAGGCCAGCGCCCACCGGTAAACCACCTTCGGAGAAAGCGGTTTGGCTGCGACCATAAGCCAAGTTTTCAAATACTGCGCGCATGGCAACGTTTATGGCATCACAAATTAAATCGGTATTGAGTGCTTCGAGTATGGTTTTGCCAGTGAGTATTTCCGAAGCCATAGCAGCGGAGTGTGTCATGCCTGAACAGCCCACCGTTTCAATCAAGCATTCTTCAATGATGCCGTTTTTAACATTGATGGATACTTTGGTGGCGCCTTGGTGCGGTGCGCAAGTCCCCACACCATTAGATAACCCCGAGATGTCGGTGACTTCAATCGCGTTCACCCACTTCCCTTCCATAGGGATGGGCGAGTTACGGTGATCTGGCCCGCGGGCAATTGGACACATGGATTCGATGGTATTTGTAAAAGACATACTTTCAGCTCCTCAATACACTTTTCTTATCAAGAGGATAGACGATAAGCGCGGCGATATCACCGCAAGCTATCAACTAATCGAATAATTAGTAAACTAAATATACACCCTTATTGGCTGAAGCCAATAGAGCCTAAACACTCCACCTAATAAGGCAAACGCGAGCAGTTGTTATCACTTTGAATACTTTGGTAAAGCAGCGAGCCGTCGCCCGAGTTAATACTTAGCTTAACCCTTACCCCTCGGTACAAAGCGTCTTGGTCATACTTGCAAATATCATTATTAAGTTGGGCAGCAAGCTGTTGCACTTGTTGATTTGAGGCGGTATTGGGCAAAGTAAGCTGATAGTGAACTACATCGCCCTGCGCACTGGCATGGCTGGCAAGCGCTTTGTCTTCAAAGCTTGGCGATTGGAGGTTATAACTGGCGGCTAGAGCCTGAGCGGCATGATCGCGGGTAGGCAGTGGCTCGGCCTGTACTGAACTAACAATACTAAGCAAGCCGAGTAAACACAGTGTTTTGGACCTAAGGTTTGCTAACAACATAAGGACTGCTCTGTGGAGTAAACAACAAAAACAGTTTAGTGTTTTGTGGGGGATAATCACAGCAAAGGGGAATGAATAGATGCCTCACAGGTGTGAGCAAACCATTACATAGGAATAACAAAAAGGAAATTTGGTGGAGCTACGCGGGATCGAACCGCGGACCTCTTGCATGCCATGCAAGCGCTCTCCCAGCTGAGCTATAGCCCC